>NZ_DATMRL010000571.1:0-18641 GCF_035566355.1 Pedobacter sp.
TGCGCTGGAATCGGCAAAAGAAGCAGCTGCTTTAAGGCTGAGGCCGATCATCATGACCAGTGTGGCCATGGTGGCGGGTATGCTTCCAATGGCGATAGGACATGGAGAGGGTGGGGATCAGGTGTCTCCGCTGGGAAGAGCAGTAATTGGCGGCTTGGTCGCTTCTACTTTTGCTGTTCTGGTGATCCTGCCTCTGGTATTTGCCTGGGTACAGGGTAAAGTATCTACGCAGTCCATTTCACTGGATCCGGAAGATGAAGAAAGCAAGCATTACATTAAAGGTTTAGCAGATTAATGGTAAGATATTTAAATTTGATAGAAATGAAAACAAAGATATTTCAGGGTACATTGGTTGCAGGCGGCTTGGCCCTGGTTACAATATTGCATGGCTGTACAGCTTCAGCGAAGAAAGAAGAGGTAAAAACAGAGAAAGCAGCTCCTGTGGCTACTTTTAAACTGGAAAAAGAGAAATTGTCTACAGCACTTCGTCTGCCAGGCGAACTGACGGCTTACCAACAGGTAGACCTGTATGCCAAAGTGAGCAGTTTTGTAAAAACATTAAAAGCAGATATCGGCTCGCAGGTTACCCAGGGACAACTGCTCATGACACTGGAAGCACCAGAAATGACTTCGCAGATTGCAGCTGCGCAATCTAAACTTAAGGCTCAGGAAGCAGTTTATACAGCCAGTAAGGCGAATTATGACCGCTTGTTTGAAACCAGTAAAACACCGGGTACCATTTCCAAGAATGATCTGGATCAGGCCATGGCGAGAAAGAACTCAGATTATGCGCAGTTTGAAGCGGCGAAAGCAGCTTTAAAAGAAGTAGGTGCAATTCAGAACTACCTGGAGATCCGTGCGCCGTTTAGCGGGATCATCACGGCAAGAAATGTGAACTTGGGGGCTTATGTCGGTCCTTCAGGAAAAGGATCGGAATTCCCGTTGTTTACTTTGCAGGAGCAAAAGAAACTTCGTTTGGCCATTTCTATTCCGGAGGTATATACAGGCTATCTTAAAGACGGGCACCAGGTTACTTTTACGGTTAAATCTCTTCCAAGCCAGACTTTTACAGCTGATGTGAAGCGTTTGGCAGGAGCACTGGATCTGCGTTTGCGTTCTGAAAAGGTAGAAATGGATGTGCTGAACAACGATAAAAAACTGTTGCCAGGTATGGTGGCAGAGGTCAGTATCCCGCTCCCGGCCAATGCGAGTACCTTCACCGTTCCTAAAAAAGCATTACTCGATACGAGTGAGGGGCTCTTTGTGATCAAAGTAGTGAACGGCAAAACGGAAAAAGTAGCTGTTAAGAAAGGCCGTGAAACTGATAACAGGATAGAGGTTTTTGGAAATTTGAATGCCGGTGATGAATTTGTGACAGAACCGAGTGAAGAAATGCGTGACGGAACTGTAATAAAGTCTTAACTTTATATTAGTTTTTTTATCATCGTCATATGCCGGCCAGAAACCAGGAATTTTATAATGTATTAAAAAGCGAAACGCTGCAGGATTTTTACGACAGGCTTAAAATTAACCGGCCTGAAGTTGTGGTCCCAAGTTTGGGAATGGTGAACGATATTGGCCATTTTAATGTATTTAAAAGGTCGGTTTATTGCTCTGCCAATCCATCACCTTATAACCGGAGAGATTTTTACAAGATCTCTCTGATCATTGGTTGTGGTATACTTCATTTTCCAAATGAACGTATCGAGGTGAAAGGACGCGCGCTTTTGTTTACAAACCCAAATATACCCTATTCCTGGGAGGGAACCTCTGAAACACAGGGTGGATACTTTTGTCTTTTTACGGAAAATTTTATGCGTAAAAAGAACGAGAGTCTGAAAGAGTCCCTGTTGTGGAGAATTCATGGCTGTCCGCTGATCCGGATAGATGAACATCAGGAGGGGATATTTATGGAACTCTTTTTAAAGATCATGGAGGAGATGAACGGGGAATATGTGCATAAATATGACCTGATCCGCAACTATGTGAACCTGATTGTTCATGAGGCAATCAAAGTACAGCCTGCATCTACAGATATTAAACACAGCAATGCTTCGGTACGTCTGGCTTCGCTCTTTATGGAACTGCTGGAAAGACAATTTCCGATCGGCTCTACGGATCATATCCTGGAGCTAAAAACGGCGCATGATTTTGCGGCTAAACTGGCGGTTCACGTAAACCACCTGAACCATGCAGTTAAGGAGGTGACCGGAAAAACAACTTCTGAACATATTTCTAAAAGAATAGCGAACGAAGCTGTGGCCCTGTTGAAACACACGGAATGGAATGTTGCGCAGATTGCCTATTGTCTGGGATTTGAATATCCTGCTAATTTTAATATTTTTTTTAGACGTCAAATGCAGGGGACGCCTAAATCTTTTAGACAAGTTTTGACAGAATAAGCGTGTTTAAAAGCATTTAAAGCCTTGTCATCTCATTTTGACAAATGAATGATAGATTCTTATTTAAGAAGTATCTACATTTGCTTAACGGTGTTAAATTATTTACACCTCAATAAATTTAATCATGGGAAGCAAAGAAAGAATCCAGCGTTTAAAAGAAGAGACCAGGAATAACATCCTGGATGCTGCGCTTCAGATTGCCCAGGAAGAAGGGTGGCAGGCTTTGAGTATGCGCAAAATTGCGGATGCTATTGAGTACACTGCGCCAATCATTTATGAATATTTTGCAAACAAAGAAGGCATTCTTTTAGAGCTGACCAGCAGAGGTTATATTCTGTTGGGTGCAAAAGTGGAAGCGGCCAGAAATGCGTATGAACATCCAGCCGATCAAATGGAAGCAATGTGGATCGCTTACTGGGATTTCGCTTTTGAACACAAGGAGTTTTACCAGATTATGTATGGTGTGGAAATGATTTGCTGTGAGGTTAAAAAAGCATTGCCGGAAGCAGAACGGGTAAGCCGGATGTATGGTGATGTGATCAGACAACTCATTACGAAGGTAGAACCTGATGAAGATCTGATTTGCAGAAAATATTATACGTTCTGGTCTATCGTGCATGGCCTGATCTCGATCAACCTGGTTCAGAAAGGAACAAATGAAGAGATGAACCAGCATATTCTGAGAGATGCCCTGAAAGGCATTATCCGGTTCATAAACGATTAGTCCTTTTTTTACCTGGTCATCTAACGCTGTTAAATCACTTATATCCGTTATAAATCTACATAATAATAAATATCATGAAATATCCCCCCATCTCCGCCCTATTATCTAACACTGTTAAATCGTCTAATAACGTTATGAAACCAATACTACTACTCTCTGTTTTATTTTTAATGGCTTGTTCAAGTAAGAATCCTCAGGTGGCTGCACCACCACCGCCTGCCTTACCTGTGGCCGCTGTTGTTTCCGGAACGGAAACAACCTTCCAGGAATATCCTGCCTCCATTGAAGGTACGGTAAATGTTGAAGTTCGCCCTCAGGTGAGCGGTACACTGGATAAAGTATTTGTGGATGAAGGTGCTTTTGTAACTGCCGGTCAGTCCATCTTTAAAATCAATGAACTGCCTTTCCGTGCAGCTTTAAACAACGCGCTTGCAGCCCAGCATTCTGCAGAAGCGGCGGTGATTAATGCCCAGCTGGAGGTAGAGCGTTTAACGCCGCTGGTGCAAAACAAAGTGATCTCTGAATTTCAGTTAAAATCTGCTAAAGCAACTGCACTGGCTGCAAAAGCGAATGTGGAGCAGGCTAAAGCCAATGTTTCTACCGCTTCTATTAATCTGGGCTATACCTTAATTAAAGCTCCTGTAAGCGGTTATATTGGAAGACTGCTGAAAAAACGTGGTAGTCTGGTTGGTCCGACAGATGTGGAAGCTTTAACTCAATTGTCTGATGTACATGATGTGCACGTGTATTTTTCCTTGGGTGAAAAGGATTTTGTGAACTTTAAGCAGCAATATCCTGGCCAGACACTGAAAGATAAACTGAAACAATTGCCTGCGGTTACTTTACTGCTTGCCGACAATACCGAATATGCCAAACCTGGTAAGATCGATGTGATTGACGGTCAGTTTGACAAGAATACCGGTGCCATTACTGTCAGAGCGAGTTTTCCAAATCCGGAAGGTCTGATCAGATCTGGTAACACTGGAAAGATCCGTCTGAGCCTGCAACACAATGATGCGTTGGTCATTCCACAGTCGGCTACTATTGATATGCAGGATAAAGTATTTGTATTTACTGTGGGTGACAGCAGTAAGGTGAAAAAACAAGCGATTACTATTGTTGGTAAAGCTGGCGAAAATTATTTGGTTAAAGACGGCGTAAAAGCTGGCGACCAGATTGTGTTAAGCGGCATTGATAAATTACAGGAAGGCATGGTTATCCAGCCTCAAAAGGCAGCAGATAAAGTAGCTGTTGTAAGAACAAAAAATTAATATAAAACTTAAAGTTTAAAAGTCATGTTTCAAAAATTTATAGAAAGGCCGGTACTTTCAACAGTGATCTCCATATTATTGGTGATCGTTGGTATACTTGCCTTAACAAAGCTGCCCTTAGAGCGCTTTCCTAATATCGCACCTCCGTCGGTATTGGTAACAGCTGTGTACCCGGGTGCTAATGCCGAAACGATTTTACGTTCGGTGACTCCATCATTGGAAGAGGCAATTAATGGTGTGGAGGACATGACATACATGACCTCTACTGCCAGTAATGATGGTACATTGGGTATCACGGTTTATTTTAAACAAGGTACGAATCCTGATCAGGCCGCTGTTAACGTGCAAAACCGTGTTTCACAAGCAACGAGCCAATTGCCTGCAGAGGTTGTACAATATGGTATAACAACTACTAAACAGCAAAATAGCTTTATTGGTGCGATAGGTATTTACTCAGAGGATCCAAAAAAATACGATGCAGTTTTTGTAAATAACTATGCTCAGATCAATATAATTCCCGAAATCAAACGTATCTCTGGTGTAGGTTCTGCCAGTGTATTTGGTGGTATTAAAGATTATTCAATGCGTATTTGGTTAAATCCAAGTCAATTGGCAACCTACAAAATTACCCCTAATGAAGTCATCAGTGCTATTCAGGACAAAAACCTGGAGGCGGCACCAGGCAGGGTTGGAGAACGAAGTAACGAAGCATTCGAATACGTAATTAAATATAAAGGCAAGCTTACGAAACCGGAGGAATATCAGAATATTGCTATCCGTTCAAATTCAGATGGTTCTATATTACGTTTAAAAGATGTTGCACGTGTTGAACTCGGCGCTTATAGTTATAGTAGTGTAAACCGCCTGAACGGACACGATGGAATTACGATTGGTATTATACAATTATCAGGGTCAAATGCCAATGAAATCCAGATTTCCCTTGATAAACTAATGGAAAAACTTTCAAAGGATTTTCCTAAGGGAATTAAATACAATCAGTTTTATCGTACTAAAACCGATCTTGATGAATCCATCAACCAGGTTGAGCATACCTTAGTGGAAGCCTTTATACTGGTATTTATTGTAGTATTTATATTCCTTCAGGATTTCAGATCTACCCTGATCCCGGCTATAGCAGTTCCGGTTGCTATTATTGGTACTTTCTTTTTCATGAATCTCTTTGGATTCTCTGTCAATCTTTTAACGCTGTTTGCCCTTGTACTGGCCATTGGTATTGTGGTGGATGATGCGATTGTGGTGGTGGAGGCGGTGCATGCCAAAATGGAAGATGATCCCACGCTTACTCCCAAAGCGGCAACTAACCAGGCCATGCATGAAATTACCGGGGCAATTATATCTATTACACTGGTTATGGCGGCGGTATTTTTACCGGTTAGTTTTATGACTGGCTCAACAGGTATATTTTACAAACAGTTTGCATTGACAATGGCTATAGCCATCATTATATCAGCTGTTAACGCCTTAACTTTAAGCCCTGCCCTGGCTGCCTTATTTTTAAAGAATAAACATGCAGCAGATGGTCACCAGGTGACTAAGAAAGGTTTTGTTGAGAAGTTTTATGCAGGCTTTAATGGTGGGTTTAATTACATGACCAAGAGATATATTGGTGGCTTGAAAACCCTTATCCGTAATAAATGGATTAGCATGGCCGGACTTGCATTAATAGTTGCTGTAACCGTTTTCCTGGTCAGCAGAACAAAAACAGGTTTTATTCCTACAGAGGATCAGGGTTTTGTGGCTATTGCTGTTGCAAGTCCGTCAGGAACTTCACTAAGCAATACCAACAAAATATTAAAACAGGCTGAAAAGGAGTTGCGCGCTATGCCATCAGCAAGATTTGTGATGTCGCTGGCAGGTTATAACTTTTTAACGGCATCAAACAGCCCGTCGGCTGGTCAGATCTTTTTATTGTTAAAACCAAATGACCAAAGAGGGGCGGTAAAAAATATCGATGAAATACAAAATATAGTAAGGGCTAAAATGGCGGCCATATCTGCCGGTACTTTCTTTGTGTTCAGTTTTCCAACCGTTCCAGGATTTAGTAACGTGGAGGCCATGAATGTGACCTTACAGGATAAAACTAATGGCAGGCTGGATAAATTTAGTGGTGTAGCTAATAACTTTATTGCAAAATTAATGGCTAAACCGGCAATTGCTTATGCTTTTACTTCTTATAAAGCAGACTATCCTCAGTTACAATTGGATGTTGATGACCAAAAAGCTGATCAGTTGGGTGTAAGTGTTAAAGACATTTTACAAACTATGCAGACCTATTTTGGTACTGCACAGGCATCAGACTTTAACCGTTTTGGTAAATACTATCGTGTGGTGGTTCAGGCTGATATTGCCGACAGAACCGATCCTGCAAGTATTGATCGTGTGTTTGTGAAAAACAAAGCGGGAGAAAGCGTGCCTATCAATACGCTTGTTAAATTAACCCGTGTTTATGGTTCAGAAACGGCTTCGCGTTATAACCTGTTTAACTCTATCGAGGTAAACGCTATTCCTAAACCAGGTTACAGCTCTGGTGATGCAATTAAGGCTATACAGGAAACGGCGAAGGAACAATTGCCAACTGGGTTTGCTTATGAATTCTCCGGGCAAACACGTGAGGAAATTTCTTCAGGAGGACAATCAACTGTGATATTTTTGCTTTGTCTGGTGTTTGTATATTTCTTGTTATCAGCGCAATACGAAAGTTATATCCTGCCTTTGGCGGTCATACTTTCCATCCCAACAGGTGTATTTGGCGTGTTTGTGGTATTGGGTTTAACTGGTATCGAAAATAACATTTATGTACAGGTAGCACTGATTATGCTTATTGGACTCTTGGCCAAAAACGCCATACTTATTGTGGAGTTTGCCGTCCAAAGACGTAAGGCCGGACTAGGTTTGGTGGAAGCGGCTATAGAAGCAGCAAGATTAAGGATAAGACCGATCATTATGACATCACTGGCTTTTGTGTTCGGTTTATTCCCAATGAGTATTGCAACAGGTCCTTCAGCACAAGGTAACCACTCCATCAGTATAGGAGCTGCCGGTGGTATGGTGTCAGGTGTTGTGTTAGGATTATTCATTATCCCGGTATTGTTTGTGATCTTCCAGCATTTGCAGGAGCGGTTTACTGGCTTGCCAGTAGCGGTTTTGAACCGTGAGGACCAGGATGAAAATGAAACAGCCAGGAAAACTGAAAAGCTGGAACTGCATAATAATTAACAATTAGAAAAATGAAACGATATATAAATCCATATGCTTTTTTATTACTGGTCGTCTTTTTAAGCGCCTGTAAAGTATCAAAGGATATCCCGGCACCCAAATCAGCTACCCCTGAGGCTTTCAGGGGGGCTGCTTTAACGGCAGATACTTCCAGTATTGGTGCTGTTCCTTTGAAACAGTTTATTGCAGAAGCAGAGCTGCGTAAATTGATTGATACTGCTTTGCTACGGAACTACGACCTGCAGATTGCTGTGAAGAATATTGAAGCCTCAGAATTGCTGTTTAAACAGTCGAAACTGGGCAATATCCCCTCGCTTAATTTGCAAATTACCGGAAGTTCCAACCGGCCTTCAGACAATAGTCTGAATGGTTTAAGTACCAGCCAGTTTTTAGGAACCAGCCATATTGAAGATTACAATGCCAATCTGGGATTAAGCTGGGAAGCGGATATCTGGGGGAAGATCAGGAGCCAGAAGCAAGGTGCTTTTGCAACCTATCTGCAAAGCAGGGAGGCTAAAAAGGCCGTACAAACCCGTTTGGTTGCTAATGTAGCTCAGGGTTATTATAATTTGCTCATGATGGATGCGCAATTGCAAGTTGCTAAAAAGAACCTGGCTTTAAATGACAGTACGCTTCGGATCATACATATGCAGTTTGATGCCGGTCAGGTGACTTCTCTGGCCATTCAGCAGGCAGAAGCGCAACAGACAGTAGCGGCGCAGCTGGTTCCGCAACTGGAACAAAGCGTAGGCGTGCAGGAAAATGCATTACGTATTTTAACCGGTCAGCTACCTTCAGCTGTGGAGCGTCAGGCCAGTTTAGACCAGATGGTGGTGCCTGAGTCTTTATCTGCAGGTATACCTTCGGATATGGTGAGCCGCAGGCCTGATGTGAAAACATCGGAACTGGCTTTGGCGATAGCAAATGCGAAAGTTGGCGTAACTAAAGCCAGTATGTATCCTTCTCTGAGCATTACGGCCAGTGGTGGCCTGAATTCTTTTAAAGCGAGCAATTGGTTTAATGTGCCGGCTTCTTTATTTGGTTTGGTTACCGGTGGTATTACGCAGCCAATCTTTCAGCGTAAAGAATTGAAGACCCAGTTTGAGGTGGCCAAGGTAGAGCGGGAGAAAGCGGTGCTGCAGTTCAGACAGTCGGTATTGAATGCGGTTGGTGAGGTATCTGATGAACTGATCAAACAGGAAAAACTGAAACAGCAATATACGATAGCCAGCAGCCGGGTGCAGACTTTGCAGAAAGCGGTAAAGAATGCAAACCTGTTGTTTAGAAATGGGATGGCTAATTACCTTGAGGTAATTACTGCGCAGGGAAATTTGTTGCAAAGTGAGCTGGATATGGCGACGCTTAAGGCAGCGAGATTGAATTCTATGGTTGAGCTGTACCGTTCGCTGGGCGGGGGCTGGAATTAGAGGGGAAAATGTTTTTGAATAAAATGACTGCATATTCTCGCTGAAGAAGCTCGAAGACGCTAGGTCATTTTATTCAAAAACATTTTTTGGGAGGTCATCCGGTTGGGCGGCCTTTCTTTTTGGAGACGCCAGGTCATTTTATTCAAAACATTTTTTTGGGGGTCATCCGATTGGGTGGCCTTTCTTTTTGAAGAGGCCAGATCATTTTATTCAAAGCATTTTTTGGGAGGTCATCCGGTTGGGTGGCCTTTCTCTTTGTGTTCGTTTCGCTGGTGGTTTTGTCCGGTTCGGACTTTTTTTACTTTTCTTCCTGTGTGTTGACATGCATCTTTAAATCCTATTATGATATAGCGATATTTATGCGGTTAAAACAAGTTCTAATATTTTTTGTGAGTGGTTGGATGTCTGTAATGCTGGTTTATGGACAGGAACCTGTAAAAAAAGGAAAGGAGACAGATGTTTCATCAAAACTTACAGATTCTGTAAAGATGGCGGCTTTGAGGGAAATTGCTTTGCGTTATCCCCTGTTGCGTCAGGGAGGGATTTCTACGGAGTTTGGGGGCAAGCAGGATTTAAAGTCTGATTTATATGGCAACAGGGTTCTGGAGAGTAAAGTTCAGATTTCAAGGATCAGGGCTTACGTAAACATTCCTGTAGCGGAGATCGGAAAAAACCTTATTTCCTCTTCTCTGGGATTGGTGCAGCAAAAACTATCGTTTAGCGATATCAACGGTCAGCCCAGTATGGTTCAAGGTGCAAAAATGATTCTTAAAGAGAACACTTTCAATTTCAGGCTTGGGGTAACCAGGGCAAGTACTTTGTTTGATAAACCAGTGGTTTATAGTGTAAGTGCTCTCGCCATTACGAATGAACATTTTTCTTATATCCGAATGAATTATATGGGACTTGCTGCACTGACTCTTAAAAGAATGGCCGACCGGTCTTCGTCTGTTGGTGTGGTCGTTGTTGTTGACCCTTCGGCTCCTTTGCCAATATTGCCATATTATAATGCCTGGCGTAAATTCAATAACAGTTTGGAATTATTTGTAGATCTGCCGTCCAGAATCAACATCAGGAAACAATTGTCTGAAAAATCTTTTCTTTCTTTTGGGACTGAAATGACCGGAACGCTCGCTTTTTTGAATTTGAATGTGCCTGCACTGCCTCAGCAGAATATCTTCACTACGCTTGATCTTAAAACTGGCCCATCTTACGAGTACAGATTGTCAAAGTATGTGGTTTTGGGAGCTAGTGGCGGCTTGATCAGTCCATTACAGTCGCGGGTATTTGAGAAAAGTGCGCCGAGTAAGGACTATTTTATAGAGAATAAGCTTAACGCTGCGCCTTATGTGAATTTTAGTATTTCTGTTTTGCCATTTCTTAAAGCATTGTAGCCTTTTCTTTTTGAAATTCCGGTATTATTTTCTTCAAGTAGCTAAGTCCTGTAGCTGCGCAGCCTTTTTAGTGAAATTTAACCCTGAATTATGTTTTACTGAAAATTAAAATCTGTATATATGCATAATGGTTACTAAGTGATCGCATTTCAAGATTTGGCTATAGATGGAAAGCAAAATAGATTGCAAAATGCAGTGGAAGGGGATAAAGGAAGGGGATATTAGCTCCCTTTTCCGGCTTTACGAACTTCTTTTTACTCATTTGCTGAATTTTGGGGTCAAATACTCTGCTGATATGGATTTATCGAGAGATTTGGTGAATGAAATCTTTATGGAAGTATGGGACAAACACCAGACACTTCCGGAAGTGGAGAATGTTCAGTCTTATTTGCTGAGTTATGTTAAAAGGAAAGTCGCGAGACATTATTATCATGATGAATTGCGGCAGAAGGCAATTCACGCGCAACAGGATGAATTACATGAACTTTCCTACGAAGAGTTTATTGTGAATATCCAGTCAGAGCAGCACCTGCGCTCCAGATTGAAAACCGCGCTTCAAAAATTAACGCCTAAACAGAAGGAACTCGTCCAACTTAAATTCTTTGATGACCTTTCTTATGTTGAAATCGCAGAGCGTACTTCTCTTACGGTTAAAACAGCTTATAATACGATATATGATGCTTTGAAGATCTTAAAAAAGGAGATGAAATAAGGCTGTGTTTTGTTAAGATAAAGGCTGTGTTAAATTAATTTTATTTTTTTTGAAATTTTCTTAGGAAAAAATCCGGATTGCTGCACTATTAGATTAAACAGGCAAAACAATGGATTATAACCAATATACATCTGTAGATTTTCTTACTGATGAAAGCTTTCTGAGCTATTGTGCCGGCAATGATGAAGAACATGTCAGATTTTGGCAAAATTATACAATAGAACATCCTGAAAAAGAACAGGAACTGAGTGAAGCCATGGTTATGTATAAACAGCTGAGCGGCAATAAGCGCCCCGTTGAAACAGAACTTGCCAACTTCAAGCAACTGATACAGAACAGACTTAATGTTATAGAGCAGCCAGTTCCCGAACTCAGTGAAAGTTATGTAAGCAGTACTGGTCAGTTTAAAATATACAGGGTGGCTGCTCTTTTGATGCTTATGGTATTGATCGGTGGTTTTTTTGTATGGAGGAGATCCAGTCCTTCTAATTTGTTAAATGCAGAGCAGGGTACGCAGCTAAGTAAAAATATTTTTCGGACAGAGAAGGCTCAGAGGAAGAAGATCACGTTTGAAGATGGAACAACCGTTTCGTTAAATGCGGATACGAAGATCAGCTTAAGAAAAGGCTATAATAAAAATACCCGCGAGGTTGATCTTATTGGAGAAGCTTTTTTCGAGGTGGAACATAATCCTGCGGTGCCTTTTATTGTACATACGGCTAAATTGGATGTTAAAGTGCTTGGAACCAAATTTAATGTAAGTGCTTACCCGGATGAGCGCCGTACAGAGGCTTCGTTGATTATGGGAAGTATACAGGCCAGCCTGAACGACAAAAGCCGCCGTCATTTTATTTTGAAGCCAAGTGAAAAGATTACGGTGGAGGAAGATCAGCTGGCTACCGCTAAAAAGATACTGGCAAAGGATATCCCTAAGGTTTTGGTGAGTAATGTGCATTTGACCAACAGAAATGTTGTGGTAGAAACCGCCTGGGTGAATAACGGTCTGGAAATTAATAACGAAACCTTTATAGAGCTTCAGCAGAAACTGGAACGGGAATATGGGGTTACCCTGGCCTTCAAAGATGACGAAGTGAAAAAATATAAATTTACCGCAACCCTTAAAAATGAACCGATAAACGAAGTACTAAAAGCAATGCAAACCGTAAACTATTTTAATTATAAGATCAAAGGAAATACTGTTCAGCTTTCAAAATAAAAACCGGTTCGGTGCTCCAACACCAAACCGGTAATTATTGATAGTTAACATTTTAGAGGAGGCTACTTTTGAGCGGCAGGTCTCCTCTGTTTTTGGCTGTGAAACCAATTTTCAAATATATGACAAATAAACTATTACTCAAATGGGGACTTAACCGGCCCGTTCTAAAACTAATTTTGTATATGAAGTTAACTTTTACCATTGTTTTACTTCTCTGTATGCAGGTTTCTGCCAAGGTACTTTCCCAGGAAAAGATCAGTATTACAGTGCAGAACGAAAAGATTGATAAGATCTTGAAAATGATTGAGAAGCAAAGCCGATATCATTTTATATACAGTACAAATTATCTGAATACAGACAGAAAGGTAAACCTGAATGTTGCCGATGCAGACCTGAAGGTGGTGCTGGAGAAATTATTCACAAATGAGGTGTTGAAGTACACCGTTACGAGTAAAGGACTGGTGATGCTTTCTACGCAAGCAGATAATGTAAACGATATCGTTGTAAAAGGAAAAATTACGGATAAAGCTGGCCCGGTGCCGGGGGCAACGATTAGTTTAAAGTCGGACAGGGGAGTTGGTACTTCTTCAGATGCTGCGGGAAATTTTACACTTAGAGTGCCTAACGATGGTGTTTTGGTGGTCCGTTCTGTTGGTTATTTCACTAAAGAAGTTCCAGTTTCAGGAAGAACGGTGATTAATGTGCAGCTGGAGGAGGAAAACAGTAATTTGAATGAGGTGGTTGTTGTAGGCTATTCTTCAAAAAAACAGAGTGAATTGTCTAGTTCTGTAACGGTATTGAATGCAGAGCAGTTGAAAGGGGTGGCTTCGAATGATGTGATGAGCATGATCCAGGGAAAGGCGCCAGGCGTTACAGTGTCTTCGGCATCCGGGGATCCAACTGAAGCACCGAAAGTTTTGGTTAGGGGCGTGAGCAGTATTAATGGAGGCACGGCACCTTTGGTTGTAGTAGATGGAAATATTGTGGGGGCCTATGGGGCCTCCAATGCGACCTATAGCCCTGCAGATGTTGAGTCTGTGACCATTTTAAAAGATGCTGCTGCAACTGGTCTGTATGGCTCCAGGGCAGGAAGTGGTGTGATTATCATTACTACCAAGACAGGTAAAGCAGGGGAGACAAAAATTGACATCAGCTCTACGGTAGGTTTTAATAAGCCGAACATGGGGAATTTTAAGCTGATGAATACCCAGCAGTTGTATGACTATCAGAAAACTTTTACCAATCCCAACCCCGCAGTTCTGAATACAAATACCAATTGGTGGGACTTGGCTACTCAGACCGGTTTAACACAGAATTATGTGCTTTCTGCCTCGGGAGGTACGGAGAAATCTAAATTCTATATCTCCGGTAATTATTATAAAGAAGAGGGTACAGTGGTAAAAAACGACAAAAAGGCTTATAGTCTTCGTGCGAATCTTTCCTCTCAACTTACCCAGCGTTTAAAGTTAAGTGTGCTCTTGAATACCATTTACACCAAAGATAATTATCAGACCAGCAGTACCCTGCGCGATGCTTATCTGAATTTGCCTTTTGATCCGGCTTTTAATGCAGACGGAACACCGACTGATGGAAGAACAACACCAAACTGGTTGGGAAGAGACAAGGAAAATTTTCTCCAATCTATCCAATATAACTTTGCCAATGGAAGAAGTTTAAATGTAAACGGGGATGTGAACCTGGATTATACCATAACTAAACATCTGAGTTTTGCGTCCTATAACCGGGCCAATTTCTTTAATGACTTTTATGTAACCTATAATGATAAAAGAACAAAACAAGGAGGAGCAAATTCTGGAGAATTATATAATAATACTTCTTATACCAACAGATTACTTTCTTCAAACCGCTTAAAATATGAAAACAGTTTTGGACAACATAATTTAAGCATTTTGGCCGTTGGGGAAGCAGAAAAATCACATTTTGATGATGCCAGCTTAAGCGGAAAAAACCTGCCTCCGGGCCGTCCGGTGATGTCTACTGCTACCGACATTATTGATAATCCTGGAGGAGGAAACAATGATGTGAATTTTAGTAAATACCTTTCGCAAGCTGAATATAACTATGCTGGCAAATATTTTGGAGTTGCTTCCTTTGTTCATGAAAATTCTTCACGTTTTGGCCGCGACAAAAGCGGGGGTAATTTCTATCAGTTAGGCGCTTCCTGGATCTTATCGAATGAAGACTTCCTTAAAAATATGGGCCCTCTGAACTTCTTGAAATTAAGGGCAAGTTATGGTACCACAGGTAATGCTGAAATTGGGGACTATCCTTCACTGGGACTATATGTCATAGATGCATCCGCAAGTTATGGTGGAACGCCGGGTGCAAAACCCTTACAAAGAGCCAATCCGAACCTGACCTGGGAGAAACAGAAAACCACCAATATTGGTGTTGATTTTGGTTTTTTTAAACGGATTGATGTTACAGTCGATGTGTATGATAAAAGATCAGATGCCTTATTGTTCCAGATTCCGCTGCCAAGTACGAGCGGATATAGTTATTATTTTGATAACGTAGGTGCCCTGAAGAACAGGGGTATTGAATTCAGTATTAATTCCAGAAACCTGACCGGCCAGTTTAAGTGGGAGACCAGTTACAATATGGCCTTTAATCAAAACCGGATCCTGGCCTTAAATGAGGGTAAAGATGCAATAGCACCCGATGCAAGTAAACCAGGAGCTATTGGACATGATATTTACGATTGGAAAATGCCGATCTGGGCAGGTGTAGATCCGAATAATGGAGATCCGTTATGGGAAAAGATCATCACGGATGCAGATGGTAAACAATATACGGCCTTAACCAATACTTACAGCCAGGCCACCAGACAATATACAGGTACTTCTGCTTCTCCTAAATTTACAGGCGGTATTACCAATACCTTTTCTTACAAAGGCGTTTCTTTAAGTGCCTTTTTCAATTTTGTGTATGGTAATGAAGTATATAATGCCAGCCGTGCCCTTTTTGACAGTGATGGTTTGTATGAGAGTTATAATGCTATGGTCTTGAAATCCGGATGGAGCAGGTGGGAAAAGGTAGGCGATATCGCTACGCACCCCAAGCCTGTTCTGGGCGGTAACCATGATTCTAACCAGAGTTCTTCCAGATACCTTGAAGATGGAAGTTATATCCGTTTGCGGAATGTGACGCTAGGTTATGATATACCAACGCAGTGGTTGTCAAAGTTAAAGATTAAAAATGCCAGGGTATTTGTGAGCGGAGATAATTTATGGACGGGTACAAAATTCTCGGGTGTTGATCCTGAGGTAGATTTTAGTGATGCTGCGGGCAACTTCAAATATCCCATCAGCAGAAAAATATTATTTGGTATCAACGTCGGTTTATAAAAATTGGAGGACACAATGAAATTAAAATATATAAAACTATTTATGCTTTCGGCCACTGTGGTTGTGGCCATGAGTGCCTGTAAAAAGGAAGTAAAGCCTTCTACGGCTATTGATGATCAGTCTGCACTGACCAATGCAGGGGATATAGAAACTGCAACTATTGGAACTTATGCGGTGTTAAGAGATGCGACCTATATCAGGAGTGCACATTTTCTGACGGAATATCAGGGTGATAACGTGGCTCAGGGACAACCTTCTTCAGATGATCTTTCCCGTTGTTATCGCTATACGCATATTCCGACCGGAACGCATGGTGCAAATTTCTGGAAACAGGCCTATTTTGTAACTGTTGCGGCCAACAAGATCATTGCGGCTATTCCTGATGCATCTGCGGCAGATTTGCGTCAGCTTAAAGGGGAGAACCTATTTTTAAGGGCAATGATGGAATTCAACCTGGTCAGGGTATTTGGACGTCCTTACGTACAGGGAAATGGAGCAAATCCTGGTGTGCCTGTCTTAAAAGAAGGTGTTACGGATGATACGCCGGCAAGGAAGAGTGTGAAAGAAGTTTATGATGCTGTTTTAGCAGATCTCCTGAAGGCTGCGGATCTAATGACGGTGAGCAAATCGGATATTTTTGCTTCGAAAGAGGTGGCTTATGCCTTGTTGTCCAGGGTTTATCTGAATATGGGAGATAATGCAAATACGATAAAATATGCTAATCTCGTGATTGCATCAGGAAGGTATAAATTGCTGCAGGGCAGTGATTATCAGAACTATTTCACGGTGACACCGGAGGCCAATGCAGAAACTATTTTTGCAGTCCGTTACATGAAAACGGAAGACCAGGGTTTTGGAGCGATTGGCTCTATGTATTACAGCGGAACACCTGGAAGTTTAAGTACGCCTGGTTCTCAGGGTAGTACAGGTTATGGCGAGATTTATGCTTCTCAGCAGTATATTGCAGAGCTGGATAAAAATCCGGCTGACCTTAGACACAGCTTTATTGCACCTTATAAGATCAATGGTGTATTGCAGTATAATCCTAAATTATCTCCTGCGGCTCCAATGTATTATGTCACCAAATATAGTCTTCAGGAAGGGGTTGTAAATTTAAGTTCTCCTGTATACCTGCGTTTTGCAGAAATGTATCTGAACCGGGCAGAGGCCAATGCTAAATTAGGTAATGCACAGGCGGCTTTGGATGATGTAAACCTGATTCGTACGCGCGCAGGGATACCTGCTTTGACTTTGGCTGGAATAGCAGGGGCTGGAAAATCGGCTTTGGATGTGGTATTGGAGGAACGCCGTCTGGAATTTGCTTTTGAAGGACAGCGGGCTTATGACCTGTTCAGGAACAACAGACCAATGGTGAGGAATTATCCAGGTACCCATGCTTTAAACAATACGCCAAATACCATTATTACCCAAACGATCCAGCCAACGGATGCCCGGGTGATCTTTTTTGTTCCGCAATATGAGATTGACAACAACAAGAACCTGACCCAGAATCCTTAAGCACCTATTTAAGTAATCAATTATGAGAAAAATATATTTATTGCTCCTGATCAGCAGCGTTTTTTGTTTAAATGCTTGTAAGAAGGGGCCTCAGCAAACCGCAGAGAATACGTATAAAGAATGGCCGGTAGTCTTAGAAACCGGCACTGCTGTACCACTTGAGGGAAATGCTTTCATTACTCAGCCTGTAAATGGCGGCACAGAACAGATTGTTGCCGGTGGCTTGAACAAATGGAACAATGCGGGAAGTGTGATCAGTACCTATTTTAAATTGGGGCAACCTGGTAAACTAAACCTGGCTATCCAGGCTTCGGTAATAACCGGGTCATCTACGATTAAAGTATCCGTTGATGGAAAGTCTTTTAATGTTACTCTGAAGGGAGCGACACCTGCTGTTTATCCTGTGGCCTCTATTGATGTGGCTGCTGCGGGATATGTAAAAGTAGACCTCCAGGGGCTTAGTAAAGAAGGAAGTACTTTTGCGGAAGTTTCCAATATTATGATCGGTGGATCTGCAACAACCTCTGGATTGAAATATGCCAGTGTAAGTACAGATAATCAGTTTTACTGGTCGCGCCGGGGGCCTTCTGTGCATTTGAATTATACAGCACCTTCAGGGAATATTGAATGGTTATATAATGAAGTTACTGTTCCTCAGGGGCAGGATAATATCGGATCTTATTATATGTCCAACGGTTTCAATGGTGGTTATTTTGGTATGCAGGTTAAATCTGCCACAGAACGCTGGATGTTGTTCTCAGTTTGGGATGCCGATAATGGAGATAAAACGGTTCTGACCAGTAAGGGTGCGGGTGTAACTGATGGAAATTTTGGTGGTGAGGGAACTGGAGGACAGTCTTATATGGTTTATAAATGGATTACCGGAAATACCTATAAATTTTTAACCCAGATTAAGCCAGATGGAAATGGGAATACGTTGTATTCTTCCTGGTTTTTTGCCCCTGAATTGAACGCATGGAAATTTATGGCCACATTTAAACGTCCGTCCACTTCAACTTATGTAGGGGGAATTAATTCATTCCTGGAAAATTTTGCCGTCGAAAACGGTTACATGGGAAGAAAAGCGCTGTATAACAACATGTGGGTACGTAATACTTCGGGTGTTTGGACAGAGATCAGTACGGCTAAATTTACAACGGATCCAACTGGTGCTACTGAACAACGTATGGATTTTAAAGGAGGTGTTGAAAATGGTCAGTTCTTTTTACAGAACGGTGCATTCTTCAATGACTTTGTAGCTGACAATACCAATTTGAGCAGAACGCCTACGGGTCAGCAGCCTACAGTAAACCTAAGTACTTTACCACTTAACTAATGCAAATCAGATGAGATCTATAAAATTTTATATTGT
>NZ_DATMRL010000572.1:0-18907 GCF_035566355.1 Pedobacter sp.
AACGTCTTTCAAGGGCAAAAAAACTTGCTACTGCTGCATAAAAGATGATCATCGAATACTGCACATCGGCGGGTTCAATACCATAGAAACCTGCTGCTGCACCTGCATTTGCGGTTGACAGTCCAAAGAGCAATAAACAAGGCAGGATGACCAGAAAGATGGTGATTTTAATCAACCAGTCTGGCACCCATGGTTTGAATACGGGAATAACCTGGCTCATTGGTTTTTCGCAATCACTACGTTGGCATTCATACCCGCTCTGAGTTTATCGGTTACAGAAGCTGGATCTGTTAATTTGATTTTTACAGGAATACGCTGCACCACCTTTACAAAATTGCCGGTAGAATTATCCGGAGGAAGCAAAGAGAACCTGGCTCCTGTTGCCGGTGAAAGAGATACGATCCTGCCCTCAAATTTCTCTCCTGGAAAGGCATCTGTTTCAATAGTGACACGACCATTTAAATGCATCCCGGCAATTTGGGTTTCTTTAAAATTGGCAATTACCCATTTTCCCGCTTCCTGATCTACGATAAAGGCCAGGGTTTGTCCGGCCTGAATCAACTGACCTTCCTGTATGGTTCTCCTACCCATTTTTCCATTGTATGGTGCAGTAATCACGGTATAACCCACATCGAGTTTATTCCTTTTCAGCAAAGCTTCTCTTCGTTTAATTTCAGCCAGATAAACATCTTTTTGAGATTTAATATCGTTAACTTTAGACATAGAAGCTTCATAGTTGTTCAGCGCAGATCTATATTCTGCATTGGCCACATCCAGAGCAGCTTTGCTATTTTCCAGTTGCTGAAGGGTTGCCGATTCCACCTTGAATAATTTGGAATAACGGTCGTAGTCCTGCTGTTGTTTTAAAAGTTTGGCTTTAGCCGAGGCAATCTGTGACTGGCTGACACTGGCGATTTTGGAAGTTGTTTGCTCATTGCTTTCCATCACTTTGATCTGCGCCTGCGCATTGAGCAATGCAGCCTCAGCTTCCTGTTCACCCAATTTATATTCGCTGTTGTCGATCACCAGCAGGGTATCTCCTTTTTTAACGTCCTGGTTTTCTTCATATTTGATTTCCCTGATGTAGCCGGTTACCCGCGAGGTGACGGGGTTAATATATTCTTCTACCTGTGCATCATTGGTTTCTTCATTTTTATAAAGATCCCAAAGGGAGATGCAGCCCCAAATGACCAGACAAAGCACAATAATGCCGGCAATCCAAGCAGTGACTTTGGTGATTAACTGATCTGTAACGGTATAATTTTTATTCTTGGTTTCCATTTTAAAGATTGCCTATAGCTTTTTGTAATTGAAAATATTGTAACTGGGCAGCAATTTGTGCCGCAGCAAGATCGAAACGGGTCTGCAGCAATTGGGTATCTGCATCTAATAGATCGGTAAGTAAAGAAAGTTGATTGAAATAGGTATTGTTTACGATCCTTAGGTTTTCTGTGGCCTGTTTAATGTTTTGTCTGGCCACATCAATCCGGGTCAGTGCCTCTTTGTATCTCAGATAAGCTTCATTCACCTCTTGTCTCACCTTATCAGAAGTCGCTTCATGTTCTACTTCCTGTCTTTGCAGCGCAATTTCCGCAGCCTTGGCCTTATGTTTATTGTGGTAAAAAGCAGAGATGGGGAAGCTGGCTTTAATACCGCTCAAACCCAATCCGTACATCGCAATAGAATAAGGGTAAAACTGGATTTGAGGATAGGAATAGGCGTAATTGGCAAACAAACCCAGCTTAAAAGAAACATTCGCTTTTACACTTTTCAATTCCAATTTGCTCAATTCAGTTTCCTTTTCAGAGATCTTAAATTCATAAGAATGATCAATGGCATCTTCCAGATATTCCGGATAGGTCTTGATTTTCGGATCCGCTATTACAGTAGAGTCTGGCTCGATTGTAAAATGATCTGTTTCGCCAATGAGAATAGCCAGTTTTTGATTAGCGATCGCAATGTCATTGTCAATCTGGATGAGCGACATCTTTTGACGCGATAATTTCAGTTCTGCCCTTAAAACATCACTCTTCAGTACCACACCATTTTTCAGGAGCTGGCGAATTTCTTCAAGTTGTTTTTCCTGATCACTGATATCTTTTAACATCAGCGCCTTAAAAATCCGGCTTCTCTGTAAATCCAGGTAATAAGCTGCAGTACGCAGTCTGACTTCAGATGTGGTCAGATTGAGTTGCTCTACGGCAAGTCCCTTTTTCTCTTTTTCTTCAGCAATCTTCAAATTGGTCTTGTTGCCGTTATAGAGGTTCAGATACGCATTTCCTCCAAAACTATAAGACGTATGAACCACTTCAAACTGGGAGTGCGCATGAAACAAACCGTTATCGTATACCGGCATATTGCTCACCCGCGCATATTCTCCCTCTGCTTCAATGTCCGGCAAACGTTCTGCCTTAGCATCTTTGATGGCTTCTTCTGACCCAGCCACCTTTAGGTCCTGCATTTTTATGGTTTTGTTGTTGATTTCTGCTCTGCTCCACACTTCACTTAAAGAAAGATGGACTGCTCCTGTTTTTTGCTGTGCAAATGCAATGTTACTTGCAAAAAGAAAAAGCCAGATAAGAGCATTTCGTTTTTTATAGGGGTACATATTATTATTAGAATATGCAAAGGTACCCATGCAACATTTCTGTTATTTTATCTATATTGCCAATTATTTGTCCATTCCAGCCAATGAACATTTCACAGACTTCAGAGTATCTTTCTGCCATTGAAAAAAGTCCGGATGGCATATTTGTTCTGCATGAAAAAGTAGAACGCAAACTCCCGACCCATTCCCATACCAAGGGACAACTCACCTATGTACAAGGCGGGATTGCGTATATCCATATCCAAAATGTAAGTTATATTATTCCGGCCAGACACTATGTATGGGTACCTGCCGGACTGGAACATTTTCTTGAGGTAAGGCACCTGGCTACCGTAACCAGGAATATCTATTACTACAGCAAAGAGGACCATAAAGACCCTTTTTACACTAAACTGGGGATTTATCCTGTCAACAATCTGCTGTTAGAAATGATTATTTATACAGAAAGATGGATTGGAGATATTCAGCCAGAAAACACAGCTCCTTTTCAGTTCCTGTCTTCGATTAAAAACGTACTTCCTCAGCTGAGTCATAAGGTGTTTCCGATTGCTTTGCCAACTACCTCCAATGAACGTCTGAAGCCCATCCTCCTGTATCTTTCACAAAACTTTCACAAACAGCAGACCCTGGAAGAAATTAGCAGGAGGTTTGGTATGGCCGAGAGAAGCGTTTCTCGTCTTTTTCAATCGGCAATGAGTATTTCCTTTTTGCAGTACCTCAAACTGCTCCGGATGGTCCGGGCCATTGAAATGATGCTTCAAACCAATAAATCGACCAGTGAAATTGCCTACGCTACCGGATACAATAGTCTGGCGGCCTTTAGTAAAGCTTTTTACCAGCTCACCAATATCCGCCCCTCTGACTTTGGAAAGATTTAGACCGGAAACGAATTGGATAAAAATAATGGCAAAATTAGTTTGAAAAAAAACGAATACTATATAGGCTATGCACCCAAAAAAGGATACATTCTGAGAGAAGACCTCAGCGTTTTTTGCCCTTTTTCAGGGCAAATCATGCAGTCTTCTCTCAGAATGTATCCTTTTAAAAAATAAACCTATTGTATTCTTTTCAGCTCAAAATCTGTAGGAATATCCACTACAAGCGGCACCTTTTCAACGGTAACAAAACTCAGATCCAAGCCAAAGCCCTTTTCTTCAGGTACACTGAAATTTTTAAGGATCTGGTAATACACCATGGTACATCTTTCTATAAATTTCAGGCTGTAAGAAGTAGACATTACTTTCTCCACTACCACAAACCTGAAATCACCGGCTATTTTGTGTTCCCGCAGCGATTCATACTTACTGGTGATATCAATCTCAGAATTCTTCACCATATCTTCCACTACTTTTCGGAACAATACATTGATGCGTTGCTCTACCCTGAATCCCAGTTTAAAATCAACACGGATCAATTTTTTATCAATCAATGGATCTACTTTGTATTCCATGGTATAAGGCTCATCAGTTACATCAACATGCAGTAACCAATATACATCTGCACGTTTAGGCAGTTTCTGAATAATGGAGTACATGATAGATGACTCTATCTCCGAGTTGAAATTCGCGCTGGTCAGATACACCAGTTGTGATGCATATTTTGGAATTGAAGTATCTTCACTGATCTTCTCGATGATCGGATAATACTTTTCAATATCCACAAATTTCATATAACGGTTGCGTATCCTGCGGCCATTTGCCCAGGCATACATGATGGAGAATAAGGACATTCCCAGTAACACCGTAAACCATCCTCCATGAAGGATTTTGGCAGCGTTACCGACAAGGAAAGTTAACTCGATAATACCATATATGGTTAGAAAAATGAAAATCAGATATTTAGGTACCCTTTTACGCATCAGGAAGATGGAGACCAGTATCGTTGTCATCAGCATGGCTACCGTAATGGAAAGACCATATGCTGCCTCCATATTGGTCGATTTCTGGAAGATCAATACAACAATGATACAACCCACGCAAAGTACCCAGTTCATAGAAGGCACATACAATTGTCCTTTCTGATTACTTGGATAATTGATCTTCACTTTTGGCCATAAGTTTAAACGAACCGCCTCAGAGATCAGGGTAAATGAACCGGAGATCAGAGCCTGACTGGCAATTGCTGCAGCAACCGTAGCAATAGAAATCCCGTAAATCAGGAACCAGTCTGGCATCAGGTGATAAAATGGATTGACATCACCCAGGTGTGTGCCTTGTAATTTCCACAACCATACACCCTGCCCCATATAATTCAGTACCAAACAGATCTTTACATAGATCCAGCTGATCCGTATATTAGAACGTCCGCAATGTCCAAGATCGGAATATAGTGCTTCGGCTCCTGTAGTACACAAGAAAACAGCACCAATGATCAGGAAGGCTTCCGGATTGGTGGTTAAAATATGATAGGCGTAATAAGGATTAACTGCTTTGAGTATCTGTGGAAAATGACCTACCCATACAATGCCCAATACGGCAATCATGGTAAACCAAAGCCACATTACCGGGCCAAAGGCTTTTCCCACCAGGGAAGTTCCAAATTGCTGTAGAATAAAAAGCAAGAGAATAATGGCCAACACAATAGGCACGGTTGGCAGATCATGATAGATAATTCCCAGACCTTCAATAGCAGAAGAAACGGTTACAGCAGGAGTCATGATCCCATCGGCCAGTAATGCGGCTCCGCCAATCATTGCCGGAATGATCAGCCATTTGGCTTTTCGCTTTACGAGAGAATAAAGAGAAAAGATTCCCCCCTCTCCTTTGTTATCTGCTTGCAGGGTAATCACTACATATTTAATAGTGGTTTGCAGGGTTAAAGTCCAGAATATACACGATAAGCCCCCAAGAATAAGGTCTGCTGTGATGAGTCTTTCTCCTATAATTGCTTTAAATACATATAAGGGGGAAGTTCCAATATCGCCGTAGATGATACCCAGGCTAATTAATAAACCAGCGGCAGATAGTTTATTGACATCTTTATGATTTGACATGAGTCTTTTTTTTAAAGTGGCCAAAGGTATAAAATAGAAAAGTTATTCCTAGGACTTTTTTTTTGAATAATTCCACAATATTTTAAATAGAAGCAATGCCGTTATATCTATAAACCTGTAAGCATAAATATCTATAAATCTGACAATTCTATTGCTGAGATGATAAATCATTTTCCGACTTCGGAGAGAAAAAGACGTCATGGGTGGATTCGAACCACCGTGGAAGGTTTTGCAGACCCCTACCTATCCTCTCGGCCACATGACTGTATGAAATATCCCTTTTTTATGGGCTACGGGTCAAATATAAGAACAATAATTAAATACTACTAATTTAGTAGTATTTAATTTAGATGTCGATGTTTTTGTTACAGTGATTTTTTGCAGAAAGTTATGGTTAGAGGAATAGGTTTGGAAAAAGAGGTGCTATCCTTCAAGACTAACGATATCAGGCGAGCTGAAAAGCTCGCAAATCTCTGAGGCCTCTCAGGACAGCACCTTTTTTTCCTTAGCATAGTGCATTGGGAAGGGTGGTGAGAGATTAACACCGAAAACCTTTATTTGCAACAATATTGCAACAAAGATTGGTTTTTATACAAAAGCTTGTAACAATTTACGACATTTGCCTGTCTACGAGTAGTAAACCCATATCCAGATAAAACCTATATCCTAATAACAAAACCTAAATATAACAACATCTAAATTCAATACAGCTTAACTTATATTTCATTATGAAAAAACTCTTCGTATCTGCTATTTTCTGCCTTTCAGCATGGGTCGGGAAAGCGCAAACCAATCCTCTGTGGCTCCGATACCCAGCCATTTCCCCGGATGGGAAAAACATTGCTTTTGGGTATAAAGGTGATATTTACCTGGTAAGCAGCTCAGGTGGGCAGGCCGTTCCACTAACCTTGAATGAAGCACAAGATATGATGCCTATATGGAGCAGAGACAGTAAAACCATTGCTTTTGCCAGTAACCGTTATGGAAATTTCGATGTCTTTACCATTCCGGTAGGTGGCGGAACCCCTACCCGGCTAACTTACAACAGTGCAAATGATTATCCTTATGATTTCTCTCCGGATGGAAAATCCGTAATTTTTGGGAGTGCACGCAATGCACCTGCCAGGAATGTACGTTTTGCTACACGGATTTTTCAGAATGTATACAGTGTAAAAACATCAGGTGGAAAACCCCTTTTAGTGAGTGCGGCAGGAATGGAAAGAGCACATTATAATAGTGATGGAAGTTTTATTGTATTTGAAGACCGCAAGGGTTATGAAGATGCCTGGCGTAAACATCATACTTCTTCTGTAACCCGCGACATCTGGACGATGGACGTCAAAAAGAACAGCTATACTAAACTGACCTCTTTTGAAGGAGAAGATCGGGAGCCCGTTTACAGTACAGACAACAAATGGGTTTACTACTTAAGTGAAAAATCCGGAAACCAGAATCTCTTTGTTATGCCGGCTAATGCTCCGGGTGAGACTAAACAACTGACTACATTTAAAGAAAACCCAGTACGTCATTTAAGCCGTTCGGCCGACAATACACTTTGTTTTACTCAGGATGGTGAAATTTATACGCTAAAAGAAAACGGAACGCCCCAAAAATTAAAGGTGAGTATATTAAATGACGGTCGTGACAATATTGCAAAAACAGAACCTGTAAGCGGAAATGTTTCTGAGTTTAGCTTAAGTCCAAACGGTAAAGAAATTGCATTTGTAAACCGGGGCGAGGTTTTCGTTACTGCAGTGGAAAGCGGGCAGACCAAACAAATCACCAAAACACCTGCTCAGGAAAGATCTGTACAATGGTCACCTGATGGAAAAAGTATAATCTACGCTACAGAGCGCAACAACAGCTGGGACATCTACAGAAGCACTATACAGCAGAAAGATGAGCCATATTTCTATGCCGCGACAGTGATCAAAGATGAACCTTTAATCAATAGTGCAGCTGAAGAATTCCAGCCGCTTTATTCTCCGGATGGAAAAGAGATCGCTTATATCGAAAACAGAAATATCCTGAAAGTATACAATATCGCTTCAAAGAAGACCAGAATCCTCCTTCCAGAAGGAAGAAACCATTCCTACAGTGACGGCGACTGGAGTTTTGAATGGAGCCCTGATGGAAAATGGATTTTGGCAGACGATCAGAACGGGCATATGTTTATGAGTCATGCCGCACTAATCAAAGCAGACGGTACTGGTGAAATCATTCACCCGGTAAACAGTGGTTTTGGTGAAGGCAACAATAAATGGGCACTGAAAGGCAAAATGATGACCTGGCTGAGCAGTAGAAACGGGCTTAAATCACTCGCCATTTCCGGAAATGCCGAAGTGGATGTTTACGGAGTTTTCTTTGACCAGGATGCTTATGACCGGGCCAATATGAGCAAGGATGATTTTGCCCTGCTTAAAGAACGCGAGGATAAAGAAAAACTAACACCTAAAGACACAGTATCGACTAAGAAGGATAAGGCAAAAGATAAAAAGGTAGCTAAAGCAGATTCTGCTAAAGTGAAATTTGAGCCAGACTTCAACAACTTGGATAACCGGAGAGTAAAACTAACCATTAACAGCAGTTCCATCAGTGATTATACTTTGAACGAGGATGCCAGTAAACTGTATTACCTGGCTTCATTTGAAAGCGGTTATGATCTTTGGGTAACAGATACCCGCACCCATGAGACTAAAATACTGGCGAAAATGGGCGGTAGTCCAAGCGGCATAGAAATGAGCAAGGATGGTAAAAACCTATTCGTGAGCAACCGTGGCCGTTTGGTAAAAGTAGATGCGGAAAGCGGAAAAGTAACTCCGGTTTCGATCAGCGGAGACATTACAATTGATGCCGCCGCAGAAAGGGCTTATGTTTTTGAACATGCATGGAGACAGGTAAAAGAGAAATTTTATGACCCAAAAATGGAAGGCGTAGACTGGAAACGCTATAAAGAGGTATATGCAAAATTCCTGCCTTACATCAATAATAATTTTGATTTTCAGGAACTTCTAAGTGAAATGTTAGGTGAACTGAATGCCTCCCATACCGGAGGAAGGTACTCCCCTAATATTGCTAATGCAGACAACACCGCTGCCCTTGGTTTATTGTACGACGAAAGCGCTCCCTCCGACGGATTGAAAATTACCGAAGTAATTGCAGGTGGCCCTCTGGATATCAAAACCAGCAAGGTAAAAGCCGGAGACATTCTGGAGAAAATAGACAATGAAACCCTTACTGCCGACATCGATTGGGCTAAGTACCTGAACAATAAAACCGGCAAGAACATTCTCCTGAGCTTTTACAATGAAAACACGAAAACACGTTGGTCTGAAAGAGTAAAACCGATTAGTGTTGGCGAAGAAAGTGGATTGATGTACAAAAGATGGACGAAACAAATGGCCCAAATGGTAGATCGTTTAAGCGATGGAAAAGTAGGCTATGTGCACGTTCAAGGCATGAACGACGATAGTTTCCGTGAGGTATACGATGTGGTTATGGGTAAAAATGCAGATAAAAAAGCTTTAATCGTAGATACCCGTTTCAATGGAGGTGGATGGTTACACGATGATCTGAATACATTTTTAACCGGCAGCAAGTACCTGGAATTTGCCCCTCAGGGTAACCGCTTAGCAGATGCCGAGCCTTCCAACCGTTGGCAAAAACCGAGCTGTGTAGTGATGAGTGAAGGCAATTACAGTGATGCTTTTATCTTCCCATACATCTATAAGCAAAACCGTGTAGGCAAACTGATTGGTATGCCTGTTGCCGGTACTGGTACCGCAGTTTGGTGGGAACGACAAATTGACCCAACTCTGGTATTCGGAATTCCGATGGTCTCCACCATTGGCAAAGAAAACCGGCCTACAGAGAATTTGCAGGTAGAACCAGACATTAAAGTGAATGTTCCTTATGAAGCTTTCTTAAACGGCACAGATACGCAAATAGAAACTGCAGTTAAGGAAATGCTCAAAGAAGCCAAATAGCTTTCCAACTCCGCATCTCACTAAAAAGAGGATCGTAAAAACCGGTTACGGCTGATTTTTACGATCCTCTTTTTTTTAACCACACGCGGATCACCTCCCTCCTCTGCAATTTGCTACGGAAAATTCTCGTACGCTGCGGAAAGACCTCAGAGATCTGCGGCTTCTTCAGCCGCCTGATATCGTTAGTCTTGAAGCAGCTGTACAGAATTTTCCAAAAATTCCCCCCCCTAAAAACCTTTAACCACAGTCTCCAATATCTCAACAGATCTGGAAAGCTCTTCCACTGTCTGATTCCCAAAACCAAGTCTCATAGCTGTTAAACTTTCTGTCTGATACAACAGTGTCTGAGGCAAATACAGTCCTTTTAACCCGCATTGCTTACTGATCCGCATTAAATTCAAAGAAGCATGCCATTTGGTCCATATAGCCAATCCTCCAGGAGGGGCAGAGAAAGTAACAAATTCACCCAAATGCGATTTCAGCAAGTCACAAAACACATCCCTCCTTTCATGGTACACTTTCAACGCCTTCTTCAAATGTCGTTGAATCTCCCCTTCCTCCAATAGTTCTGCCAGGGCCTGTTCCATTAAAATATCACCCTGCCTGTCTACGATCCCCCTCAGCTTTCCAAGTTCCGCAATTAAATTCTCTGGTGCTACCAGGTAACCAGAGCGAAAACCAGGCGCAAGAGACTTACAGAAAGAACCGATATAAACCACCATGCCATGCCCGTCTGCGCTGGCCAAAGGCAATACCGGGCTGCTGTTATAATGAAAATCATAGTCATAGTCATCTTCCAGGATCACAAAACCATATTTTACAGAAAGACCAAGCAATTCGATCCTGCGCTGTGCACTTAAAGTAACCGTAGTGGGATAATGATGGTGCGGCGTTAAATACAACATCCGGATCCGGTGCTTTTCACATAAGGACTTAACAGCCTCTGCACTGATTCCTTCTTCATCTACCGGAACAGAAATGATCCTTGCTCCAGCTTTTTGAAAAATCATATTGGCCACATAATAACTCAAATCGCCAACCAGTACCAGATCATCCGCTTCCAGCAGTAAATCTGCTGCTAGATAAATCCCCATATCAACACCTCTGGTGATCATCACATTCTGTTTAGAAATATGTAATCCTCTGGTGTTGTTCAGATAATTCACCAGCATTTCTTTAAAATATTCACTCCCCTCATTATGGGCAAAGCCTAAATAACGACGGTTGCTCTTGCGTTTAAGATTTGTACTATAGACACGCGAAAGTTGATCCAGGGGGGCTAACCGCACATCGGGTAGTCCATCTGTGAATTCCAGTTCACTCTCACCATCCATAGCGGGAAGGTCCAGC
Organism: Pedobacter sp.; assembly: GCF_035566355.1. Classification (GTDB taxonomy): domain Bacteria; phylum Bacteroidota; class Bacteroidia; order Sphingobacteriales; family Sphingobacteriaceae; genus Pedobacter. The sequence continues at coordinate 10,937 of NZ_DATMRL010000572.1, forward strand.
AACATGCTTTTTTTAAAAGCATAACCGGTACTGACAGGGTAGCTGACCAGAAACTCCTTATTGTACTTTAAGGGATCAGTTTCCTTTGCCGCAGCTATTGACCTCATAAAAGTCCCTTTATTGGGCCTGATCTCGGTCCAGCCCTGCGCATTCAGCTCATCATAAGCTGCAATGACTGTTTTACGATGTACCTCTAACAGTTCAGCGAGTTGTCTGGATCCAGGCAACTGGATTCCCGGAACAATGACACCTCTTTGCATCGCATTGATCAGCTGGTAAGCAATTTGCAGATACACTGCCGTATCAGAATCTCTATCAATATGGATTAAACTCTTAAAAGGTATTTTAACCGGACTACTCATAAACTAAAAACTGGATCATTTTGACTACCCGGCAAGGTAGTAATTTTGAACAAAAAAAGAAATATGCCCCTTCAACAGCTACTTTCCCAAATTATTAATAATGATCAGCAACATGCCCGGTTTTTGAATACACTTTCCTTTATGGAGAACGCAGGTGCCCGTAAGATCTCGGCCAGTGAGCACCCTCAGACAGTAACCACCATGATCTTAAAACATGCGGCTGAAGAGCATCGTCATGCCTATTATTTAAAAAAACAGCTGGACAAAATCACCGCAGGAATTTGCCCCACCTATACCCAAAATGAACTCATAGCACCTTCAGAAAGCTGGTTTTATTTAAACAAATTGGATCTTTTTACCTGTCGGTACTTAAAACAAACATTGAACTTAAGCAGAACAGCCCTCCAATATGCAGCCTATTTGTTTGTAACCTATGCTATAGAGCTCCGGGCAGATGAATTGTATCCGGTCTACCAGAATGCACTGACACAGGCCGGACATAAGGTAACCGTAAAATCCATTATTCTGGAAGAGGCCGGCCACCTGGAGGAAATGATCGCTCAGCTGGAACATTTTTCTTCCGAATGGGAATTACATGCCGCTAAAATTGTAGCCATAGAAAATGATCTTTTCACAAAGTGGATCTCCTCCATGAAAAAGACTATAAATTCATGAGCACGAAATTGTTTGCAGAAGCTCTCCTGATTGAACGCCTGGAAGAACGCAAACAAAATGGTTTATTCAGAAAGTTAAGCCAAACAAAGGATTTGGTTGATTTTTCTTCCAATGATTACCTGGGTCTGGCACGATGCAAGGAATTGGGACAGCAGTTACAAAAAGCAATAAATTTATATCCTGATGCGATTTTAGGTTCAACAGGATCCAGGCTATTATCCGGAAATTCAGAATTCGCAGAGAAACTGGAACAGGACATTGCCGCGTTTCATGGCATGGAAGCCGCGCTGTTGTTCAATTCAGGTTATACGGCTAATCTCGCACTTTTTTCTAGCCTTGCACAACGCGGCGATACCATCATCATGGATGAACTCATCCATGCCTCGGTCATTGATGGCAGTAGAATGGGCTTGGGCAAGAGGCTGAAATTTAAGCATAATGACTTGGAAAGCCTGGAAGAAAAGTTAAAAATGGCTACGGGTATTTGTTATGTAGCGGTAGAAAGTTTGTATTCCATGGATGGAGATCAGGCGCCATTAAGGGCTATTCAGCGTCTCTGTTCCACCTACAATGCCCTGCTGATTGTAGATGAAGCACATGCTTTTGGGGCCTTCGGGAAGGGGCTTGTTGCGCAAAACGGACTCAACAATCAGATTTTTGCAACGCTTTTTACCTTTGGAAAGGCACTTGGTGCTCATGGCGCGGTGGTAACGGGCAGTCAGTTGCTCCGCAATTACCTGATCAATTTTGCCCGTCCCTTTATATACAGTACAGCCATGCCCTTTGCACAATTACTCCATATCCGGCTGGCCTATAAATACCTGCAGGACCACGAAGAATTACCTTTGCTGCTGAAAAAGAAGATCCGTCTGTTTAAAGAATACCTTTCGTCAATACCCCATATTCAAACCATGGAAGGCCCTGTTCAATCCATTTTAATTCCAGGGAAGACAGCAGTTCGCAAAGTTAGCCTGGAACTTGAAGCCATGAATATAAAAGTCTATCCAATTGTGAGCCCTACTGTTGCTCCGGGGACAGAAAGATTAAGAATCTGCCTTCATACTTACAATACAGATCATGAAATTGGGCAACTCGGCCAATTTCTCCAACACACATTACACATATGAATACACCTTTATTTGTAACCGGTATTGGAACCGGTATAGGAAAAACCATCGTATCGGCATTAATTACGGAACAACTACAAGCCGATTACTGGAAACCAGTACAGGCCGGCGACCTGGAACAAAGTGACAGTATGAAAGTAGGTAGTTTAATTTCTAATGCATACAGTATTATCCATCCGGAGGCCTTTCGTTTAAAGATGGCCGCCTCTCCTCATAAAGCAGCAGCTGCAGAACAACTGGAGATCTTACCTGAGGATTTCAAACTACCTGAAACCAGCAAACAACTGATCATTGAGGGTGCCGGAGGTTTAATGGTTCCACTTTCGGAAACTTTTCTGATGATTGATCTGATCCAACAGCTGAAAGCAGAAGTGATCCTGGTCATTCGCAACTACCTGGGCTGTATTAACCATACCCTCCTATCTCTTGAACTTCTGAAATACCGGAATATTCCAATCCGGCAGATCGTTTTCAACGGAGAAATGGATCTGGCTACTGAACAAGTACTACTAAAACATTTTCCTCCAGGTGTAACTTATGCCAAAGTTCCCCAGTTCAGGGAGCTCAGCCAGCAAAATATACGAAACACAGCGAAAGTATTCTCTTTCCTTCAACATCAAAATTAAATCAAAACCAAGATATATGACAACAGAGAAAACGGTTCGAAACGACTGGACTTTAGAAGAAGTAAATAAAATATACCATCAACCCCTTTTAGATCTTGTCTACCAGGCAGCTACAGTTCACCGCAGCTGGCATCCGGCATCTGAAGTTCAGGTATGCACGCTGCTGTCGGTTAAAACAGGCGGATGTCCGGAAGACTGTTCTTATTGCGGGCAAGCCGCAAGGTACCATACCGACATTAAGGTAAAGGCTCTGATGACAAAAGAAGAAGTGGTTTCTATTGCTCAAAGGGCAAAAGATGCAGGCTCATCTCGTTTCTGTATGGCGGCAGCCTGGAGAGAAGTCAGAGACAACCGGGACTTTGACCGCATTCTGGAAATGGTAGAAGGAGTTAACGATTTAGGCCTGGAGGTTTGTTGTACCCTTGGAATGCTCACCGAAGATCAAGCCAAACGCTTGCAGGAAGCAGGCCTGTATGCTTATAACCACAACCTGGATTCCTCAGAAAATTATTACGAGGAGATCATCACCACCAGGACCTATAATGACCGCCTGAATACGATTGGTAATGTCAGAAAAGCGGGGATCACTGTTTGCTCCGGGGGAATAATTGGCTTAGGGGAAACCCATAAGGACCGTATTGGTATGCTGCTAACACTGGCCACCATGCCTAGACATCCGGAATCCGTACCTGTTAATGCCCTAGCAAGAGTAAAGGGTACTCCCCTTGCAGATTTACCTAAAATCGACACCTGGGAAATGGTAAGAATGATTGCTACTGCCAGGATATTAATGCCTGCATCTGTAGTTAGACTCAGTGCCGGTCGTGCAGAAATGAACGAAGAAGAACAAGCCTGGTGTTTTATGGCTGGTGCAAATTCTATTTTCACCAGTGAGAGTGAAACACTGTTGGTTACTCCAAATCCGGGATTACAACAAGATAAAAAAATGTTCGAAGCACTGGGTTTAAAACCTATGGTGAGAAAAAAACAAGAAGCATAAGATGAAAAGCCTCACAGAAAGAGACCAGCAGGTCATATGGCACCCCTATACTCAAATGTTAACCGCATCTCCCGCGATTCCTATTGTGAAAGGCAAAGGTGCTTACTTGTTTGATGAGCAGGGAAAACGCTATCTGGATGCGGTCTCTTCCTGGTGGGTAACCCTTCATGGTCATGCCCACCCTTATATTGCAGAGAGAGTTGCCGCGCAGTTGCTCCAGCTGGAACAGGTTATTTTTGCCGGTTTTACACACCGGCCAGCTATTGAACTGGCAGAGGCCCTGTTGAATTTACTTCCTGAAAATCAACAAAAGGTATTCTACACGGATAATGGTTCTACAGCTATTGAAGTTGCATTAAAAATGTGTCTTCAGTATTGGAGCAACAAAGGTCAGAAAAAGCAAAAGATACTGGCTTTCACCAATGCTTATCACGGTGATACTTTTGGGGCAATGTCTGTAAGCGGAAGAAATCCATGGACCAAACCCTTCGACACTTTGCTGTTTGATGTCATTGTAATAGATCCACCATCAGAAGACAATCTCCAGGAGCTAAAGAATTACATCTCACTTGTTGCCCCCGAGATTGCCTGTTTTATATATGAGCCCCTGGTTCAAGGCTCTGCGGGCATGCTGATGCACAGTGCTGCGGCGCTGGACCAGCTACTCTCGTATTGCAGGGAAGAAGAAATCCTTCTGATCCAGGATGAAGTATTCACAGGTTTCGGCAGAACAGGTAAGAATTTTGCCTGCGATCATTTAACCGCTGCTCCAGATGTGATGTGTTTTTCAAAAGGACTTACAGGAGGAACAATGCCTTTGGGTACAACCACCTGTACGAACCTTATCTATGAAGCTTTCCTTTCTGACGATCGTCATAAGGCCCTATTTCACGGACATTCGTTTACAGCAAATCCACTGGCTTGTATAGCAGCACTGGCAAGTATAGAACTCTTGCTTCAACAGCAGACCCAGGAAAATATTGAACGCATCTGTAAAAAACATCAGGATTTTCTGCTCAGCCACCAGCACCACCCCAGAATAAAAGCCATTCGGCAAACCGGGACTATTCTGGCTATTGAATGGCAAACCGGAACAACCAGTTCCTATTTCAGCGATCTTCGGGACAAGCTTTATCATTATTTCCTGGATGAAGGCATTTTACTCCGTCCACTTGGTAATATCATCTATCTTCTGCCCCCCTATTGTATCTCTGATAAAGACCTTGATTATATTTACAAAGCCATTTTAAAGGCATTGAATCAATTCTAAAAAAAAAAATCATCTTAGGTATTGTTTCGTACGAAAAATTTCCTACCTTTATCGTATGAAAGATCTTAAAACAGAAGAAACCAAAAATATTGAGCCGACCAAAGCAGAACTGGAAATCCTCCAGGTGCTTTGGTCGTTTGGCGCTTCAACGGTAAGGTTTGTTAATGATAAACTGAATGAAAACCGGGAAGTGAACTACACCTCTACGCTGAAACTCATGCAGATCTTGGCGGATAAAGGCATTCTTAAAAGAGACGAAAGCCAAATGAAACACATCTATCACGTCGCAGAGAAAGAACAGAAAACCAAAGATTTTCTTCTGGAAAAATTTATAGATACCATGTATAATGGTTCTGCAGCAAAACTGATGATGCAATTGATGGGCAATAAAAAAACTTCAAAGGAAGATTTAGACACCATTAAAGAGTTACTAAAAAAACTGGATAAATAACGAGAATTCAAGATAATTAAGAACCACAATTATGGAATTTCAATTCACAAACTTATTGCCCTCCAACTGGATGCACGCATTGTGTGCCACCCTCTTTCACTCGCTCTGGATGGGTGTTTTTCTGGCTGTTTTAACCAGCCTGATCATCATATTAACCAAAAAAAGTTCAGCTGTCTTGCGTTACAACTTGCTTACGGGTGTACTTTGTTTATTTGTAGCAGGAATGATCGTAGTGTTTTACCGGTCGCTGGGATTTAGTTTCGAAAGTGCCCCTACCGCTACTGAACATGGAATCCTGACAACAGGACCATCTCCATATCAGAATTTTACACAAACAGGTATTTCACATCAATTTAATGCTTTTCTAAACCTATGGACCTCTTATTCTTCACAGATTGTACTGGTCTGGTTTTTAATCATCTGTGCAAAAAGCATCCAGATGATGATTGGCCTGCATACAGTTTTTTACCTCAAAAGAACGAGTGTTTTTGACGCCGGTAGCTTTTGGGAGAACAAAGTAGCCAGTCTTTCTGCAACCCTTGGTATTCGCAGGCATGTACAGCTTTTACAATCAGGCCTGGCTAAGGTACCTATGGCTGCAGGTCATTTAAAACCCGTTATTCTATTGCCTTTAGGCATGCTGAACGGCTTATCAACGGCAGAAGTAGAAGCTATTTTAAGCCATGAGCTTGCACATATCAAGCGTCGGGATTATCTGGTCAACCTCCTGCAAAGTCTGATCGAAATTGTTTTCTTCTTCAATCCTGCAGTATTATGGGTATCTAAACTGATCCGTGAAGAAAGAGAGAATTGCTGTGATGACCTGGCACTGACCTGCACAGGCAGCAAACATGACTATATTAAAGCGCTGATCTCCTGTGAAGAATTCCAAAATAATACCCCCGCCTATGCAATGGCTTTTACAGGGCGTAAAAATCAGTTGCTGGAAAGAGTGAGCCGTATGGTTTTCAATAAGACGACTTCACTGAATAAAATTGAAAAGACCATACTCACTGTTGTATTGATCTCTTCACTGATCTTAACCGCTGCCTTCAGAAAAAAAGAAGAATCTAAACCGCCTTTGGCCCCTGTCACTAAAACACGGATGAAGGAACATCACGAAATTGTTGTTCAGGATACCACCAAAAGAACTCTGGTTAAAAAAACAACAACCAAAACTGAAGCCCATCAAACAACAACAACGAAAGATAAAGATTATATTGAAGAGGAACGAAAAGCCAGACTTGCCGATGCCAGAAGAGTAGAGCATGAACTGGAAGCTGTTAAGGACAGAGCTCAGGCCATTAAAGATCAATCTCAAAAGGCGGCAGATAATTCCCTTTTCAATAAAGAAATTGAACGTTACAACAAAGAAATGGCGCAGTACAGCCGGCAGATTTCAAAAAACTCTGCCAAATATGCTGCAGAAGCAAAAAAATATGCAACAGCAGCGACCAAATATGCCAATGACCAGTTAAGATACAGTAGAGGCGAGGTTTCAGTTCCACCTACCCCACCTGTACCTCCTCCTACACCGGCAACACCACCAACCCCACCAACCCCACCAACATCACCAAGTCCTGCCAGATTTGCTCCTAATGGAAGCAAAAGTTCGTCAACCTCTCAGCAAATTACGCAATCACTATTGAAAGATGGACTGATCAATCAAGCTAAAAACTTCTCCTACAAACTCAACAAAGATGAACTGGAAATTAATGGAGTAACACAACCAGAAGCCGTTCATAGAAAATATGTAAACAGGTTTTTAAAAGACAACCTTAACAGAAAAATTGAAACTACGGTCAGCAGCAACTAGCTAGTCGGGATCAAATTAAACAACGCTAAATCTCTTCAAATGATCAGAAAATTGATGGCCTTATTTGCCATAGTGCTCATTATTGCCCAAACTCCAGCATATACACAACAAACCAACCTCTCTGTTTCTGGGCTGATTAAAGATGCGGAAGGTAAGGCTTTTGACCTGGCTACCGTAGCATTATTTACCTCAACAGACTCTGTTCTTGTTAAAACAACCTTTACTGAACGCGACGGGAAGTTTAGTTTTGACCACCTCAAACCCGGGCAGTACCAGATCAGAGTATCTGCTATGGGTTACGTAAATTACCGCAGCGAACGCATTAGCTTAAGCTCAAACTCTCCAGCATTACAGATAAAAGAAGTTCAATTGCTTACAGCCTCTAAAAACCTGAAAGAAGTAAGTATCACTACACAAAAAGCTTTTGTTGAACGTAAAATAGACCGGACGGTGGTTAATGTAGATGCTTTGATCTCTAATGCAGGTTCGACTGCTTTGGATGTACTGAGTAATTCACCAGGAATTAGCGTCGATCAAAATGGGGTGATCAGTCTTAAAGGAAAACAAGGAGTAGCAATATTTATCGACGATAAACCCACCTATCTATCCGGTGCCGACCTGGAAAACTACCTGCGTTCACTTCC
>NZ_DATMRL010000573.1:0-3311 GCF_035566355.1 Pedobacter sp.
AAAAAAAATATGAATGGGCAGCAACCAGAACTATTGCGAAGGCATATAGGGTATGTGCTGCAGAATCATGGGCTGTTTCCTCATTATACAGTTTTGGAAAACATGTCTGTTGTACCTAAATTGTTGAAATGGGATAAGAAAAAAATCAGAGACAGGAGTATGGAATTGTTGGATAAATTGAAGCTCGACAGTGCATTAGGGAAACAATACCCTTCGGCTTTAAGTGGTGGACAACAGCAACGGGTAGGACTTGCAAGAGCCCTCATGGCAGATCCTCCAATTTTGCTTATGGATGAACCATTCGGTGCTTTGGATAATATTACCCGCGCAGATATACGAAGGGAATTTACCGAGCTGGATGAGCTGGTTAAAAAAACAATCATCCTGGTCACACATGACATACAGGAAGCTTTTGAAATGGGCGACAAAATTTGTTTGATGGACAAAGGTAAGGTCATGCAATATGGTACACCTGAAGAACTGTTGTTTAAGCCACAAAGTACATTCGTCGCGTCTTTTTTGAAAGAGCACAAATTACTTCTCGAACTGAAGTCTCTAAAAATGGGTGAACATACTGCCTGGGAGTTGCTGGAAAAGCTCGAGCCGGGTAAGTTGAAGGAAATCTTATTGACTTCGGAGGAATAAGACGATGGAAGAATCTCAGAGTTTAGGGCAGTTTATGGTGCAGCAGTCTGGTCAGCTGATGAGCCAGACCCTAACGCATATCAGTTTGACCTTACTATCCATGGTATTTGCTATCGCAATAGCTGTGCCTCTGGGTATTTGGATTGCCAGGAATAGAAGATTTTCCGGACCTGTACTTGGATTTGCGGGAATTTTGCAGACCATTCCGAGCATTGCTTTATTGGGAATTATGATCCCCTTTTTGGGTATTGGTCCAAAACCGGCTATTCTGGCCTTATTTTTATACGCATTGCTGCCAGTGATCAGAAATACTTATACAGGAATTACGGGTGTGGATCCTGTCGTAATAGATGCCGCCAAAGGGATGGGAATGAGTAAATGGCAGATTTTAATTAAAGTGGAGCTACCGCTTGCTTTTCCTGTGCTGATGGGAGGGATAAGGACGGCTACCGTAATCAATGTAGGTGTGGCTACTCTAGCGGCTTATATTGCCGCGGGTGGACTAGGAGAGTTTATTTTCGGCGGAATTGCATTGAATAATTCAAATATGATCCTGGCCGGTGCTATTCCAGCAGCTTTACTTGCCGTTATACTGGACTTTTTATTGTCTCGTGTACAGCGATTGAGTTTAAAGCGTGTAAGGATGACTTACCTTCTATTGCCTTTCTTGTTTGTTTTATTTTGCTCTTTTTACTTTTTGCCGTCTAAGATAGGCGGGCGGATGCTTGCAGGTTTTACCCCTGAATTTATGGGCAGGCAGGATGGGTATTTAGGCCTGAAAGAGGTGTATAAATTGAAAATGGAAACTGTAGTTATCAGTGATGCAGTGAAATATAAGGCTGCATATGAAGGAAAACTAGATGTGATTGACGGCTATAGTACTGATGGGAGGCTAAAGGTATTTGATCTGATTACCCTGGAAGATGATCAGCATATTTTTCCTCCTTATTATGCTGCGCCGGTTGTAAGGCAGGATGTATTAAAGAAGCATCCTGAGTTAGAAATGGTTTTAAATAAGCTCTCCGGGCTACTGAATGATGAAGAGATGACCAGACTGAATTACAATGTAGATAAATTGAAGCAAAGTCCGGAGAAAGTTGCTTCTGATTTTCTTTCTGCACACCATTTGCTGCAGTCTGCTTTACCTGGGGGAAAGGGGCTGATCAGAATCGGGTCAAAGGTATTTGGTAAACAGTATATTCTGGCCCAAATGTATAAATTGCTGATCAGGGGGTATTCTCATCTGGATGTGGAAACTAAAACAGGATTAGGAGGAACTCAGATTTGTTTTGATGCCCTAAAAAATGATCAGATAGATCTTTATCCTGAATATACGGGAACTGGTTTACTGGTGATCTTACATCCTTCTCCATCTGTGCTTAATGGGATTCCAAAAGATAAAGATGCGGTGTTTGGTTATGTGAAAAAAGAGTTCAGCCGTCAATTTAATCTCACTTGGTTAAAACCTATTGGCTTTAATAATAGTTATGCTTTAATGATGAGACGAAAACAGGCTGCTGATTTGAATATTAAAAGTATAACAGATTTGGTCCATTATATAAAAGAGAATTAATATGTCATTTTTGAAACAGTATCTGGCCGTAAGGGCCATGACCACCAGTATCTGTTCCGATCTTGAAAAGGAAGATTATGTGGTGCAGCCGGTTGTCGATGTAAGTCCGCCTAAATGGCATCTTGGGCATACAACCTGGTTTTTTGAAACCTTTATTCTAGGGCCTTTTTTTACAGGTTACCAAGTGTATAATCCAGAGTTTAATTATGTGTTTAATAGTTATTACGAGACTATTGGAGCAAGGGTGATCAGGACAGATCGCGGCAATTTAAGCCGTCCTACGGTGGACGAGGTTTACAGATATCGTGCATATGTTGATGAGGCCATGTCGCATTTTCTTTCCCGTGAACCGGAAGAAGAGCATCTAAAAGAGTTGATCTTGCTGGGTTTAAATCATGAACAGCAACATCAGGAACTGCTCTGGTATGATATCAAATATATTTTAGGGCATAATCCTTTGTTTCCTCTTTATAGAAAAGACAATATTGAACGCGGGCTTTCTGCTGCAGGATCGAAAGCTGCAGATATAGAAGAAGGTGTTTATGAGATTGGCTACAAAGGCGGGGATTTTTGTTTTGATAATGAATTGAATACCCATAAAGTCTATATTCAGGCAGTTTCTTTGTCTGCTGAACTGGTGACAAATGCGGAATATGAGGAATTTGTAGATCAGGGTGGGTACAGGGATTTTAATTTCTGGCATGCAGAAGGTTGGGACTGGGTCCGGAATAACCACATTTCTGCACCTTTATACTGGCATCTGATAGATGGAGCATGGTATCGCTACAGTTTATCAGGTCTGAATCGCTTAAAACCCGAAGAGCCTGTATGCCATGTGAGTTTTTATGAGGCAGCGGCCTTTGCTCAGTGGAAAGGGATGCGACTGCCAACTGAATTTGAATGGGAAGTAGCTGCCGATCAACTAAAATGGGGCCAACTTTGGGAGTGGACCGAAAGCGCTTATTTACCTTATCCAGGCTTTTCCAAGGCTCCAGGCGCTATAGGCGAATATAATGGAAAGTTTATGGTGAACCAGAAGGTACTCAGGGGGGCTTCGGTGGCAACCTCAACATCACACAGTCGTAAAACCTAT
>NZ_DATMRL010000574.1:0-3829 GCF_035566355.1 Pedobacter sp.
TTAAAATACGTATTGATTGTTATGGTGGTTATAGCTGTAGCATCATGTAAGAAAGACCAGTATTACTTGTTTAATGATACCGCACGGATTCAGTTTGGTCCTGATGCTTCCCGTATCTATACTGCTTCTTACAATCTGGCAGATACTTTAAAGCCTTTTACCTTCTATTATGAATTGCCATCGGTAACCGAAGACACCGTGTTTTTTGATATTTACGCGATAGGGGGCGTATCTAAAACTGACCGGAGTTTTACGCTGAGACAGGAACAGGTTCCGAATGCAGGTAATGCGGTGGCTGGTACACATTATGTGCCGTTTACAGATCCAAGGGTAAGCAAATTTTATACTATAAAGGCAGGGACCGTACATACTTCAGTTCCGGTAATTGTACTGAGGGATCCGAGTCTGAAGACAAACACGGTTGTACTTAAGTTAAACGTAGTGTCTGATGGCAATTTTCAATTGGGAGAGAAGAGCAATTTATGGAGAAAGGTTCAGCTCACAGACCGTTTGAGCCAGCCTGCATCCTGGAACGCGAGTTTTAGCCAATATTATTTTGGAAAATACAGTACTGTGAAGCATGCCTTCATGATCCAGGCTACTGGTCAGAAATGGGATGAAAGCTTTATTGCTTTGACGAGTACAGATTATGCTTTGTTGCAATATTACATTGGTGTGGTCAAAACTGCACTGATTGATTACAACAAGAATAATCCTGGAAATCCTCTTAGGGATGAGAGTGGCGAACTGGTTGTTATACCTTAAAAAACGGAACAAATAATATGAAACATATATATGTAATAATAGGCTCAGGATTGCTTCTGCTGATGGCTTCCTGTGCAAAGGATAAAACCAATTTTGATTTGAAGCCTAAAGAACAGATTACAGTGACAGGCCTTGAGTCTTCTTATACGACTATATCACAAAAGGATCACCTGAACATTGATCCTACTGTGACTTCAACTGAGCCAGATGCTAATTTTGATTATTTATGGGGTATCTATGAGACTAATGTTCAGGGCTCTGCACCCGTTTTAGACACAATAGGAAGAACGAAGAAGCTGGATTACTTGGTTAAGCAACCTTCAAAAGGCTGGGTTCTGGTATTTCGGGTAACCAATAAAAAAACAAAATATGCCCAGTACTTTACTTCCGCAATTAATGTGGTTACTCAGTTTACCCGGGGCTGGTATGTGGCTAAAGATGACGGTAGCCTGGCTGATATGGATCTTTTTCTAACGCCGGTATCTCTTGTTCCCGACAGCAAAGTGGAAAATGTGTATAGTCTGGTTAATGGCGGTAAGCTTAATGGAAAGGCCCAATTACTGACTTATTTCAGCAGTTATAAATCTACGGTTACCGGGGTGCTTTCGAATACTAAGGCCTTGTTTATGACCACAGACAAAGATATTTCTGCGATGAATATGAGTACCTTAAAACAGATCAGGAATATCAATACCTTGTTTTATCAGTCTCCAGCCACAGCAGCGCCAGATGCTGTATTGTTAGGCTCAAGTGCAAATTACCTGGTCAACGACGGGCAATGTTACAGCATTTATGCGATGTCTGCTAATTCTGGCCAGTTTGGAGTACGTAAGATGAAGGATGATGCAAATACGCCTTATCATCTATCCCGGTATTTTTTAACAAGTACCAGTACAGATCCTTATTTCTTTGACGATATGAGCAGCTCTTTTCTGATGGGAACGGCAACTGGTGCTGTGATGACTGCTGTAACTGATGATGCTGTTACAGCTATGCCTGCGCAAAATAACAATAAGAAAATGATCTATATGGGGTTCAAAACAACTACCTATGTGGCAAGTGAATTCGCGTCTTATGTGAATGGCTATGCCATATTTCAGGATAAAGCTAATCCTTCATTAAAAATACTGTCACAGTTGAATCCAAATAAAACCAAAATGTCGATGGTCAATGACACTTTAAAAACCACCGATAAGATATTCAATGCGACGAATTATGCCCTGTTAGACGGAGATGAAAACCTGATTTATTTTGCAACGGGTAACCAGGTATGGTCCAGAAATCTGAGCAATAAATTTGAGCAATTGCAGTTTAGCGCGCCAGCAGGAGAAGAGATTACATTTATACGCCATAAAAAATATACGGAAACAGGTTATACACACAATTACATATTGATTGGAACCAAATCGGGCGACAGTTATAAAGTCAGAATGTTCACTAAATCATCAGGAAGTTTAGCTTCCTCACCCGACATTACCCTGGAAGGAAAGGGAATTGTAAGGGATGTGATGTATATGTCACCTTCCGTAAGTGAATATACCTACAGTAATTCTTATTAACCAGAACACCAATAAAGACCACACATAAAAAACAAACATGATTAAAAAATTATTTGGAGCAGCGTTGATTGTCGGTATGACTTCGTCTGCATTTGCACAATTGCCGGTTGAAATTACCGGATTGCTAAAAAAACAAAGACTGGCCCCTGTAAAGCTTTTTAAAGTTGAGGAAGGAAAACCAGTAGAGATTTCCACATCAACACCGGGTTCAAAGGGAAATTTTGGCTTTATATTTTATCCGGAATATGAGGGCTTATACGTGATTGGTACGGGAACCGTAGGTAGTCCCAACGATAATTATAAGTTTTACTTTAAGGGAGGAGAGAAGCTTTCTTTATCCATTCTGGATTCAAGTTATGTACTTAACGGAAAGCTAAATTCAAAAGAGAATGTCGTACTGACCCAGTGGCATGATTTTGTAAATCCTTTAGAACAAAAGGCCATAAACTTTATGAAAAACCAGAGTACCTTTGTTGACTTCTTTCCAAAACTGGAAGAAATTTCAGCAAAAACTAAAGGCTTTTTAGCGGGTAAAGCCACAGGTAATGCGAAATTTGATAGAAATATGAAGCAATATATGGCATGGGATATGGCCAGTTACGCAACAAACTTTCTAAATACACCGCGTTCTGCACATCCCTCTGTTGAAGAGTACAGTCCGTATTACAGTACGCTTAAAGCAAAAGATTTTGCCGGAAGCGCAGCTTCAGTATACAGTAATCCCTGGGGAATCAGAACACTTTCAGGTCTGATCAGTGTGAATATGAGGCAAGAGAACATAAAGTATTCGAGGGGGATCGAAGGCGTAAAAAATAACCTTGTTTTTCTGCCAAATGATACCCTCAAAGGAGACTTTATTTTAGATCATGCTGCTGGTTATAAAAATTACTCAGATTATAAGGAGCTTATCGATACTTATGGTAAATACGTCATTACGCCAAGTCAGAAAAAGAGAAATCTGGAAATCCTTGCTCCATTGGCGCAATTAAAACCGGGAGATGCTGCTTTTGCTTTTTCATATCCGGATAAAGATGGTAAAACGGTTAAAATGTCGGATTTAAAAGGAAAAGTTGTCTTGGTAGACGTTTGGGCGACCTGGTGCGGACCTTGCAAAGCGGAAATCCCACACCTTAAAAAACTTGAAGAAGAGATGAAAGGCACAGATGTGCAGGTGGTGAGTATCTCTGTTGATGAGGCTAAGGACAAAGATAAGTGGCTTAAAATGATCAAGGATGATCAGCTGGGTGGCTTACAATTGTTTGCAACAGGGTGGAGCGACATAGCGAAATATTATAAAATCAATGGAATCCCTCGTTTCATGGTATTCGACAAAGAAGGGAAAATCGTTACTATAGATTCTCCAAGGCCATCTGATCCTGCACTTAAGGTCTTGTTAGAAAAGACATTGGCCGGTAAATAATGAAGAATATGAAGCCAATATTCATTGCTCTCGCTCTGCTTTTTTTAAGCCTGGGGCTTAAAGCGGAAACTGATAGTCTTACCAT
>NZ_DATMRL010000575.1:0-4944 GCF_035566355.1 Pedobacter sp.
AGGTCATAATACCGACTTTTTTCTTTGGTCAGATATTCCAGAGGCGGAAGATACGGAAGCTTTTAAAAAAGCAGAGCAAACTACTCTTGATACTACATTGCCATTAAATAATCCGGCATTGCATCAACAGATAATTTTAGAAATTCAAGAAAGTTTTAAGAATTTACAAGAGAATCGAAAAAATTTGGGAGCAACAGTGTTTCCGATTGAAAAGATCGAATGGCCTATGCCAACTCTTATGCGTTACCATACGATTTTACAGCAAGAGGAAAAGTTAAGAGAATACGATTATATTTTTTATTGTGATATAGATATGCGATTTGTTAATGTTGTTGGTGATGAGATTTTAGGGGATGGATTAACTGCAGTTTTGCAACCGATGTATGCTGTTCGTAAAGAATGGTGGCCCCCTTATGAACCGGATGAAAAATCAACAGCTTATATTAAAAGACCAGGTAAAGTTATTAATGATAATGGTAAAGCCAGATTTATGCCGATGTATTTTGCAGGTGGTGTAAATGGGGGAAGAGCTGATAAGTTTATTGAGGCTATGAAAGCAATGAAAAAAAATATTGATAAAGATTTTACAAATAATTATATATCTGTTTGGAATGATGAATCGCATTGGAATAAATATTTATTTGATAATCCGCCGAGTATTGTGCTTACACCGAGTTATACATATCCTGATAGTTTGATTGAAGAATATTTTAAACCTATGTGGGGGCAAGATTATCAACCGAAATTAGTAACTTTGACTAAAAAGTTTTCTTTTCAGCCAGGTGGTGGGGAGCATGTTCAAAAGATAACTAAAGAATTGGGAAGTTTACAAAAATGATCAGCGTAATTGTTCCAGTATATAATCAACAGGAATATTTAAATGATTGTATTGATTCTATTTTAGATAATAATTTAGGAGAAAGAGTACAAATTATTATTGTTAATGATGGTAGTACTGATAATAGTTTAGAAATAGCAAAGAGATACAGAGTTTGGAGTAATGTTAAAGTTATAGATCAGGTGAATAAAGGACTGGCATCGGCTAGAAATACAGGTATAATGAACGCTAAATTTGACTGGATATTTCCTTTGGATGCTGATGATATGATTAAAGAAAATTGTTTAGAAAAGATTTTAGTAGCAATTAAAGAAAATCCTGAAGCGGATATTATCGCTCCGTCATTTAAAGAATTTGGAGTTAGAAATCAAGAAGTTATTTTAATGGATAATCCGACGATAGAAGATTTTAACACAGGAAATCGAATACCTTATTTTTCTGCTATTAGACGAAGTAAACTTTGGGAAGTTGGTGGTTACTCGCCGCGTATGATATTTGGATATGAAGATTATCATTTGTGGTTTAATTTGTTAACTCGCAATGCGAAGATTAAAACATTAAAAGATGTATTGGTGTTATATCGAACTAAAGAAAAGTCTATGATCCATGACGCGTTAGATCACCACGAAGAATTAATGGTACAAATAAATAAAGATTTTAATTTATGGTAAATGTACAAGATAAACAATTTGGTAGATATGGAAATAGATTTTTTCAATTAGCATTTATTTGGGGACAATTTCGTGAAGGTAAAATTCCCGATATTTATTTACAGGATTATAGATATTTTGATAAATATAGGGAAGAACTTAGACAATTATTTAAACAAGAAGGTGAACCTTTGGATTATGTTTCTATTCATATTCGGCGCGGGAAAAATCCCGATAATCCTGACGAACCAGCTTATTCTGATAATAATTTTTATGTAGATTTGATAAAAACTGATTATTATAAAAAAGCTATTGAACAGTTTAGAGGTGAAAAATTTATGATATTTAGTGATGATGACGATATATTATGGAATATGAGTGATCTTTTACATGAAACAGAATATGAAATTTCTTATAGTTCTGAATTAGGAGATTTTAATAAAATGGCTAGATGTAAGAGTCATATTATTGCAAATAGTTCATACTCTTACTGGTGTGCTTATTTAAGTGGAAATAAAACAATAGCTCCTTCAGTTGAAAATTGGTATACTTCAGGTAAAGAATTGACGATATGTCCATCTGAATGGATCAGAATTTAGGAGGAATTATGCGATGCCATAGGTGTTGGAATAAGATACGAGATAAATGGTATCGTGGTGAGCTGGTGTTTTGTTCCAGTGTTTGCCGTAAGGCTTCATTGGATGCGGGAGAAGGAGTGAAAAAAATTAGTTTACTACAATGGTTAGTCCAAAAATTTCTATAGTTGTTCCCGTCTATAATATGTCTAATGCTGTTCAGTTTTTGAAAAGAAATTTGGACAGCATCGTTTCTCAAACTTTTAAGGATTACGAGATAGTGGTTTCTGATGATTCAGATGATGATCAGCTAAAGATTTTTTGTCATAAGTACCAGGTAAGATATGTTAAAAATAAGGGTAGTAAAGGAATGGCGAATAATACCAATCACGCGATTGAAAATGCTAAAGGGAAACTGATTAAGATTTTATATCAAGATGATTATTTTAATACCGAGAGTTCTTTAGAAGATATTAATAGATATTTTGTTGGATACGCTTCTTGGATGGTTAGTGGTTGCGCTCATTCAGATGGAATAACTCAATTTAACGATCACTTTCCTTTTTATTCCGAGTCAGAAAATACAATTGGGTCGCCGTCAGTTTTAACTTTTAAACGAGAGGTGGAAGAACGATTTGATCCGGAATTTCACTGGGTACTCGACTTAGATTTGTACAAACGACTTTATCACAATTACGGCAAGCCAAAGATTTTAAATAAAGTGAATGTGGTTATAGGACTTCACCTAGGTCAGAAAACTTATTTACTTAGTGATGAAAGAAAACTTTTAGAATACGAATTATTAAGAAGAAAATATGAACAACATCCCAGTGCTACAGCCAAGTTATGACGAACAGACTTTACAGGAACTATTAGATGTTATGCGAAGCGGTTGGGTTGGTCAGGGGCCGAAATGTTTTGAGTTTGAAGAAAAGTTTGCGGAATATGTTGGATCAAAATATTGCATTATGACTAATTCTGGCACTTCAGCTTTAGATTTGTGTTTAAAAGTTTATGATATTAAAGGCGGCGAATTGATTACAACTCCAATGACTTTTGTATCAGACGCGATAGTTGGTGAATGGAATGAAATGGAAGTTGTTTTTGGAGATATTGAGGAAGATTCTCTTTGTTTAAATCCTGAAACTATATTTAATGGAGTATATAATCAACCTATTGATGTTAAAGCAATTATTGTTGTTGATTCACACGGTAGATTAGCAAATATTAAACGAATAAAAGAAATTTGCATAGAAAAGAAAGTTAAACCTTTAATAATTGAGGATGCGGCTCATGCTTGTTATACAAAGGGAGCTGGTGAATTTGCGGATATAACGATTTGGTCATTTCAAGCAGTCAAAAGTTTACCAATATTTGATGGTGGTGCGATAACAACCAATGATGAAGCGATATATAAAAAATTAAGGACACTGACGTGGTTGGGGGTAGAAAAATCTACATGGGATCGAGTAGGGAAAAAGTATACGTGGGATTACGATATTCGACAGGGTCAAGGCATCAAAGCGTATATGACTGACGTGCAGGCTGTGATAGGTTTAGGACAATTGAGACGCTTGCCCTTGACTTTAGCTAGACGTCGGACAATTCAGAGACGATATAATGAAGCGTTTAAAGATCATGCTTGGTTTGAAGAGCCAGCGTACTCGGAGACTGTACAGTATTACACGCCGCAATTTGAAGATCGAGACGGCTTATCAGATTATTTGGCGGAAAAAGGAATTACAACGTCAGTACACTTTAAACCACTTTCAGAAATGACTTACTGGAAAAAGGCAAAGAAAAATCCGTTGCCAGTAACGGATCGAGTTTGGAAAAATTTGTTGAGTTTACCCGTACATGACAATCTTTCTGATTTAGATATTCAGTACATTATTAATCAGGTTTTGAACTTTTATGATACTGCTAACAGGCGGTAGCGGATTGCTTGGAAAAGAATTGCGGAAGTTATCTAAATTTAATGCTCCCTCGCATAAAAAGTTTGATATTTTAGATCCGCCTAGATTAAAATGTGATTTGATAATCCACGCTGCCGCTTATACTGATGTTGTTAAAGCAGAGAAAGAAAGAGAAGAATGTTTTAATGTGAATGTAGTCGGGACGCTAAAAATTTCTACTGTTTATTCAGATGTGCCATTAGTTTATATTTCAACCGAATATGCCAAGAATCCAGTTAACTGGTATTCGAGAACCAAGCAGATCGCAGAATCAATTGCAATGGATCATCCGGCTGGCTGTCTGGCGATCAGAACTTTATTTAAACAGCGACCTTGGAAATATGATAAAGCTTTTTTTGATCAGTGGACTTTGGGAGATTATGTTGACAAGATTGCGCCGAAGATTATAAATGTGATTAAGAATTGGGATAAGCAGACGAAATTAATTTATGTCGGAACTGGCAGGAAATTAATTTTTGATTTGGCAAAAGAAAGCAAGCCGGATGTGCAGCCAATTTCGGTTAAAGAAGCATTGGTAACTCTACAAGCTGATTATTTATGATAAAAATTCCGAAAGTAACTTTGATTGCTTATGGATCGCATTATTATCAGAAGGTTCAGCAAAAAGCTTTGGATTTATCCTGTAAGCAGATAAGATGGGGCGCAGTTAAAAATATTATTGATGATAACTGCACGAATATAGCAACTTGGAATGAGAGGATAATATCAGAACTTCACAAACATATTCAAACATCCCATTGTTTACTGATACATCATAATGGTTTCGTGGTTAATCCTGATGCTTGGACAAATCGTTGGTTAAAGCTGGACTATATAGGTTCACCGTGGCCTATTCCAAACGATAATTTTTCTTATAGAACCCCATTAGGTCGTTTAATTAGAGTTGGTAATTCAGTTTCACTTCG
>NZ_DATMRL010000576.1:0-8399 GCF_035566355.1 Pedobacter sp.
AAACAATAACCAGTGTACTGAACATCAGATCAAATAAGCGTTTTTTAAACCTGCTGCCCATTTCCTCCAGTGGTTCATGCCTTAAAGTAATCATTGGAAACTCGCCGCCCAGATTAGTTACGGTATAAGGTGAACCCAGGGTCGCCTCAAAATCTGGTATAAATTTTAAACGTATACATTGGCGTTCAGCCTCTTCTATCAGAGGAACAACCTCTGGCATTCGTTCCAGTTTTATTGCAACATAAATATCCATTACGCCCAAGCAGGCCACTTCAGCCAGCCTGGAGGAAATGGCCGTGGCACCTGTTCCAGGTGTACTGTACATCAGATTGTCATCGCATACCGTACCGTAAAAATGGATATTTTCCTGCTTTTTAAAATAGGCGGCGATGCGCTCAGCAGTGAGATTTGAGCCCATTACGGCTACCTTCTTGGCCATCTTAAACTTATCCAGAAAGCGATACTGGATCATCGTTCCCAAAAATCTGTTCAGGATAAATGAAAATCCCAGAATGGTATAGAAAACAACTAAAAAGGTTTTGGAAAAGTTCATGTTCTTGGCCAGCATCAGATAGGCGGTAAACAAAAGCATATGTAAAGCTATACTTCTCCATGTTCCACGATATATACTTTCGAGCCTGCGGGTTCCATTAAAATTGTACAAACCAAAAACTGCTGTATTAAACAGCCAGGTCAGGTTACAGACCACTATATAATGTTGAGACAATTCTGCAGATACGGTTTTGCCTAACAATACGGTAATTTTAAAAGCGACCAGATAAACCAGATTCAACATAATCAGGTCAGTGACCATTAATACGTACCTTAACAAGTAGATATATCGCGTCTGCATAAATTTGTGCTCTTAGAACTATGGCTTAAAGATTGCAAAAACTAATCCGTACAAGTGTTAAAGACTGATAATGAACAAAATGAATAATTACATCTCACTTATTACCTGCTGAATATTTGATGCAAAATCTCCTCTTTATTCAAAGCAGTGGCAGCAAATTCTCTGGCTCTTTTTCTTTCCAGTGCGTAATCCTTGCTGCAACAGTCTAAAATGGCATTTTTTAATTCGGTTTCGTCTTCAGGCGGAATGACTACACCAATATTATACCGGGTAATTACGTCATATAAAGAGGTATCCTCATTTGCTGTAACCAACACCAAGCCTCCAACAGCTAAAATGGTGGTCAGTTTAGACGGCATCACTAAATCGCTTGCATCTTTCTTTTGCAACACCAGGTGCACAGTTGCAATGTTTAGAAAGTCATTGAAGACCTCTTTTTTCTGTAAGGGAAAGAAGTATACGTTTTCAAGGTCATCTGCCGCTTGTACCAAATGATCTTTATAGGGCCCTGTACCGCAAATGAGCAAGCGGATCTTTGGATAGGATTGCAATTCTCTGGCTACCCGGATCAAAGCATCCAGGCCTTGTTTTTCGCCGATGCTTCCAGAATACAGAACCAACTGATCTTCCGGCTGAAATCCCCACCGGCTTTTTAATGAACCTGAATGATCAACCGGAAAATACAGATCTGTATCTACCCAGTTTGGAAACAGCATCACCTGACGCTGAACTTTCGCCAGCAACTTTTTACGCATTCCCTCTGAAATGGTACTGACCAGATCTGATTTTTTTAAGATTCGCTTTTCCAAAGCAAATAAGATGGAAAAGATCCAATCTGGTTTAAGCATTTTCAGTTCCTTTGCCGCATCAATCTGTAAGTCCTGAACATGATAATGTACAGGTGTACCTTTAAAGAAGCGATAGAACAAACCTAAGAAACCAAGATGAAATGGCGGTGCAACAACCATACACAGATCATATTTCTTTCTGAAAAGCAAGCGGCAAACAACCAAAAAAGCGCTCAGAAAAAATGTGGCTTCATGAATCATCCTTTTCATACCTCCAGGTTTGGCCGGAACATACAACGGGCAGCGATAAATGCTGAGCAGCTGGCTTCGGGATTCTTTGCGATAAAAGAAATTTCGGTAGGGTTTTTCAACCTTCCAGTCCGGATAATAGGGAAAAGCAGTGATCATTGTGGTTTCGCAGCCCTGCTCTCCCAGCCATTCCAACATTTCTCCCGTATAACGCCCGATTCCAGTCAGTTCGGGAAGACAATTGATACCAATAACCAGCACACGTTTCTTCATGGCTTCCACCTTTCCTTTACAAATACGACCGGATTGCCCTTATAAATACCATTATCATCCAGACTCTGTGACACCACTGCTCCGGCGCAAACTACCGTATCCACACCTATGGTGATTCCCGGTCCAATAAAACAACCCGCCCCAATCCAGCATCCATCTTTTAAAATGACTGGTCCGTTTTTATATTCCATGGTACTGACCTTGTAATTGTGATTGCCTCCGCAAATAAAGGCACGCTGGGAAATACAAACATTATTTCCGATACTGATGGGTTCAAAGTTTAAGATGCAAACTTCCTCTCCCAGCCAAACGGCCTCACCTATGCTCAGTTTCCATGGAAAATGAATATTTACCCTGGGTTTAATAACCACATAGCGGTTTACCTTAGCGCCGAATAAACGAAGCAGCACGGCTTTCCATGCACTCGGAAATGGAAATGCACTTAAAAAAAAGACCATTTTGATCAGGTACCAGCAAATTTCCTTGAGTTTGGATGCTCCTCTTGTCATGCCGATCTTTGGATCGAAATCATGTAAATTCACCCTGGATTCAGGACTTTGCATAGACTGGACCGATTAAAATGTGATTCAATATATTACCTGCGCTATTTTCAGAGTAATGTTTAACATAGCAACGGCCCGCATTACTCCCCATCATCTCCCTCTTTTGTGGTTCTGTTTCCAGCCACTGTTCCAGCTGTTTGATCAGGCCTTCCAGGTGATCTGTTCCGATGAGGCCTGCTCCTTCCATTTCTATTTCCTGGTAAATGTTGACCTGGTTGGAAATGAGCACTGGTTTACCGCAGGCCAGCGCTTCAACCACTGCAATGCCAAAATTTTCCTGGTGGCTGGGCAAAACAAAGGCTTCACAATTATAGAAAGCGCCCCATTTGGCCAGGCCTTCCAGCATTCCGGAAAAATATATAGTGGATGTTTTCTCTGCCAACTGCTGCATTTCCCTTCCATAAGGCGTATCCAATCCAGGTCCTGCAATTAGTAATAAAGGCAAATTCTGCCCGGACGAACACAGGCTCTGATAAGCCCTAATGAGCAAATCCAGTCCCTTCTTGGGGTGAATCCTGCTTAGGAACAGGAGATAAGGAATTCCAGCAAGCTCCGGACAGATCTTAAAAAAATGCATCCCCATATCCATTGTAAAAACAGGTGGTTGCTGCACACCTAAACCAATTACGTGTTCCTTTTTTGGAAGATAAGGCTGGAAGTTTTCTCTGGCCAGTTGTTTCTCCGTTTCGCAGGTAAACAATACACCATCCGCCGAATTGACCAGTTGCTTTTCTGTAAATTTCCAGAACAAGAGATTCCTCATCGCTTTTAACCTTCGGCCTTTTGCACGTTGAAAATAAGGGTCCAGCATACCATGGGGCATCACAAACAAACGGACCGATACCGTCTGTACCTTCTTCCAGGACTTGTATACTGCAAAACTTTGATATTGCCATAATCCATGGACCAGGATGCTGCTATAACGCTTCAAGTTCCGGTCCAGCCAGGAGCGCAATTCTCCATGGTAATTCCAGGCCGTTGTTCCCTTTCCCAAGGCATGAATTTTAAAGTTATCCTCAAATAAATAACTGGCATCGGCAGGGTCCAGGCAGACCACTTCATGTTGCAGGTCTGGACTGGACGCATATCGGATCATATTTCTGACGGCTTGACTTAAGCCTCCGGCTTTTGGATCCAGGGTGGGTAAAACGTGTAAAATTAACATAGGTAGGATGATTTAAATGTTTTTCACAGTATGGTATAGGTGGTAGTACTGACTGGCAATTTCATCCGGATCAAAACGGGTTTTGTTCTTTCTTCCTTTTTCCAGGAGCGATTCCCTGTAGTTATCATCTTCGATTACTTTAAGAATGCCAGCTTTGATTGATTCGACCTGGTATGGATCTACCAGACAAGCGGCCTCGGCGGCTACCTCCGGCATCGAAGAAATGGAACTGGTGACCACGACACGTTCCACGGCATTGGCCTCTACAATGGGCATCCCAAAACCTTCAAATGTAGATACAAAGGCCAGGATGTCGCATTCCTGGTATTTCTCCAGTAAACGTTCGTTAGAAATGTTATACTCATTGCTGTAATCTGTCCCGTGGCTACGCAATGCCTCCAGGTATTCTTCATTCAGTTTTCCTACGATCGTGAGGTGGCAGGAAATTCCTTTCAAAGCTTCTATGAGCCGGAGCAGGTTTTTATTAGCTCCTGTGCCTATATGCAGGATGACCGGCTTTGCCTTGTTAAAGGGCTTGGGAAATGGTGTATACAGAGGATCAATCGCTACCGGAATCACTTTAATCTTTTCTGGCCTGCAGCCTGTATAGGTAATAATTTCCTGCTTGGTCACTTCTGAAATTGCGGTCACTACAGCCGCTTTCTTCACTGGTGCACTGAGGTACAGCCATTTCACTATTTTTTTGGCCAGGCCTGTTTTCCGGGGCATCATACCGCAATCCAGAACGGTAAGCACCACCCTCTTTCTCCTCATCAGCAGGTCTAAAAAATGGACCTCCCCTGTAATGTGGTTCACATCTTTACCTTGCCTGAAAGCGGCTTCTGCAATATTGACCAATTTGGTATAATAACCATCATTATAGCATTTGCAAATGTAAACCTGGGCATTAATCCGGTCTGCAAGTCTCTTTCTGATGTCTTCAAAAATATATTCCACACTAAAGCTAAACCCCTTGCGCGGCCGCCTTTGAAAATAATTGACTTTAATCCTTTCCATTTGCCATTTCCTCCTCTATTAAGGTTTTCAAAACATCGTAAAAGGACAGGTCGTAGGTCCAGCCCAGCTGTATTTTTGATTTAGAATTGTCTCCATAGATATCTTCTATTTCTGTAGGCCTGAATAATTTTTCGTCAATGACCAGCCGGTCCATCGAAACATCCAGTTCCTTAAACACGCATTCTATAACCGACCTGAGTGTTACAGAACGGTTGGAGCAGATCAGATAATCATCCGGCTGATCCTGCTGCAACATGAGGTACATGGCCTCCACGTATTTAGGTGCCCAGCCGAAATCTCTTTTGATGTCTATATTACCCACTTCCAGGGTTTCAGCATGACCTTTTTTAATCTTAATGGCCTGTAAGATGACCTTCTTGACAAAGAAATTCTCACTCCTGAGGTAAGATTCATGGTTAAACAAAAATCCACTGCAGCCAAATAAGCCGTAGGATTCCCTGTAATTTTTGGTGATCCAATGCGCAGAGGCTTTTGAAATACTATACGGACTGATGGGATTGATGTAGGTGGTTTCTTTGATGGGCAGTTCAGAATCGCCGAAAACTTCACTACTGGAAGCCTGGTAAAATTTGGCCGGAGAGTCCAGCATTCTTAAGGCTTCGAGAATGTTCAGTACAGAAACTACATTAAACTGAATGGTTCCAATGGGTTGCCTGAAAGACAAGGAAACGGAACTTTGTGCGGCCAGGTTATAGATCTCGTCGGGCTTATATTCTTTAATGGTGGCCATCACCTGCGAGAGGTCGGCAAGGTCACATTCCACCAATTCTACCTGATCCTGAATACCCAGGTATTTTAGCCCTTTCCGGTTGATGGTATGATAACTTCTGATCAGTCCAACGACCTTATAGTTCTTCTGGCACAACAATGCCGCCAAATAAGCGCCGTCCTGTCCGGTGATGCCGGTAATAATTGCTGTTTTCATAGATGATCTGTTTCTGTATGATGGTGCATAGCGGCTATGATAAGTCCCCCTGCAAGTACACTAAAACCCAGGGCAGTAGGTTGCGCCCATTGTCCCTGAGGGATTACGGTTAAGCCAAAACTGAGCAGCATCCATGGGAGCATTTGCCCGTTTTGTAAATTCTTAACGGCATGAATGCTCATTTTGAGGGTTAAGCCCAGGCGTACCAGAATGACTCCTATGCCCATTAATGCCCCGAGTTCGCCGATCTGCCTGTTCCATTCTTCTTCAGAGACGAGAAATTTCCGGTCTCCGGTGAGCAGCGCACTGCCCACATTCGTCCCCAAGCCTACTCCATGTCCGAAGAAGGGTTGATCAAGAGAGGTCGCAATGGCCGTAGCCATCCAGCCAAAGTAACGGTTTCCGAAAGTTCCTCTTAGCCCCCCTTCGGTGGTACTGGCATTGGTAAACCGCTGCGTGAGTACCTTGGTGGCCGTTTGAAAGAAATTAAAGTTACTCAACACAGCGAGCATAATAACAATTCCAATCCCGGCAAGCACCACCCGGACGAAATTCTCTGGCTTTCTAAGCACAGTGACCAAAGCAAAGAAAACGACAATAATGATGGTGAAACCCAGGGTACGACTGATGGACAAAGGGATCACCGCAATAAGCGCCAGGGTGGCTCCGCACAGGGCCAGTTTATTTACACCTGTTGGATTGAGCCAGAAATACAGGATAAAACTTCCGGTAAGGCCATAAAAAAGGTGAATACCATTGGTAAAAGAAAAGGTTCCCGGAGGTCTCAAATAGCCCATAGCCCCACTAAACCCTGCTCCTGAACTGTCGCCGCCCACACCCCGGTTTACAAATGCAGATTGCGGGCTATAGAACTGCAAGGCGACCAGCAAGGCCATAGGGATAGAGACCCAGAGTAAAAATTTACCGATCTGGATGACATCCTCTTTATCCAATGTTCTTCCGATAACAAAGATTAATGGAAAATGGAGCAGGAATATCCTTGCCCCAAACAGGGCAACAAAGAGGTTACCGTGCCCGAAGATCAGCGCAGTTAAGATGGACAGAGCTCCTATAAGGACCATGATTTTGAGCAATATGGAAGAAGGGATCAGATTTCTGTTCCAGGCCATCCATAGCAGCAGAACCGCAAGCGGATCCCTGACGATCAGCAATGGTGATGCCAGGCCAGGCAAAACCCATTTACGCAGGGCTCCTTCAAAAATGAGCAGCAGCAGGTACAACCAAATCCCCCGTTTTAACCAGAGGTTTGGATCTTTATTTGAGTGTGAAGAGTCGTTATACCTCATCGATCAGTTGTTTAATGATATGATCTGCATATTTTTCCCAGGTGTAGAGGGCGGCATGCTCTGCCGCTCGCTTGCCCATTTCCCGGGTTTGTTCTCTATTGTCCATATACCATTGTAGTTTCTCCGCGATGGCTTCTGGACTGCGGATGGGCACGCAAAACCCGGTTCGTCCTTCCAGCACCAAATCTGAACCACCGGTATTGGGCGTGATGAGCAATGGCAATCCCTGGCTCATCGCTTCCTGCATGACCAATGCTCTTCCTTCTACTATAGAGGGAAGACAGAATACATCACAGCTTTGCATCAGTTTCAAAACTTCTTCATGTGGCCGGCTGCTTTCATAAGTAAAATCTGTCATCTGGGTTTTATAAAAGCTTAGAGGAGTTTGCGGTGATCCCATCACCACCAGCTCCACCTGTTCCCGTGGTAACATCTTCACTGCTGCAAAAAGATCTGCAAGCCCTTTTCGTTGCCCCATAGATCCCGCGAAGAGTATCCGTAGAGGCCGGTCAAAAGATTTGCCCCGCTGAAGTTGTACGGGCTTTGGCGATCCAAAGGGCGACACGATAACTTTCTTTCCTGCAGTCCATTCAGGAAGGGAATGTTTAACGAAATCACCTGGTACAACGACAACATCGGCCAGTTCAAGCTCCTGTTTTTTACGTTGTAGTTTGGTTTCAGAATCATAAATTCCTCCGCCCAGAGTGGCTGCCCATGCAGGCCATCGTGTGGCTTCTTCTTCCATTAATTTCCTTCCGGTTTCCCAATAGGCAATGGGCAGGTCATAAATACAAGTGAGCCCTAGTTTTTTTGCTGCTGTAAAGGTTTCCAGTGCGGCATCTTCATAGGCATAAACGGCATGTATTTCAGATGTTGAAACCAGTTTAGCTAAGGCAGTGGCAACCGATTTATCCAGGTCCTGGTATACCTGATCTAAAGAAGCAAAGCCATTTTCATGTCGTACAAAATGTTTCAACCCGAATTTTGGAAGTACATTCCTCAGAAGCTCCAGGAAAGGACGGGTATGGATATACTTTGATTCCAGGTCATAGGACCGCCTGGACAACTCTGTTCTCCAGGATCCGGGCAGTTTGCGTATCCAGCTCGTCTCAGTTGTCAAAGCAACGGTGGTATAAAAGCCTGCCAGCAAGCCATCTTCGCGGAGCGTCTGAAGCAGCGCTCTCACAAATTGGTTACCGGTAGGATGTGACATCAGGATCTTCATAATTTTAACCTAT
>NZ_DATMRL010000577.1:0-4534 GCF_035566355.1 Pedobacter sp.
GATGGTCAGATCGGGGGCATAAGAAGAAAAATTATTCGGATTGTTGCTTGGTGTTAAGCCGTCGGAAGCAAAAGCATCTCTCCTCAACTGCAAATACTGCGCCGTGTTTAGCAATTGAACT
The DNA here is from genome assembly GCF_035566355.1 of Pedobacter sp. Lineage (GTDB taxonomy): Bacteria > Bacteroidota > Bacteroidia > Sphingobacteriales > Sphingobacteriaceae > Pedobacter. Next base: position 122 of record NZ_DATMRL010000577.1, read on the forward strand.
GGACGACCAACCGAATTAACGCTTGTGTTTACGTTTAGGCTGAAAGAGGTAGGACCAGTTTTTCCTTTTTTAGTGGTAATAAGAATAACACCATTAGCGCCCTTTGATCCATAAATAGAGGTTGCGTCGGCATCTTTAAGAATACTGATACTTTCTATATCTGCGGGATTGATATTATTAAATGGGCTGATACCTACGGAGCTTGGACTGAGATTTGCTGATCCGCCTTGAGCAGCCAAAAGTGAAGCAAATTGGCTCACATTATTGTTTTGGGTAGCAAACGGAACGCCATCAACTATAAATAAGGGCTGATCATAAGGTTTTTTAGGGTTTAAAGTAGAGTTTAAGGTATTTTGTCCCCTGATCTGAACCAGTACTTGTGAGCCAGGAATACCACTGGTTGAAGTTACGGCTAACCCGGGAGCCTGTCCTTGCAAGGCCAATAAAGGATTGGTTACAGGTTGTTTTTCAATATTTTCGGCGGTAACTGTATTTACAGAAGCAACACTAAAACGCTTGGATTGTGCACCGTAAGCGATAACTTGAATTTCATTTAGTGGATTATCACTTAATTTAAGTTTAATAAACCCTAAACTTGACTTAGCTTTTACCTCTTTGTCAGCGTACCCAATAAATGAAATGATTAAAGTGGCTTTCTCATCAACGCCATTTAATGTAAACGAACCATCCTGACCAGTTTTAGTTATTATTTTACTATCCTTTACTTTAATAGTAGCTCCAATAAGAGGTCTTCCGTTTTCATCGGTTACGAGGCCAGACACCTTAATATCATCTAGGTACAGTTTTATTTTTTCGATAAAAGAGGCCATAGATTTCTTTTTTATAGCTACTTTTTTCCCTTCAATTTCATAGCTGAGATCAAGCCCGCTAAAAGTGCTGCGCAATGCTTCTTCAATGCTTACATTGTGAATGCTTATATCTATTTTTTGATCATCAGATATAATCTTTCCATCATAGAAGAAATCGAATCCGCTTTGCTTCCTGATTTCCTTCAAAACAGATTTTAGCGGTATATTCTTTTGCTCTATTGTGATTCGCTGTGCAAAGGTTGCAGCTGTAACTTGCATGAGAGACGCTATTAAAATCACGGTGGTTAGTCGCATAATTAGCAGCATTTTATGGTATAGCCTATTAGGCATACCAAGTTTCTTAGTATAATTTTTATACATTTGTTTGATTTGGTTAATGCAGAATGCCTCTACTTTCCACGGACAAGGCAACTGCTGTTTCTAGTTGATAATTTTATTGGCTTGAGCCAAATATGACCAGGTCTTACTTTAAGATCTGGTTATTTTTTTGTTTTTTAATCCATAAGTCCTTTCTGTAATTTGATGATTTGCCTGAGTTCATTCATCTGTTCAATTGATATAATCATTTGTAAACGTATACTTTCCGCCCTTCGACTTTAAAGTGGACTAAGCCTGAGGATTCAATTAATTTTAAAATTGAAGATAGATTGCTTCCCCGCGAAACCCAACCTCCTGTTTCCATATCATCTGTAATGGAGGCATCATAGATGATCTCAACATCATACCACCTCGCAATTTTTCTCATCGCTACCTTAAAATTAACCTTATCTAGATTGAAGTCACCATTCTTCCAATCCACTACAGTTTGTACATCGACATGATTTACAGCCATCGAGTTGCCTTTATTAATTGCCTGTTCTCCTGGTTTGAGAATCTTCTGAAATCTTCCTGATGTTATCTTAACTGAACCTTCCATTAAAGTTGTTTCAATTCCTGGTTCATCATTGTAGCTGTTTACATTAAAATGGGTACCCAGAACCTCTATTTCCTGTTTATTGGTTTGTACAACGAAAGGATGGGCTTTATCCTTGAAAATCTCGAAATAAGCTTCTCCCTGGAGTTGTACTTTTCGAATTCCGTGCTGATTTAAAGAAGTGCTATAGGTCAAACTTGAGGCTGCGTTCATCCAGACTTTAGATTTGTCTGGTAAAGTTAAAATGTAGGTTTCACCATTCGCGGTGGTCAAAGTATTGATTTTGTCAGATGTTCCGGAGTGTCCTTTCATTTCATAGACAACCTGTCCATCAGCAGTTTTAAGGATACTGGTTCCTGCCTCATTTGCTAGTTCCCCCTTCCGTGCATCTCCAAGGCTAATCTTTTTACCATTGGCTAAAGTCAATGTAGCGCCGACTTTACCTGGAGCAATGTCACTTACATAGGCATGATTAACTGATTCTTTGTTTTTGGTTCCTTTATAATAAAATAATCCGGCACCAACGACGATTGCTGCAATAGCGGCCGCTAAGAAATAACGAGGCCACAATGGAATTCTTTTTACAGCTTGGACATTTTGAGAAATCTCTGGAATTCCGCTCCTCACTTTTTCCCAGCCTAAATTCTCGTCAAATGTCCTGAATTTTGCAAGCTTGGACTGTAGTTTGTTTTCTTGACTTAATTCTTCAAAAAGATTCTGGTTGGCTTGATCTGCGGCAAGCCAGGTCTCTAACCTTTGCATGGAATTAATATCGATCTCTCCCTTCTGGTAGAGGCTGATTAAAGTTGCAATATCAAATTCTTTGTCAAACATATTTCTATTTGTTAGCGCCAATTATAAACTTGGTCAATTATTATTAACCCACATATAACATAGAAACAACAAATCGGGAAAACGCCCTAGTGAAATCTGATATTTTTATTTTTTATTTAAAAAAATGAACATTGCCAGCATTAGGGCGTCAGAAACCTTCTTTTTTAGAAATGAATTGTGCAATATTTCAATAGCACGTGACTTATAATTACGGACTGTTTTAACAGAAATGCCCATGATTTCTGCTATTTCATCAGTCTTTTTACCTTCAAAGTAGATCATCGAAAAGACTTTACTACATTGCTCTGGCAGTTGCTCCACCTCTTGATTCAATACATTTAAAAACTCTGACTCTACGACTTGGTTCAAAACCACATCATCAATATCACTAAGGTGCCTAACGTATTCTTCTTGTCTGATGGTTCTACGTTCCAATTGTTTTAAGAAATTTAGGCTTGCATTTCGGCATGTTATGAATAAAAATGCTTTGATATTTTCATTCTTTTCAAAGCTATCTTTTCGGTCCCAGAGTTTTATAAATGAAATGGCTGCTATGTCCTCAGCTTCGGCATCATCCTGGATCATCTTACTCACAAAATAGCATAAGGAGCGGTAGTGTAACCTAAAAAAGTAAGCTAAGGCCTTTTCATTGCCCTTTCTGAATTCATCAATCCAGTAATGCTCGTCTTTGGTTAGTTTTTCCATTTACAGTTTTGCCTATGAAGGCGCAATATCTGCATTTATATCGAAATTGTAAATTCTTGCACAAATGATCATGATGGAATTTGTAATACCGAACGCCCTCCTATGTAATGTATTGTTTAATATTAACATGCAGGAAATCCATCACTGCATGTCTTTTTTCAACTATTATCGAAAAATAATACCGCGCACAAAGTACCAAAGCGCTGGTAAGCTCTTCTTGTTTATTTTATCATTCAATTGGTGCCGCAAAGCGGTTGAAGTGTTTAACCTGATATCCCGACTTTATCAATCCAGGTAAAAAATCATCTGTTTTACCCACAATAACGATCCTTGCATTGTCGCAGGAAAAATACTTCTTGCTAACACGCAAAACGTCATCTGCCGTAACCGCATTCAATTTCTGAAGATAAGTACGGTAAAAATCTTTCGGCAGGTTATTAATCAAAATATTGCTGGCAAAGCCTGCTGCACGCGAAGGATTTTCTAAACCCAAAGCAAAAGAACCATTATACAGGTTTTTTGCACTCTGTAAGAGTTCAGGACTAACTTTTTCCATACGCATTACATTAATCTCCCTTAAAAATTCAACCACTGCGCTGTCCACTTTCTCATTCCTTACCGATGCTGATGCAGAAAAAGTGGATTGCCATCTTCCGGAACCTATATGGGAATAAGCACCATAGGTAAAACCGTGTTTTTCCCGCAGGTTTCTAAAAAGTTTGGCATCGGCACCCCCACCCAAGATTTCATTAGCGAGCAATACGGCATGAAAATCTGGGCTACTTAGTGGCAGATCTATCAGATTAGTTACCGTAATCTCAGACTGAACTGCGTTAGGTATATTTACAACATTTACCTCTGTTTTAACCGGGTTGTTGACTTTAGTTAAAACGGGAACAGTCAGCGTAGCACCTTTCCAATCTCCAAATGCTCTAGTTGCCAGAGCAATTGCGTCTTCCGGTTCTATATCTCCAACAAAGGTCAGATAGCCTCTTGAAGGTGTTACATAGTTTTTATAGGCAGCTTTGACATCCTCAAGTGTAATGGAATTGATGCTTTGTTCCGTTTCAAATTGCCCCTTAGGATGGTTGAGTCCAAATGAAAGCGCATTAACCACACGTTCTGATGTGG
>NZ_DATMRL010000578.1:0-7339 GCF_035566355.1 Pedobacter sp.
CTTTATGGATTCTTGGATCTGAAGCCAATGTGTTGTCTACATACTGGATATAGCCATAACCAGTATCCGGGCGGCTGGGTTTAATACCCAGGGTGATCAGACAATCATTTTGAGCTGCTGCTTCCAGGGATTCTTCAATGGCAGAAACAAAACTATCCAGATCAGCAATGGTGTGATCTGAAGGAGCGACCACAATTACTGCGTCGGGATTGAGTTCGGATATTTTCATGGAACCATATGCAATACATGGTGCTGTATTGCGCATAATAGGCTCAGCAAGAATTTGGTTGTCCTGTATGTCGGGTAACTGAATTTTGATGATATCTGTGTAGATCTCATTGGTAACAATAAAAATGTTTTCTGGAGGGCAAATCTTTAAAAAACGATCGTATGTGCTCTGTATGAGGGTTTTTCCAATTCCAAAAAAATCAATGAACTGTTTTGGGTATTCTGTTCTGCTTACCGGCCAAAAACGGCTTCCAACACCGCCAGCCATAATTAAGGCGTAATTATTTTTGTTCATGCTGTTTATAAGATGGTTTTATATAATTCCTTCCTGAAGAAGGTCGTGTAAATGAATAATGCCGAAATACTTACTTCCATTGGTAACCAGCAACTGGGTGACATTATTTTGCTTAATCACCTCCAGTGCATCGACCGCTAAAGCATCTTTGTCAATTTTTTTGGGATTGGTATTCATAATGTCTTTCGCCATAATGTTTGCTAAATTAGAATGTTTTTCCAACATTCTTCTAATATCTCCGTCAGTAATTATTCCCAGAATCGTATCGTTCTCAATAACAACAACAACGCCTAAACGGTTTTGACTTATTTCTATAATGACATCTTTGATTGGTGAATTAGGAGAGATAGAAGGCTTTTCATTTCTTGAAGCAAGATCAGTGGCTTTAAGATATAATTTCTTGCCTAGTGAGCCTCCTGGGTGATATCGAGCGAAATCGTCACTGTTAAATTCTCTCGCGTGCAGCAAGCAAACAGCAAGGGCATCGCCCATTGCCAATTGGGCTGTAGTACTGGTGGTGGGTGCCAGGTTATTCGGGCAGGCTTCTTTCTCTACAGTAGTATCAAGAATCAGGTCAGCTTGATCTGCCAGGGCGGATTGAAGTTGTCCGACCATGCCAATCAAAACATTACCAGATTGTTTGAGCAAAGGGCATAGCACTTTAATTTCGGGGGTATTGCCGCTTTTAGAAATGCAGATGATGATATCGTTCTTTTGGATCATCCCAAGATCGCCGTGGACGGCATCAGCGGCATGCATAAAAACAGAGGGCGTTCCGGTAGAATTAAAAGTGGCTACAATTTTCTGTGCAATGATGGCACTTTTACCAATGCCGGTAACCACCACCCGGCCTTCGCTTTCTATAATTAAGCTGACGGCCTTAACGAAATCATCATTAATATTCTTGATTAAACCTGAAATGGCCTGCGCCTCCAGTTGTAAAGTGCTGACTCCCGCCTCAATTATTGATTTTTTACTTTTCAAACAGAATTATTTAGTATCTTAATGCTTTAATTAAGGCAAAATTATGTTATTTTGAATGAAAAATAGCACGGAATCTTTTATAGAGAAAATGGATGTGAAAAAGTCGTTGTTTGACAACTTACAAAACTTTTTTGGTTTTGATAATTTTAAGGGTGATCAGGAATCAATTATCACCAATGTTCTTGAAAAGAAGAACACTTTTGTAATTATGCCTACAGGTGGGGGGAAATCTATATGTTATCAATTGCCTGCACTGATGAGCGAGGGGACCGCTATTGTGATCTCTCCACTTATCGCGCTGATGAAGAATCAGGTCGATCAGTTGAGGGCTTTTGGAGGAAATGATAGTATAGCACATTTTCTAAACTCTTCTTTAAATAAAACGGATATCGCTCAGGTAAAGAGTGATCTGCTCAGCGGACAGACCAAACTGCTGTATGTTGCACCGGAATCTCTTTCCAAGCAGGATAATATTGATTTCTTAAGATTGATCAAAATTTCTTTTGTGGCTGTGGATGAAGCACACTGTATTTCAGAGTGGGGACATGATTTCAGACCGGAATATAGAAAAATAAGACAGGTCATCAGTGGGCTTGGAGATCAAATACCTATTATAGCGTTAACCGCTACAGCAACACCAAAAGTTCAGCAGGACATTATCAAAAACCTGCAGATGACTGAAGCAACGCTGTTTAAGTCTTCTTTTAACAGACCAAACTTGTTTTATGAGATCCGCCCGAAACGCGATGTAGTTAAGGAAATGATCCGTTATATTAAGCAGAACACGGGTAAATCCGGTATTATTTATTGCCTGAGCAGGAAAAAGGTTGAAGAAATAGCTGAAGCTTTAAATTTGAATGGGATTAAAGCCTTGCCTTATCATGCAGGCCTTGAGCCTAAGGTAAGGGCAGATACGCAGGATAAATTCCTGATGGAGGATGTTGAGGTTATTGTAGCCACCATTGCTTTTGGTATGGGGATAGATAAACCGGATGTGCGTTTTGTGATCCATCATGATATTCCAAAAAGTATGGAAGGGTATTACCAGGAAACGGGCAGGGCAGGACGAGACGGTGGTGAGGGGGTTTGTATTGCATTTTATGCACAGAAAGATGTAGACAAACTGGCCAAGTTTATGAAGGATAAACCTGTTTCTGAGCGGGAAATAGGCACTCAGATTTTAAAAGAGGTGATTGATTATGCCGAGTCCGGTGTTTGCCGGAGAAAGCAGATCCTGCACTATTTTGGGGAGAACTTTAATGAAACCGGCTGTAATTGCATGTGTGATAATTGTAAGAAGCCGAAAAAAGTATTTGATGCGGAGGAACCGCTGAAAACCTTATTGCAACTGATTAAAAATATCGGGGAGAAATTTGATGATACGCATATTCTGAACATTCTGATGGGGTTGGAAACTGCGCAGACAATTGCTTATGAGCATGCGAAGTTACAAGAATATGGCCATGGAAAGATTGAAGGAGAGAATCTTTGGAAATCTTTGATCAGACAAGCGGTACTTAACAACTTTCTGTCTAAGGATATTGATAATTATGGATTGCTGCGTTTAACGAATTCCGGACAGGATTTTATAGAGAATCCTTATAGTTTGAAATTTATATTAAACGATCCAATTGATGCAGCGGGAGAGGATGATGACGATGAAGTAAAACAAGGTTCCGGGGCCCTGGATACACAGTTGCTTCAATTATTGAAAGAACTGCGTAAAAAAATAGCCAAACAAAAGAACGTTCCTCCATTTGTGGTATTCCAGGATCCTTCACTGGAAGAAATGTGTACGCACTATCCAATTTCTATGGAAGAGCTGAAGCAGATTTCAGGCGTAGGCAACGGTAAGGCGCTTAAATTTGGAGGCCCTTTTATTGAGCTGATTAAAAAATATGTTGAGGATAATGATATTGAGCGGCCGGTGGATCTGATCATTAAAACTCAGGCCAATAAATCCCAGCTTAAGGTGTCGATTATTCAAAATGTAGACCGTCAGATTGGTCTGGAAGATATTGCCCGTTCCAAAGGCATTACCTATTTTGAAATCCTAAAAGAGATTGAAGCAATTGTCAATTCGGGAACGAAGCTGAATCTCAATTATTTTGTGGATGAAATGATGGATGAAGACCGTCAGGATGAAGTGTTTGATTATTTCCGGAGTGCGGAGAATGATTCTATTGATGAGGCATTAAAAGACCTTGGTGAAACAGATTATACCCGTGAAGAGATTCAGCTGATGCGCATCAAGTTTATGTCTGAACTTGGTAATTAATATAGAAAAACGATAATGATTAATTTTAATTTAGATAAACTACAACATACCGGTTCTGATAACTTCTTTTTAATGGCGGGGCCTTGTGCCATTGAGGGCGAAGAAATTGCCATGCGCATTGCGGAGAAGATTGTGAAGATAACCAACAAACTGGAAATTCCTTATATTTTTAAAGGGTCTTACCGGAAAGCAAACCGCTCTAAAGGTGGTTCATTTACCGGAATAGGTGATGAAAAGGCTTTAAAGATTCTGGAGAAAGTAGGGAAAGAATTTGGACTGCCTACAGTGACCGATATTCACGAAAGTGCTGAGGCCGCTATGGCTGCAGCTTATGTAGATGTTTTACAGATTCCTGCTTTTTTGTGCCGCCAAACTGATCTGCTGATTGCTGCTGCACATACGGGAAAGGTGGTGAATGTAAAAAAGGGACAATTCCTTTCTGCAGGTTCTATGAAATTCGCGGTAGAAAAAATTGTAGAATCAGGAAATAACAAAGTTATTTTAACGGATCGTGGGAATACATTTGGTTACCAGGACCTGATTGTCGACTATCGTGGTTTGCCAGAGATGCAAAGTTTTGGTGTTCCGGTAGTTATGGATTGTACGCATTCCCTGCAGCAGCCCAATCAAAGTAGCGGGGTAACAGGAGGTAAGCCTGAACTGATTGGTACGATTGCGAAGGCGGCAATTGCTGTTGGCGCAGATGGATTGTTTATTGAAACACACCCGGATCCTGCGAACGCGAAATCGGATGGTGCCAATATGCTTCACCTGGATCTTTTGGAAGATCTGCTGGAAAAACTCATTAAAATAAGAAAAGCGGTTATTTAACCGCTTTTCTTATTTTAATTGGCTTGTATCACCACAAAAGAGGTTCTTCTGTTTTGTTTCCTTCCTGCTTCGGTTTCATTAGTGGCGAGAGGCTTGTTTTCTCCATAACCTCTATACAAGAGCCTTTCTGCGGTAATTTGGTGTATAATCAAAAAGTCATAAACTGATTTGGCTCTGAGTTCTGATAATTTCATATTCTGGGCATTATTGCCGATGTTGTCCGTATGCCCCTGGATTTCGATTTTAAGGCCTTTATTGTGCTGCAAGAGATCAGTTAACAGGTTTAATTCTGTAATTGAGGATGGCAAAAGCTCGTATTTATTGGTGTCAAAAAAGATATTTCTTAAAACAATGTTTACGCCTGGCTTTATTTTCTCCAGAAGTATATTCAACTCATAAGGTTTCAGTGAGGAGCTGTTGTTCAACTCAAAGTTGTCGGAATAAAATAAATAGCCTTCGGCTTCTGCATTTAGTAAATAGGAATGTCCTGCGGGCATAACCGCTAAAAACGAACCAGTTGCTTCATTGGTGAAATCATTGAATTGATTTTGCTTATTTTGCAGGTTAACTACTTTGATGCTGGCAGATAATGGTTTCCCTGTCTCCTTATCTTTTACGTTTCCTTTCACGTAGGTGATCTCTTTTGGTCTGATGGCTTTAGGTAAATCAAATTGGTAGATATCCATATCTCCATATCCATCCTTTAAAATAGCAGAGAAATAAGCTTTTGAGCCATCGGGTGAAACGGTTAAGCCGGTCTCCTCATTAAAGGTGTTGATCGGAGCACCTAAATTTACGGGAACAGTCCAATGACCATTGTCTGTCAGGGTACTCATGAATATGTCTTTATTTCCAAATCCCGGCCAGCCGTCTGAAGAGAAATAAAAAGTCTTTCCGTCTGGATGAATAAACGGGGTCTGTTCATCATAAGGGGTATTGATTTCCGGTCCTAAATTTACAGGCTTTTGCCAGCTGCCGTCTTCATTTAGCGTACTTTTCCAAATATCATAGCCACCATAGCCCCCTGGTCGGTTGCTTACAAAATACAGCGTGTTTCCGTCGGGGCTGATGGAAGGTTGTGCATCCCAGTATTCGGAGTTGACTGGTGCACCTAAATTGAAGGGGGTGCCCCAGTCATTGCCTTCTTTATGGCTTACATAAATATCGCACCTTCCAAGGCCATCAGGCCGGTTACAGCCGGTGAAAAATAAATACATTCCATCGGGGCTAATGGATTGTGCACCTTCATTATAATTTGGTGTGTTGATTTTACTGCTGAGCGGAATAGCTTCGAACCAGGTTGATCCTGTTTTTGTAGATAAATAGAAGTCTTCATTGCCCTCTATATTTCTGCTGAAGATCAGGTTTTGACCATCTGCAGTGATGGAAGGGAAATAATCTCTATACTTGGAATTTACACCTGGCCCAAGGTTTATAGGGTTATATTTTACCGGGCTTTTTAAAGCAGCGATGGAAAAATCACAATCTTTGACGTACTTGTTCGCCTTGTTTAAAATGTCTTTATCCTTACCTGTATACTTGCTGATGAATGTCGTCAAACTGGATTTGGCATTTTCGTAGTTGCCTGTAAGCAGCAGGGATTCGCCCATCCCATAGTATACCCTGTAGTCGGAAATGTTTCCAAGGCTTATGGCTTGTTGATAATAGGGGATTGAGGAATTGTACTGCCTGGTTTTTCTGTGCAGGTCTGCCAGCTGAAGATAAGCCAGCTGGAATTGTCCGTCTTCTTTTACCGCAGCTTTTAAAAAGTCAATGGCCTGAGGATAGTTGATTTGGGTGATCATTTCCTGTGCGCGGTTAAAATCTTCTTGTGCTTTCCTGTTGGTACTTTGCGCGCTTACACGAAAAACGCCACATAGAAGCAGTAGGAACACCAGAATTTGAGCCGAATTTCTATGTATCATGGCAGAGCTGAATAAAATACAACTAACTGACTATAAACATAAGAAATTGAAATGTCAATTTATAAACATTCCCTGGATTAAGGAATATTCAGGTATTTATGCGTTTGAAGGGAAATTTCCCATTTGGGATTGGCCATTACATAATCAATAATTAAGGGGGTAACTTCTTTGGCCTTTGACCATTCTGGCTGTAAATAAAGTTTACAGTTTTCAGAAACAGTTTCTGCATATTTCTCTGCCCATTCGAAGTCGCTTTTGTTAAATACAATTACCTTAAGTTCATTTGCAAATGGTGTGATGTCGGGGCGAGGTGCCTTAAATTTCTTTGGAGACAAACAGATCCAATCCCAATGACCAGAAAGGGGATAAGCACCTGAAGTTTCTATAAAGGTTAGAATTTTTTTCTCCTGTAGTTTTGCTGTCAGATAATCCAGGTTATAGATAAGAGGTTCGCCACCGGTAATTACTACTGCTTTCCCTGGAAAAGTTTCTGCTTTGGCTACAATATCATCTGCTGAAGTTAAAGGGTGCAGCTCTGCATCCCAGCTTTCTTTTACGTCACACCAATGGCAACCTACATCGCAGCCTCCAAGGCGAATAAAGTATGCCGCTTTACCCGTATTAAATCCTTCTCCCTGTATTGTGTAAAATTCTTCCATTAAAGGAAGTAAAGTGCCGTCGCTTGGTATTTGATGTGCCATATAAAGTGTGCAAAGGTAAAAAATCTTTAGCGGAAATTAGATTATATGTATCTTGAACTGTTTTATATGACCTGTATGTGAAATTTGAGCCGAAAAA
>NZ_DATMRL010000579.1:0-3568 GCF_035566355.1 Pedobacter sp.
TATTGAAATATGAAGTTAAGGGGAAAGCGAATCTTGTTTCAGAAAATCTTACTTTTGCAACCTTCCGTTAAAACAGGTCCCGTAGTTCAATGCCTGCCTGCCGCAGGCAGGCATTGAATAGAAGTTTCTAATGGAATTGGAAATAAACTGTGAGAATGATTGTTGTGTATGCGATATGGAGTGAGGAGCATAGAAGAATATATGTCGGGATGACCAGGGATATTGAGAAAAGATTGAAAGAGCACAATTCCGGGGTAACCAGATCTATCAGATTGTTTCGACCATGGAAGATCATATTTACTGAAAATTGTAGTAATTGGGAATCGGGAAGGTTGAAAGAAAAGAATTATAAAAAAGGAATAGGCAAAGAGTTCTTAAAAAAATTGGTTCAGTTAATTAATGCCTATAGTTGGCAGAGATAGAATTTAAGTTGGTCCCGTAGTTCAATGCCTGCCTGCCGCAGGCAGGGATAGAATTTAAATTGGTCCCGTAGTTCAATGGATAGAATAGAAGTTTCCTAAACTTTTGATGCAGGTTCGATTCCTGCCGGGACTACTAATAAGGCCTTAATAAATTTTTCTGCTTTTTGTTAGAAGTTCATTTTCCTCAATACCATCAATGAATTCGGTATTTTAATCTGCAAAATATTTGCTCTTCAAATTTAGTTGGTAGTTGAAGATTATATCATAATTTGAAATGTTAGCAGCAGATTTATATGAAGTCCAAAATGACAGGCAATAAGACAGTAATAATAACAGGCGCTGGAGGGACGGGCTGCGGACGAACCATTGCAAAAAAATTTGCAAGCGAAGGGCTGCAAGTTGTCGTAGCGGACATCAATAAACAAGGTGGACATGAAACAGTTGAACAAATCAAAAAAATCGGTGGCACAGCATCATTTTTTCAAACGGACATCAGCAATGAAAACGATATAAAAAACCTCATTGACTTCACAGTTAAAACCTTTGGACACTTAGACGTTTTAATCAACAACGCCCAGACTTTCAAACCTGGCTTGCTCAACGACTGGCTTGAACAAATACAAACAGACTTTTTAGGCACAATGTTTTGTATAAAATATGCAATTGACGAAATGCTAAAAAGTGATGGCGGAGCAATTGTAAATATGTCGTCAATTTCTGCATTAAAATATATTTCTTCAAATTCTGTTGCTTATGACGCATCCAATTCCGCCATCTTAAGAATGACAACAGGACTTGTTAAGCTAAAAGAATTACACAATATCAGGGTAAACGCATTGGCATCTGACTGGATAGGCACTGAGGAAATTCTAAAATATATAGAGGCACTTACTCCTGAACAGAGAGTAGATAGAAAAGTGCCTGCAAAGCCAAATAAACCGGAAGACATTGCCAATGCTGTTTATCAATTTGCCACTGACGAAAAGTTATTTGGTAGGATAATGGTTTGCTGGTGCGGGAAACCACATAAATTAATTGCAACAGACGACTTTGCATATTCAAAACTTGATAACGCTTGGCAGGCTAAATAAAAAGCTGGTGCTAACAAGGTAATATTGCAGCACTTTGGTCCATGCTCGATGAATAAAGTGAATTCACCATAAATCACTCTTTTTGTCAAAACAGCATTGAACACGTGATTTTATCGAGCGGCATTTGCTTGACCCAATTGAAATCTTCTTTTGGGGTATACCTGGAATTATTGCAATTAAAAATACTGATAAGCATCAGAGGCTTGGCGACCTGTGGGCTAAGACAATTGTTATTGACATGAAAGACCCGGAGCAATATTATTTAAATGTCAAATCCAAGCGATCGTAGACATTTTAAAAGCTGCATAAAAATAGAAACCCATTTATTTAATTATGGCAGAATTTGTTTTAGGAAAATATATTTAATTAATTGATACCCAAGTTATAATAATGTTAGATCAGTAAGATCTGACACAAGAAAGTTCGAACCGCGGCTACACAGGTCAACTTATAAAGGATATCGGTTAGCTATTTATTTATTGTATTATTGATATATTGATTTGGCAATAATTTCTCTAGATATAAAGTGTCATTATCGCTTGCACTTATGAAAATATGTTTTAATTGTTTATAGCCCGGTCTATAAAAATAAAGAATTAGGTCGGGCCTTCTACCAATGGCTTCTTTAACAGTCTCAATCTTAAACTTAAAATCAATTGTGACAAAGAATATAAGAATTGCCAGTTTGCATTACCATTTGCAGAACAGCGAAACTTAAATTTGAAGTTATTATAAAGAGAATTTTAATTCCCCCTAATTCCAGTACATTTTAACGACACATAATCGAAAAACTTCATTTAGTTAAAAGGAAGGATTTTATTATCTTCAGAGTCTATTTAATTTATTGATTTTCAAATCAAAGCATGCAGAGAAGTGTGCAAAAAAATGAACAAACTAGTTGCCGATATGGAGAATGCGAAAATGGAATGGGTACACAACAAAAATATCTCCTAATGAAACCAGAAAGACCATCAGCAGCCACTTGAACCATGGAGTACCGGCGGACATTTTACACTGCCGTAACTGCAAAATACGCAGCAATCACCCGCAAGAGGTTTTAAAATTGTCTTACATTCTTCACAAGTGTAGAAATATTGACAGGCATCTGTTGGCATTGTTTCTTCTTTCTGATGCCCGCAAGCGGGGCAGGTAATAACTGAATTTAATACTATCGTATCAGTCATAAATATTTTATTTGTTGCAACAATCTTTTTTTATACCTGGTGTTGAGCAGGCAGCATCTTTTTTGCATTGTTTTTCATAATTCTTCTGGTAGAGTTCCATTACTTTTTCGGCCCTCTCTTTCCCAATGTATTTTTCAGCAATGCCATACATTGCTAGTCTGAATTTATTTTGGTCATCTTCATTTAACTGTTCATTAGTTCTAATCTTAACCAATTCTAGTTTAAAATACGATTCAACATCGTTTTTTATTTTTTCTGCTTCGGCTTTTGTAATTAAATTATCTTTTAGAGCAAATTTTACTGAGGATTCTGCTATGGTTGCGGCTTCTTCCTGGCTTAGCATATCGACATCTGCACCACGATACCAAAGATTTGTATTTCGAAATATTCTCATATAATATGCAGCATCGTTCTCATTTATAATTGTAAAGCTGATACTATTCTTTTTAAATATAGGTTTGGCAACAGTTTCTGTATGCACTTTATCTTTCCAGACTATGGCTATGACAGTCCCCTGACGGTTAAGCCACGCTTCTTTGATGGCAGGATTTTTTTCCAGTTCAAGCAAAACAGGTTTTGAACGGCTACCACAACCAATATCAGGAGCAGCATTACAAACCAGTGGAGTTTTGTAAAATGTAATTGCCGGTACAATCGTTTTGGTCGTATTGTCAATCACAAAACCTGACACCACACATAGTGATATAGTTAATGCACTTAGCGCAGCAATCCTTTTCATGCTTTTAATTTTTAAGTGGTTGGTTAATTGCTGTATAACCTGTTGTATTTATAGTATTAGCTATATTTTTTATTGTTGCTGTTCCCATCAGTTTACCCTTGTTCATACTGCCTGAGTTTTAAAATTTTGCTG
>NZ_DATMRL010000580.1:0-2442 GCF_035566355.1 Pedobacter sp.
TTTTCTGATCGCGCTGGATCTTACAGATCCTGAGGCTTGATCATGAAATCATATTTTCTTGGGTGCAGACCTGTGAGGGTTCATATTCACACTCGCTTATAGTACACCACGCAACCTCTCGCCCTTTTTTCAAAGGGAGAACCGAGCCCTTCAGCGAGCTCAGCAAAGCTAAATCCCCCTTGTGGGGAGAGAGGGATTTAAATAAACAACAAAACACCATTTATAAAAAACATTAAACTATGAACAAAACCATTGGCGAAGCCATTGACTACTTGATACAGCAAAACGGGCAGTATAGAAAAGACATCGCGGAAGTGCTTAAAATAAGCGGGAGCACTTTAACCGACATCATTCGTAATGAAAAGGAATTGAGTTTCTTGATGGGGATGCGTTTGTTGGAACATTTTGAACTGTCTGTTGATGAGTTTTTGAGTCTGCTGAGTAAAGAAGAGATAGATAGAAAAGCGCTGTCTAGTATTAAGTTTTTTGAAAAGAAAAAACGAAAGGAGGAGAGGTTGGAAGAAACTAATGTGCTATAGAGGTAAGGCGCCATATTGTCCCCATTGAGGGGGTTGGGGGTGGAATCCTCCCCCTTAATCCCCCTCCAAAGTGGGACAACGTGATGCCTAGCTTGCAAGATGCATGAAAAATTGTTGCCGCTTGACAGCGGTTTTTTAACCATTTATTTAATCAAAATATTGCCAATAATTATTATAAATCTAACCAAATGTAAATTTTATGATCAAAACAAGTGACCTGGTCCAGTATTTCTGGACTCATTCTAACCTCATCACCAGCAAAGAGGGTGTTGAAGCTGCGCTTCATGGCGACAAACTTATTGAGTTGAGTGTTACGCTCCGCAACCATGAGGAAAATGAGGTACGGCTTCAACTGAGATGTGCTTTTAATTCGCCATTAAGGTTTATTGAAGCCTTTAACCTGCAGTATCCTGAAGATATTAAAAAGATCAGTATGGAAAACCTGATGCTGCTTTACAAAAACGGAAAGGCGGAACTCAGCGTAACTGAATGCTAGATCACCTTTTAAATCAACAACCTATAAAAAAACTAACTTATTAAATTTATGTCTCTTTTTACCAATAAGGAACTGATGCGTATCGTTCCTATGCCTAAAACGGCATTTCAAAGATTAATCGATTATTTAAGAGCTATTAAACCCCTGCATCCGGATCTGGAACCTTATCTGGCTGCGGTAATGATTTCAAGAATTTGCCTTGCAACTCATGATATTCACCTGCAGGACGATGTGATCGATAAAGCTTATTTCATTGTAAGTGGTTTTATGATGGCTTATTATCTGGATGAGGCTGGAAATGAGCATGTATTGAAAATTTACCGTGCGGGCGAAATTGTGGCTGGGAATAGTTTTATGAATGCATGGCCTTCCAGGTATTATTTGAAGATCTACAGAGATACACTGGTTATGGAAGTTACGCATGCGCAAATGCAAACTGGTTATCAGACCATTCCGGATATGGAGGAACTTGCCCGCTTAACTCTTGCCAGTTTTGAGAACAAGGAAGTACTGCGTGATGAAATGATCCGTAAAGGCGGAGAGGAGAGTGTGCTTCATTTTTACACGGCAAATTCTGAGTTATTACCTCCTGGTAAAATCATTAAGGACCATCACATTGCCAGTTACCTGCATATGTCTGTGGATAATTTGCAGCATATCCGTACTTTTTTGATCAAAAAAGATCTGTTGCCGAATAAAAAGTGACGAAATTCCGTAAAATAACGGAGTTGATGTTGTTTTAGTTACTGATCTTTAGGTATATCAAAATTAAAGCACTCTATTATGAATATTACGCATCTCGGTTACCCATTTATATTTCGAATTAAAGTAAACACTGCTGCCGTTCTTGGCTTGGTTAGCCCTGGCTTTGGTGTTGTCGGTTAATACCTGCGGGTGCCAGTGTTTCTGGTATCCGCTTGTTTCTTCCTGAATATTCTCTGCGGTACGTAACGTGGGTTGAATATATAATCATCCATTTTTTTACATTAAAATTCATTAACATGAAAAAATCGTTTAAAGCGGCTTTAATGGTCGTGCTGTGTGCTGGCGGATTGACCGCAGCTTTTGCTTTCTCTAAAGCATCGTCTGTTCACAAGGCGGGTTTAATTGCTTATACGTACAATTTGGGTACGTCTACTGGTGCAAGGAATGCGTCTAACTGGACGCAGGCTACGGGTTCTACACCGAGTTGTGGTGCTGCTGGTTCGGTGCCTTGCAAGGTTGTTTTTGATTCTTCGGTGTATCCTACGTTGCAGGATTACATCAATGACCAAGGGTTTACGAGTGATGCGGAAGTGGCTTATGGACCTGGTGTGGTGAGTAAGCAATAACCTTTTTTGAAAAATATGTTTTCTGATCGCGCTGAGCCTTACAGGCTCAGCGCGATCAGAAAACATATTTTTCTTG
>NZ_DATMRL010000581.1:0-13512 GCF_035566355.1 Pedobacter sp.
GCAAGCTAATACAAGCCCATCCTCCTGTACAACATAGTAATCATCTTCAATATCATGGTCCAAAAAGTCTGCAAATAGCTGCAGCTCTTCAGGAGCAAAGAATTTTGGTAAATTACTTTTAAAGATTTCGATACATCTCTCTCTAAAGACCGATGTGTATTTTATAATAAGCATGGGCATCGCCTTTAAATTATAATTTACATTGATTTAAAAATAGCGTTTCCCCTTCGTAACATCTCACAAGCATTTTCAAAGCTGAACAGGTATTCTTTTATATCTTTATCGACAGGAATCATGGAGGTTTTTAAAGAAGATTCCAACAACTCATCTTCATTTTTAAAGCCGTCTTTTTTAAAGCCATCTTTGACAAGTTGTGCTTCAAATCCGGTCACACTATCAACAGGAGCAAAACTATAGCATACCCCACTGGTAGAACCCATTACTTCAATTCTATACATAACACTGTCTATAACTCCGAAGTCGTTAAACCGAATTTCTGTTTAAAAGCAAAATAGAAATGCGACAAATTCTCAAAGCCCAGGTCCAAATAAATTTCTGCAGGCCTTTGTTTCTTTTGCTTAATCATATAATATGCCTCTTCAAGTCGTTTGTCGCGAAGCCACTGTTTAGGTGTAGTAGCAAATATCTTACTAAAATCCCGTTTAAACCCAGAAAGACTACGTCCCGTAAGTTTAGCAAAAGATTCAACGGAAACGTTAAACATGTAATTCTGGTTCATAAATTCTTCCAGATTAATCTTATACGGCTCAGAAAAATCAAATAGCAGATATTTAAAGTCGGGATTACTCTGCAAAAGCAATTCTATAGCCTCCCTGATTTTCAAATCCGCTAATCTAGGCGTAGATTCCTTTTTTTTATTGATATACGGCGATAAAGAAATAAAATAACTTTTAAGAAGATCGTTGGATTCAAAAAACAACTTACGTTTACTGTCATACCGCCGCTCCACAACAATTTTATTTTCAAGCGCATACCTTCGCAAAGTTTCTTTGTCTAGCGTGATGGAAAGAAATTGATATTTTTCTTCCTTAGAGGGATACTTAATCGTACGGACCAATTGATTTTTCCTCACCAGTACAATAGAATTTTCAGTGATCACCGTATTTCCCTGATCATGGAAAGCATGCGTTTCACCCGAAAGTTGAAAACCTAAAAAATGTTCAGGAATAAACTCCTCATACCCTCTGTACTTCTCAAAAGCACAAGAATACACCAATTTGTCAAATATGATTTCACTATTTCCAGCCATACAACAAATATGTCAAATTTTAAGCGAGACTGCGCCAGCATTGGCAATTGCTTTATCTTGTTCTGGAGATCCACCTGATGAGGCTATAGCACCGATGATGTTTCCATCCTTGTTTCTGATTACTACACCACCCCCAATAGTTAGCAAACCCATATTCGAATTGATCATGCCGTAGCCGTGAATATCGGCTCCAGTAATTATAGTTCCCATCACATCACTATCTACACCAAACATTATTGCCGTTCTTGCCTTCTTAATAGCAAAATCAATAACTCCATAAACACTATCCAGTCTCGCAAAAGACACTAGATGACCACCAGTATCAACCACAGAAATGCTCACTGGAACATTCAATTCTGTTGCTTTCTCAATTGCAACATTAAGAGCTTTTACTGCATCAGTATATCCTATATTCATATTATTTCATGCTTAATTTTAGAATAGAAGAATGTACAGATAGATAACCTGCACATTCCAGGCTGAATTAACTTTTAGCACTCCATGCCTCAACTTGTAACTGCTTTACAAAATCTTCAGTTTCCTTCGGATGCACATTCCTGAAGTTGGAATCATCATTCAATGCTACCTCTACAATAATATCAGCCATAGATTGAGGATCTAATTGATTGGCCAACGCATCGGTCACCCCATCAAAAGAAGAAGCAGGCGTAAAATTAATTTTAGGGTCGTACCAGCGTGAAATTGAATCGGCTCCACGATCATTAAAACCAGTACCAAACACGCCTGGATTACAAGTTGCAATTTTGATATTAAAAGGTGCCAGTTCGGTTTTTAAACCTTCAGCAATTGATTCCAATGCATGTTTAGAAGCGCAATAAGCAGCCACATAAGGCACAGTCCACAATCCACCCATAGACGAGGTAAATACAATTCTACCAGCCTTCTTCTCTACAAACTTTTTAATAAAACCTTGCGCCAGGTTCAATGCACCAAATACATTGACTTCAAACATATCACGAACTAAATCCAGCGGTTGCTCGGCAATAGGCCCTCCCTCCATAATTCCCGCATTACTAATTAAAATATCGATGTCGTATTTTTTATGAATATAGGCAATATCACGAGCGTCCGTGACATCCAGTTTGTCAACCGTAAGTTCCACTCCCTGTTGTTTCGCATCCCGTATTAAATCGCTCATTTGTGGATAAACTTGTGCCGTAGCAATTACCTTATATCCTTTTTTAGCCAGATCAAATGCCGCGATTTTCCCAAAACCGCTTGCTGCACCTGTAATTAAGATTGTTTTGCTCATTTTCTTTTGTTTAAATGTTTCAGAGCAAAATTGATCTATTTAGGAATATAATTTATTACTCAAAAGTCCAAATGTATATTGGTAAAACGTCCAGATCCACATTTAGATTTTATGAATTGCTATTTTCTCTTGCGGTTAAAATAGATTAGTAAAATCTATTTCTGTTCAACCTTATCATAAATTGAAATATTCACCGGAATCCTTACTTGTTTCTTTATTTTTCCAGGCATTATAAACTCAATAGTAACATGGCCTTTCAATTTTTCGAACCTACCGTTCAATGTTAATTCGATACCCAAATTTTGGTGCAGAGTATTCGTGTATTCCCATAGACCATATTCTTGCAAATAAGTAGCATCACCATTATCTACAAAGCGCAGCTTTTCATTTTTCTCATTTGTAAAATCGAAATCTTTAACTGTATAAGTTGCAAAATCAGAAATATCATCATCCCTATTGACTATAGTTCCATTGCTTTGTTTGTACTCGTTAAGTTTCTCTTCAGAAAGAGGATATCTTGTACATATTTTGAATTTGTTGGTCGGTTTTTTCTCCACCTCCGTAATATCCGTGATAGTGGCCACAGCATTCTTGGTGACTTGAACAAGAAACTGTTTCATTTGCTCCTCCGAGTATTGATAATCAGGGTCTTCCTTACTCTGGCAAGACACCGCAAATGTTAGAAAAGAAACAACAAATAACAAAATTAAAGATAACCTATTTTTATCCATGTCCCAATGTTTGCATTAGATTTTGATTAAATATAAAGCTATTGCCACATTTAAAGAAATCACCACACACCAAGTCAAAAATATTACAATTAAAAACTCAAAGAACTAATATCTTAGGAACCATCCAGGATCTGCACCCAGGAAAATAGATTTTGATGGCCGAACCTCAGGGCCTGTAAGGTTCAGAGAGGCCATAAAATCTATTTTTCAAAACAAGACCTTACACCATTACAACAACACACTTACTCAGCCAGGCTTCAGGTACCAGGTTGTATAACTGAAAAATAAATGATATGTTAGCCAAACACATTACAAATCCATACAAACCTGAACCCAACCAATTAAAATAAGTGACCGCTCGTTTCATGATAAACCTTGCCCTACGCCCAACCTCCTTCCTCCTCATTTTATTAAGCTGCATTATTTCAACTACATTGGCACAAAATAAAATTGACATCAACATAAAAGGAATTGTCAAAAACACAAAAAATGAGCCCGTAGATGGAGCAACATTATTTTTAAAAGACAGCAATAGCGGTCAGATAGTAAAGCAAGTACTGAGCAATCCCGATGGGTCCTTCCATTTTGCAGTCCCATCTGAAACTTATATCCTGTCCATTACCTATTTAGGCGCACTCAGCTACCAGACAGCGCTCCCAAAATCATCAGGCAATACAGATTTAGGTATCGTCAAAATTGAGCTCAACGCCCGTAGTTTAAAAGAAGTCGTCATTGAAAGTTCCGCTAACAAACCACTGATCAAGATCGAAGGCCGAAAAATGATCTATAACATCGAGCGGAGTATCACAGCACAAGGAACCAATGCATTAGAATCACTTAAGAAAATACCGGGCATCATCGTCAACCAAGACAATACCATAACTCTGAATGGAGCCAGTGGTGCTTTGGTGATGATCAATGGCCGGCAAACTTACCTGCAGGCAGAAGAACTTGCCCAGTTGCTTAAATCAATGTCAGCCTCCGACTTAAAATCCGTCGAGGTCATTAAAAACCCTTCAGCTGAATATGACGCTGCCGGAACTGGTGGCATTGTTAACCTTGTACTTAAAAAATCAATGGCTGAAGGCTTTAACGGCAGTATGAATAACGGCATTGCCTATGGCAAAACTTTAAAGCAAAACACCAATATAAACCTGAATTTCCGCAAAGGAAAACTGAATATGTTTGGCGGTTACAATCACAACTTTGGGCATTTTGCGATGGACTATGACAATGACAGAACAACCAATGGAAAGATCTATCTGAATTCCAACCACGACATAGATAAGAAACACAGCATAGGGTCAACCCTCGGTGCAGATTATGCAATAGATACGACCAAAACGCTGGGTGTAGTGATGAATGCTAATTTTTCAGGCGGCGGAGGCTTGATCTTTCCCATTACCGACATTTATGACCAGGCAACGGGCAACCTTTTACAGATCCTTAGAAGCAAGAGTGATTACCCCCAACAAAAAGCACACCGCTACAACGCCAACTTAAACTACCGTTACAAAGGGAGTAACCGAACCAGCCTGGATATAGATGCAGATTATGGGATCTTTGATGCAGCCACAAAAAATGTGAGCACCAATACATTCTATTCGCCAAGCGGTGCATTTGAATCTTCCAACAATTTCCTTGTGGCAAACAGCAGAAATATTAAATTATATGCCCTTAAGGCCGATTACGGTTTTCCAATTGGCAAAGGAAGAGTGTCGACGGGTGCAAAATTTTCCAGCGTAGCCGCAGACAATGTATTTGACCAATACGATATGAACGGAAGTGAAAATGTAATAGACATCAATCTATCCAATACCTTCAATTATAAAGAACAAGTAAGCGCAGGATACCTGAAATACGAAACACCCCTCGCAGAAGGACTTAACGTTGACATAGGCCTGCGATTGGAAAACACCCATTCCCAGGGAGACCTTCAACCCCGCGAAGGAAGTACAATACCACCAACATCGGTTGTTAGAAACTACCTTAACCTTTTTCCGACCGCTGCAATTACCTATAAAACCACACAATCCGGTACTTACAACTTAAGTTTTGCCCGACGCATAGACCGACCCGCCTACAACAACCTGAACCCATTTTCCTACCCCGTAGACGAATTATCTTACTGGAAAGGCAATCCATTTCTGAAACCCCAGTACGCAAATACTTTAGCTCTGCAGTATATTTATAAAAAAACCACCATAGCCGTCAGTTACACCCATACAACAGATATCAGCAATACGATTACAGAAGTTTTTCAGGATAATCTTATCAACATGATCCCCAGGAATATCGGATTTCAAAACAACCTGAACCTAACCATAACCCAGCAATTGAGCCTCACGAAATGGTGGAACATGACCATCACTGGTATAGCATACCGCCTGGAGAATAAGGTGGGAACCGTAGAATACGGAAACTACAATCGTAGTCGTTTATCCGGCACCTTAAATATTCAGCAAAACTTCAACCTGCCAGGAGGTATCATCGCCGAAGCCGCAAGCATATGGAACTCTAAAAGAATCAGCAGCTTAAACACCAATGTAAAAAGCAATTCACAAATAGACCTCGGCTTAAAAAAGAACCTGATGCAAAACAAAGCCACCCTTAGCCTGGGTGTTTCGGATATTTTCAGAGGAAACAGATACAATACAGATACCGAACTTAATAACCTACTGCTACATACCACCTATGTTGGAGAAACCCGTCAGGTGAGGTTAAACTTCAGCTACCGTTTCGGCAATAACAAAATCAAAACACAAGATAGACGAGAATCCGGATTAGAAAATGAGTCCCAAAGACTATAATAACTTAAGATATGCAACTATCACCAGTCTGCACCCAGGAAAATAGATTTTAATGGGCGAACCTCAGGGCCTGTAAGGTCCAGAGAGACCATAAAATCTATTTTCATATTATCTCAGAACTTGCAGCATTACTTATTTGATGACACCAGCAAACCCACCATTCCTGGCCATTTTCACCAGAAAACGATCTCCAGATTTAACCTGTATTGTTTTCTTTCTGTAATCCATGGCCTGACGGTCCGCATTGATTCCATCTTCAAAATAGGTCATCGTATAAGTTTTACCCTTCTCCAGAAAATCAAAATTCAACTGCACATTCCG
Organism: Pedobacter sp.; assembly: GCF_035566355.1. Taxonomy (GTDB): domain Bacteria; phylum Bacteroidota; class Bacteroidia; order Sphingobacteriales; family Sphingobacteriaceae; genus Pedobacter. The sequence continues at coordinate 6,406 of NZ_DATMRL010000581.1, forward strand.
TTCTTTCATTTTGCCATTGGTAATACCGCCAATAAACCAGGTTTGCCCCTTACGTTTAGCAACCACTGCAACTACACCGGCCTCTGCTTCCAAAGCTTTAGTTTCGTCCCAGGTGGTAGGTACCTGCGTAATAAACTCCGTACAATCCAGATTTCTGTAATATAATGTCGGGTTATCCGCAAGCATTTGTATCCCGCTTTCAAAAACCACAAACAATGCCATTTGATAAGCACGGGTTCCGATACTTGCCGCATTAGGCCTTTCCGCCTTATATACTTCTGGCTGCATGCTCAACATGGCACCAGGCGTATAATCCATCGGGCCAACCGCATTGCGCATAAAAGGCAAATACAAACTATTATCAGGAAGCGTACCGCCCATTTGTTCCATGCCCCTCACCCCTTCGTAGGAGATCACATTTGGATACTTGTATTCTAAACCGGAAGGCTTAAAGGCACCATGAAAATCGACCAGCAACTGGTGTTTTGCCGCTTCTTTAGCCACACTTTCATAGTAGTTCACCATCCATTGGTCGCTCCTGTCCATAAAATCGATTTTCACTCCTTTGATTCCCCACTCCTGAAAAGTCTTAAATACATCCATATGGTTGTGAACGGTGAGCCAGGTTAGCCACAATACAATTCCCACGCCTTTTTCTTTTCCATAACGGATCAGCTCCTGAACATCAACCTTTGGATTAGGGGTAAAAGGATCTGTTGTGCTCTTGGCCCAACCTTCGTCCATGATGATATATTTCAATCCAAATTTGGCTGCAAAATCTATGTAGTATTTGTAGGTTTCCAGGTTATACCCCGACACAAAATTAACATCAGGACCATAAGGAGCCGCATCATTCCACCATTCCCAACTGGCTTGTCCTGGCTTGATCCAGCCTGGATCTTTAATCTGAGATGCGGAAGCTAGTTTAAGCGTCATTGTATTTTCTATTAACTGTTTGTCGGTAGAGGTAATGACAAAATATCTCCATGGAAAGCGCCGGTTACCCGTTGTTCTGGCAATATAATCAGCCTCCCTCAGAATTTTTTGACTACGGTCCCCGTCTTCACCAAACTCCAGAGGTACTTTTGGGAAAGTAGACAGCACACCGTTATTTCCTGTGCCTTTAAGGAACATTCCCGGGTAGTCAGAAAGATCCGATTCACTGACCAATATCTTATAAGCCTTCCTGGTGTCTATCAGCATAGGTAAATTCGACATCTTGTCTGTGGCTTTCCAATCCTTTGAATTCACCTGACTATAAGCTTCTTCATAAGCAGTTTTAAAACCACCCGGTTGCTGCACATGGAGTAAATAATCCCCAGGGAAATTCACTGCAAAATCTTCATTTACAACATCGATTTGTCCCTTTTTTTGAGTTAAAAATCTATATGCAATTCCGTCATCAAAGGCACGAAATTCTACCGAATAATCGCCCTTAAAATTCAGCACCAGGGAATTGTAAGTATTGTTCACTGCAGAGAATTTCAACGGCACATCAGGTTTTATGACTCCGGCCTCTTTACCTTTTTTGATACTCAGTAGCTTAGGGTTTTGTCCAAGTATCTCCTCTTTTAGTTTTAAGCTTAAATAATTCTTCTGCATCAGGTTTTCCCTATTGATGGCTACAGAATAATAGATCTTGTCTGAAAGCGCTATAGAAATCTGAATGTTCCCATGAGGAGATTGCAAAACAATCTGCTTCTCCTGTGCGTGTACAGCGACAGAAAGCGACAGCAATGTTAATAGGATGAATCTTAATTTTTTCATAAAGTGTTAGAGGTTTATCATTTATATGCGAACGTTAAATTACTATTCTTCAGCCCGATCTGGAAACGGAATAGATTTGTAATATTTAAGTGTTTTAGAAGGCGGCTTCAATCCACTTGGAATAGCCCGTTTGGAGAAACCCTGGAAATACAATACAGAGCCATTACGCCACCAGGCAGCTTCCCTTCCCTGTTCTGCCAAAAGCTGTTTAACCTGCTCAAATCGTTCCTGGTCAATTTTTCCGGATTGTTGATCCCATGTCCGTCGCATCTTCTGTACATCATCTACACCAGAGTAGTATTCATGAACCAGCTCATCCCAAAGTATCCTGCCTGAAGCCATTTTATAATCCCAAGGTACATGATGAAACCAAAGCAAAAAATCAGGGGGGCAGGTTCTAAGGTCATTAAACATCCTGGTTACAGGTGGAAAATATTGACTTACAGCATTACTGCCCCTGCTTGTTCTGTCTACGCCGATTCCAATAGCATCAGCCTGGTGATAATCATGGGCATTCCACCCCGGTATTTTATCCCATGGTCCGGGTCCATAATGGGTTCCCAGATTCATAATATGATTTAAACCTAAAGGCATCATATACTTCACCGTGTTCTGTCTGGAGTTGAGCATGTATTGCAATGTTGGGACAATAAATGACCGGTCCTGTGTAAAGGTCATTTTTATCCAATCGTCTGCAATGCTGGCAGAACTCTGGTCAGAATTCCATGCCAAACGTCCAAAAGCATACCAGTTGGCCTGTGCAAAAGGATGTCCGGTCCAGTTCAGGTCGCTACCTATATTTGCTACACCAGCAATTCCCGACAATTGATGCTGCTCTTGTATGCCTTCTACAATTTTAGCCACGGTGGTACCTTTTCCTGCAGCATAGGTATCTGAAGTAAGCGTCTCTTTAAATAATGGTGCCAGATAAACCAGATGCGTTGCAAAACCCAGATATTCCTGGGTAATCTGGAACTCAATCATGAGCTGCGTTTTAGGCATGGCACCAAATAACGGATGAAAAGGCTCACGAGGCTGGAAATCAATCGGACCATTTTTAGGCTGCAGAAGTACATTCTTTTTGAACATCCCATCGAGTTTTTTAAATTCAGTATAGGCTTGTTTAGACCTGTCTTCACCTTTTATGTTCTCATAAACGAAGGCACGCCACATCACCACACCCCCATGAGTTGCCAGTGCATCAGCCAGTAAATTTGCTCCATCTGCATGAGTTCTTTTATAATCTTGCGGACCAGGCTGGCCTTCTGAATTGGCTTTCACCAGGAACCCTCCAAAATCAGGAATATAACGGTAAATCTCGTCTGCTTTGTCTCTCCACCACTTGATCACTGCTGAATCCAGAGGATCTGCTGTTTTAAGGCCACCGATTTCCATTGGAGCACTAAATCTCGCTGTGAGATAGACCTTGATTCCGTAGGGTCTGAATACATTTGCCAGCGCCGCTGCTTTTATCAGATATTCTCTGGTTAGGCTTTTGGCACTTGCATTCACATTATTCAACACAGTACCATTAATTCCTATAGACGCATTTGCACGTGCATAATCCGTATAACGCCGGTCAAGGTAGCCAGGCAAACGTTGCCAATCCCAAATGGTATAGCCTGCATAACCTCTCTCAATTGTACCATTCAGGTTGTCCCAGTGGTTAAGTACCCGCAGTTTAATTTTAGGTTGTTCCCTGAGCTTGAGGTTACGGATATCTTGCTGCGTCTGCATTAGTCTTAAAAAATGATATACTCCGTAAAGCACGCCAATATCTGTATTTCCAGAAATCCTGATACAATTTTTGCTATGGATCCGCATAGATGTAATCTTGTAGCCTTCGGTACCAACATCCGTTGTAGACTCCGTTCCTATAACCAGGCTTCCATCTTTAGTTACTGAAGATTCCCTTTCCAGGTTTAGCCCAAGCATGCCATGGATCCCAATATTCAACTCCTGGTAAGCGGCCTTTAAAGTAGCGGAGTTGTTAATTACGACCAGGTGTTTCAATTCAGACAGGTATCTCTGTTTTATAATAGGGCTCTCAATGAATTTATACCTGAGCCACAGATCGTAACCGCTTTCTGCATAACAGCTAAAGCAAAAGAAAATAAAAAATAAGGAGAATAGATATTTCTTCATGTTTATTCAATTAAAGCAACAACACTCCATAAAACCGGAGCTTGTCCATGCATATCACCTGCGATCCTTTTTCTGTTTAAATAGTAATCTCTGCTGTTTTCTTTATTGGTTCCCTGGCAAACCTCTTTCACATCGCCGTTCGCATCAATATAGGAGGTTAAGGCAATCCAGGCTTTCCTGGCTATAGGACCATAGATTTTTCCATCCAGCCAACCGCGCTTCACCCCTGTAATCAGTGCATAAGTAAACATTCCACTGCCAGAAGTTTCCGGCCAGGACTCTTTATCGTCAATCAGTTGCCGCCACATTCCGTCTCCGGTTTGATATTTTTTTAGACTGTTCATCATTTTCTGATAGGCCAAAAGTATCGTTCTGTAATCCGGATTGTTTTCTGGTAGGGACTTTAACAATTCTGTCATTCCAGCGGCCATCCAACCATTTCCCCTTCCCCAGAAAAAGGGTACATCAGGTGCATGGTAAAACAAACCATTTGGACGTTGTAGTTGCCGGAGGTAAGTCACCATTTCATGTGCTGCCCGGTTAATGTATTTTATATCTCCTGTGGCACGATAGGCTTGTGCCTGAAGGTTTGTGATCATATACATGTCATCAATCCACATCCTTGTTTGCCAGCTGAGACCACTGTCCAGCAAGTTTTGGTAGTTTTGTTTAGGATTCTGTGGTACTGTCCATTGCTGGTCCGCAAACCATTTGCCCATATCCATATACACCGGATTTTTAAATTGCATATACAGTTCCAATGGAATAGAACCAAAGATGGAAGGATCAACATGATCGGGACGCGGTTGAAGGTTCTTCTTTTCATAAAGAAGTGGCCTGAACCTCAGATCCAGCAGTTGGCTCAATTTAGTTTGCTTTGCAACAGCTGTAAATTTCAGAGCACCGTACCAGGTACATACTTCAGAATATGTAACAGCAACTGGAGGCGTTGAAAATCCAAAATTACTAAATGGGCCTTCCAGGTAATGATTTGTCAGGATCATTCCTACTTTAAGGGGGTCACTATGCTCTGGCATGTCGCTGAAGAAATTTTCCTGTGCCCTGGTAACATAAGCCATACCACAAAAAATGAGGGTAAAAATAAATGTATGTTGTAGTCTAAACATGTCTGATAATTAAATTTTAAGGATTCTTGCTTAAGGGGAAATGCTGATGTTTTCTGCAAATGAAACGTCTGTAATGTTCATTTCTTTAAGACTTGAGGCAGAGTGCAGAATGCCAGGCATCCTGATGTGCTCAAAATGTATATTCCTGAATTGATGGGCTGAATCTAATCCTTTAAGCTTTCCAGGAGACTGACCCGCATCCCTGATCAGAACATTTCTGACCTGAACGCCTGAAACAGGACCGCTTCCCTTATGGTCTCCATTTTGCATAAAGAAAACGGCCCAGGTGCGGTGATCGTCGTTCTGGTAACTTAACCGTTCTACATCTATATGATCAAAGATAACATTGTTCACTCCTGCCGTGCCCCATTTATGATGGATACCTATCGCAACTGCAGCATCATAGACTACGCAGTTCTTAAAAGTAATGTTACTTTGGTCCTGCATCACACCCTGGCCAATTTTATAAGCATAACAATAGGTCCAGGACACCAGGTTGTCAAATGTAATATTGGTCTGAGGCTTAGCCATACCCGGCCAATTACGGCAAAGATCTGTATTTTGGGCCCAAGTCTTAGTAGAAAATGGATCGTCCAGGGCAATACCTATCGCGTGTTCCACCGTTACATGATCAGATTCCATTACGTCGATACCATCATTCTCACCCATATCAAAACGATTAAAAAGCTTGAAGTTCTTAAAAACAAGGTTTTTAGATCTTATTGGAATAATGGCCCAGGATCCCGAATCTCTAATCAGCAGACCGTCGAGGATAACATTTTCTGAATGCATAACAGCGAGAATATTACTTCCGATATTCAGATGCTCCGTAGCATATTTCCCATTGCCATCCAAGGTACCCCGTCCATATATTTTGACATCATGCGTGCCACTGTCTGTATAGATCCACCAGGTGAGATCTCGTTTCTGAGATGCTTTATGAGCATTTACCTTAAAATCTTCCTTTTTCCCACTAAATAACAAAACCGAGCCACCTTCAAGGTATAAAGAAGTATTGCTTTTCAGTTGCAGGTTTCCAATAGGATAAACTCCAGCCGGAACATACACAATCCCCTTTCCACCTGGTACTTTTGAAGCATCATCTATTGCCTGCTGAATTTCTTTCGTAACCGGCCCTTCCTGATTTGGTTTAACACTATAAGGCCTCCTGGTAATATTAAAGATTGTTTTTCCTGAAGAAGTTGGTTGATCTTTTTCAACGACATCGGCTGCAATAACCAACTCCCTTAAATTGTTAATTTTAACTATCAAATAATCTCCTTCTTTCAAGTAAAACTTCAGTTGATTTCCGGATAGAATGCCTTTGATCTCTTTTTTTTCAGGACTAATGCGATAGCTGGTCACTACCTGGCCTGGCACTAGGGTCACCAAGGCTTCTGCCTTCCCGGCCGACAGAGAAAAATGAGCATAGTCATATTTACTGTTATAGCCTACCACAGGTATCTTTTTACCATTGACCTCCAATGTAAAAACACTGGAGGCATGGTAAATGCCAGGCATGGGGTAACTATAAATTTCAGCTGTACCCGGAGGTGCTGCTGAAATTTGAAAGGGGATCAGAAAGAGTAACAAGCTCAATAATTTTAAAATTTTCATACTTTCTAAACTTGATTACCAACCTGGGTTCTGTGGATACGGCGTACCTACGGTCACCGCATTGATTTGGGATAAAGGAATTGGTCGCAGCACATGGAAATCCTTAATATTGTTTTTAGCCTCAAAATCGTCATACTTGCGTACTCTTTCCAGTAATTTTCCAGTTCTCACCAGATCAAACCATCTCACATTCTCAGCAAACAATTCCCTTGATCTTTCGTCGAGTATAAAATCAATATTGATGTCTGATGCTGTTACTTGCATTTGTGCTTGTTTTCCAGGAGCAGCAGCCCTTGTTCTTAAGGTATTAAGATATGCAGCAGCAGCCTCATTTTGACCAAGTTTAAAAGCCGCTTCTGCCGCTACCAGATAGGTTTCAGCGAGTCTGAAAACCATAATTGGTCGGTGCGAGTTTTCATTCACAGTTAAACGGTTAGGATCCAGATATTTG
>NZ_DATMRL010000582.1:0-4574 GCF_035566355.1 Pedobacter sp.
TTAGTGATTTAAATATCAGAAAGTTTTTCCTGTTAATAACGAATAAGATGAACTTATTGTATAAATGTTACTTTTTTTAATTGAAAAAAATATTAAACTCAAGAAGTAATAAGGTTGTTCTATTTGAAATATAATTACTAAATGACACCTTTTATTGTGTTTAAAAGCTGTTTTTATAGAATTAAGAAAATTTTGTGCTTGTTTTTACGTTTGTATACATCGTATGTTCAGTCATTATTTTATTGTAAAAATATATTTACATTCAACTGTATGCATTAATTCAATAGAGGAGGAGGAAGGTAGAGCATCGCATATTCCTGGTCTTTGATCATGTCTTCTAAAGCGCTGATGGCCTTGCCGATCTTTTCTAAAGTCAGTTGATCGGTAATTTCTGCCTGGGCATTAACCTTTGCACGGATAGAAGAGATCAGGAGCTGGCTCTCTTCCGTGATGCGGGATTCAATAATCAATAAGGTACCTAAGAGAGACTGATGTGCATAGTGCCCTGAAGTTGAAGCTGTAATGAGTAATACTGGCTTTTTAGAAAATTCCATAGATGAAACTGTCCAGTCGATGGCATTCTTTAGAGATCCGGGAACGCCAACAGCATATTCAGGGGTACAGATCAGAACCGCATCGGCTGCTTTGATCAGCTTCCGGAAATCATTTATGGCTTTCGGACCAGGTTCATTGTCCAGTTCCGGGTTAAAATGTGGAAGATCAGCGAGGCCTTCAAAAATTATAAAATTGAAAATCTCAGCGTATTGCTGTGCAATAAATCTGATCAGATTCAGGTTGGATGAGTTTTTTCTGGTACTTCCACAGATGGCCAGAATGTTCTTCTTGCTGCTCATTGATTTCGTGTTGCGCAATGATAAAGAAAACGGCAGTCATTTTGAAATAGGATAAAACTTTCTTTTATCTGGGCCGATTTTATTACTTTAGGTAAACTTATAATCTATACTTGTATGAAATATCTATCAATTTTGTTGCTGTTTACTGCGATTTCTTTTTCCGGGTTTTCGCAAAATAAAGACGCTATTCTTGGACAATGGGTAAACGCGTCGGGTGAGGCTCATATAGAGATCTTCAAAAAAAATGAAAAATATTTTGGAAAGATTGTTTGGCTGAAAGAACCTAAAGATGAAAAAGGAGCGAATAAAACCGATATCAAAAATCCGGATCCTGACTTAAAATCGAAACCTATTATGGGCTTGGAGTTGTTAAGAGATTTTGTTTACGAAGATGGTAAATGGACAGACGGCAAAATTTATGACCCAAAATCTGGAAAAACCTATAGTTGTAATATCACCGAAAAAAGTAACGGACAGCTGAATATCCGTGGATATATTGGCATTTCACTGATTGGAAGGACTGAAGTATGGAAAAGAGTTAAATAGATGAAGGCATTCGTATTTCTGTTTTTATGTCTTCCTCTTTCCCTGCTGGCGCAGAAGTATGACTTTTTGCCTTTAAATTCGGGCACAAACACCAGTATAAGAGGATTGTCTGTGGTTTCTGACCGGGTAGCCTGGGTAAGCGGGAGTAATGGTTCCATAGGGAAAACTATTGATGGGGGTAAGACCTGGCAATGGATAAAACCTACCGGTTATGAAAAACTCGATTTCAGAGATATTGAAGCTTTTGATGAATTTAAAGCCGTTGTGATGAATGCCGGTTCTCCGGCATTTATTCTACGAACAGTGGATGGTGGAAAGACCTGGAAAGAGACCTACAAAAATACAGACAGCGCTATCTTTCTGGATGGTATGGGTTTCTGGGATGAGAAGAATGGAATTGCATTTGGGGACCCGATTCACAACCGTTTGCAATTGCTTAAGACCAGAGACGGCGGATTGAACTGGCAAAATGTCTCGGATCATCTGAATATGGATATGGGGCCGGGAGAAGCCGGCTTTGCAGCCAGTGGCACTTCTATCCGTACCTTAGGCAAAGAGAAAGTATGGATTGCCACAGGTGGAACGAGTGCAAATATTTATTATTCAGATAACAGAGGGTACACCTGGAAAAGATATCCATGCCCGATTTTACAAGGGGAGGCCAGTACTGGCTCATTTTCTGTAGATTTTAATGAAAATGGCACAGGAGTGGTTGTTGGTGGAGATTACCAAAAGGACAAAGAGCACCCCAACAATGTACTGCTCTCCAAGGACTGGGGTAAAACCTGGAATAAACCTCTTACGCCCGTTTCCGGTTTCCGCTCCGGGGTGGCTTATATCGACGCTGTACGGGCTGTAGCTGTTGGTACATCAGGTGTAGATTTCTCCAGAGATGGCGGAAAGAACTGGCTTCATTTGTCAGATCTTAACTTCAATGCAGTTGGTAAAGCGAAAAAAGGCAGTTTTATTTTACTAGCAGGTAATAATGGACTTATTTATCGCCTGAAATCAACTGATAAATAACAATATCGTTGAATAATTAGCCAATTTGATTCAATAATATATCTCAATTAATTAATCAATTAGATGTTCAATTACCCTGAGGATCTGTTTCAACGGACAATCAGGTTTTTTTAAAAGATAATTATGAACCGTAACTTGTTAAAGTATGTGCTGGCAGCCACTTTGATCACTTCAGTGGCTTCATTTTATGCCCTGAAATCTGATAAAGGCGTGAAAGCTGATCCCGATAATGCAGGCTTGAAACTGCCGGAAGGTTTTGGAGCGTTAAAAGTAGCAGAAACAGGTGCAAAAGCCCGACACCTGGTGGTTACCCCACAAGGAGATATTTATGTAAAACTGGCGAAGCCAAAGGATGGAAAAGGTATTTTGCAGCTGCACGAGAACAGCGATGGAAAAGCCCAGCTTACGGGTGGTTTTGGTAATTATGGAGGAACAGGAATCTATCTGAAGGATGGTTATTTGTACGCCTCCTCTAACCAGGAAGTATTCCGTTATAAATTAAATGATCAAAATGTCGTGCTTAGCCCCGATCAGCCGGAAAAGATTGTAACCGGGTTAAAGATGGGACGTCAGCATGAAACCAAGTCACTTGTGCTGGACAATGATGGAAATCTCTATGTAAATATAGGCGCCTACTCTAATTCCTGCCAGGTACAGGACAGGGGGTACCAGTCTCCAGGGATGCCTGGCTGTCCCATACTTGACTCGGCAGGTGGTATCTGGCAATTTAAAGCCAATAAACTGAGCCAGAGTTATGGAGAGGGGATAAGGTATGCTACAGGTTTACGAAATGTAGTCGGCTTAGACTGGAACCAGCAAAATAACCAGCTGTTTGTGATGCAGCATGGCAGAGATAATCTTAACAGTTCCTGGCCAGCTTTATATGATGTTAAAGAATCTGCAGAACTTCCCGCCGAATGCTTGTATGCACTAAAAAAGGGAGATAATGCCGGTTGGCCATATCTATATTATGATCAGATCCAGCATAAAAAAATAGTAGCACCGGAGTATGGAGGTGATAAGAAAAAAGAAGCAGACGCTAAATATCTGGATCCTGCGGTAGCCTATCCGGGCCATATGGCACCAAATGGATTGTTGTTTTATACAGGTCAAATGTTCCCTGAAAAATACAAAAATGGTGCATTCATTGCTTTTCATGGTTCCTGGAACCGGGCACCGGAGCCGCAAAAAGGTTATTTTGTAGTGTTTCAGCCTTTCAAAGACGGAAAACCATCGGGAGATTGGGAGATCTTTGCTGATAATTTTTCCGGAACACCAGAAAAGGCTGCTGCCGGAAGAGCAGACCACCGTCCGTGCGGACTTGCACAAGGGGCTGACGGTTCCCTATATGTAACTGATGACAGCAAGGGAACCATTTACCGAATTATTTATACGAAGAAATAGTCATAATAAATGAAGAGAATTTTAACAATCATAGTGCTCCTCACTATGGGAGGACTTCAATTGTCTGCCCAAACTAAAAACAAAGCAAAAGCAGCAACTAAAGTTACCAAGGTTTCTGCTGCAGTGATGGCCAACGGGAATAAAATATACGGCCAGTATTGTTTAAGCTGCCACATGGCTGATGGGGGAGGTGTACAGAACATGAACCCGCCACTAAATGGTACAAGCTATGTACTGGGCGATAAAACCAGGTTGATTAAAGTCATCCTGAACGGTTTTTCGCAGAATGTGGATATTGACGGGGAAAGCTATACGAATGTGATGGCGCCGCACAATTTCTTAAAAGATCAGGAAATCGCAGATGTTTTGTCTTACATCAGGAACAGCTTTGGCAATAAAGCCAGTGGAATTTCTGCAAACGAAGTAAAAGCAGTCCGGGCCAAAAATAAAAAATAGATTCAAAGCTATGTTCATGGCCTGCGCCCGCAAACCAATACGAATTATGCATCAATTAGTGAGATCTGTAACCTGTGCCGTTATTTTTCTGAGCAGCAGTTCTGTTTTCGCTGCAGATGCGGATGTGACGAAATATGGTGCGGTGGGCGATGGAACGACTTTGAATACTGAAGCCATACAAAAAGCCATCGATCAGTGTAATCATACCGGCGGCGGTAAAGTAATTTTTCCGGCGGGCAAATTTCTCTCAGGTACAATAGCATTAAAAGATCATATTACCCTGTATCTGCA
>NZ_DATMRL010000583.1:0-11059 GCF_035566355.1 Pedobacter sp.
AATTGAAAGATTTCAATGGCGGCGGCGATCCGGAAATGACCAGCCCGACAGATTTCTGGGGCAAATACACTTTGGCTGCAAAGTAACACACAGACACACAAATAAACCAAACATACCATTTTATGAACTATTCTTATGCGCTATTGCTGTGCCTTTTTTTTAGTTCCTTGTACGTACGGGCACAGCGACCCGGCAAGCAGGAACTGCCACCCCCGCTTGCCCTCAGGGAAATCAGTGGAATTGTCAAAGACTCTACAGACCTTGGAGTTATTGGGGCTACCGTAACCCTCACTTCTCCTAAAGACACTTTAAAAGTAAGCACCAATACCGATGGGATCTTTGTTTTCAAAAATGTAAAATCTGCGACTTATACATTGATGGTGCAAAGCATAGGCTATGTCTCCACTAAAGCCATGCGTTACAAACAAAATGATGCCGTTGCAAGAATTGTCATGGATCCAATTGTGCTCCAGGAACAGAAAAATAACCTGAATGAGGTGGTGATCAATGGAACGCCCGCCATCACCTATAAAACAGATACGGTCGAGTATAAGGCCAGCGACTATATTGTCCGGCCTAACTCAACTGTAGATGAACTGCTCAAAAAAATGGAGGGAATGGAAGTTGGCAATGATGGTACGCTGGTTCACCAGGGGCAGAATGTAACCAAGGCCAAATTAAATGGAAAGGAATACCTTGGTGGAGATATTGCCAACGCAATTAAAAACCTGCCTGCTGAAATTGTAGATAAGATCCAGATCGTAGACGATTATGGAGACCAGGCCGCCAGGACCGGGATTAAAGACGGTGATCCTGAAAAGATACTGAACATTACTACCCGCGTAGATAAATCTGTTGGAAATATGCTGAATGTTAACGGTGGTGCGGGAAACAACAAACGCTATGATGCAGGGCTATTTGGTACCCGTATCAATGGCAATCAAACGATTGGTGTGAATGCCAAATTTAACAATACCGTTAACGGCGTAGCTTCTAGTGGAGATAACGGCGGCAGTAACGGTGGTGGCGGAGGAAGAGGTCAGGGTGGCGGTGGAAACAACAGTGGCAGCAGCGGAGGCGGAAGCGGTGGTACCACTACAGCAGGTAACGGCTCTTTCAGCATAAGGGAAAAACTGGGTAAGAAGGTAGAATTGAATTTAAATTATGGCTTTTCTACCACTAAAGTGAAGACCTTAAATGATAGTTACTCGGAGACACCTACCGTGTTGGATGGTTCTACGTTTTATACCTATGCCACCTCAACAAGTGAGAGTAAAAACCTCACCAAGAACCATAATCTCCGTGCAGAAATAGAAGCAAACCTGGACAGTAATAATTTCTTACGTATCATTCCAACGTTGAAATACGGTTCGACCAGCAGCAGCAGAATGTCAAATATTATTCAGACGGGATTTCTGCACCAGAACCGTACCGGGGTAAACAGCAGTACAAATAAAACGCCTCAAATTGGAACATCAGTATTTTACCAGCATATCTTTGCGAAGCCCAGAAGGAATTTCTCCGTTCAGGCCGATCTGAACAGTAACGACCAGGACCAGGAATCCGAACAGGATACGAAGATTATCTATTTTCTGAACCAGGCTGAAACGGAACAAAGGGATTCAGCAGTGAACCGGATCATTGCCCGTAAAAACCTGCAGACAAATTACAGGGGAAGTTTTACCTATGTGGAGCCTTTAAATGCAAATACCCAGATGGAGTTAAATGCCCAGGTAAATTATAACGGTTATGACAATACCGCAACCACCAGGAACATCGTTAACGGCGGGCCAGATCATATCATAGACTCGCTGAGTAACATATACAATTATTCCTTTACCCAGGGCAGGATTGCTTTAAATTACCGTTATGGAGTTGGACCTTTGTCGAAAGTACGGTTCTCTGTAGGTATAACGGCTGTACCAACCTTGCTTTCAGGAACTAAAGTAAGTTTAGGAACCACAACCAATAGAAATAGTTTTAACCTGATCCCTATTGCCCGTTTTGAGTATTTATGGTCCAGACAAGAGAAGGTGGCTATTAACTATTCTGGAAATGCTGTTGAACCTTCCTTTGACCAGATCCAGCCCGTCAGGGATGTATCGAATCCACAAAATCCTATTGTGGGTAACCCTAATCTGTTGTCCACATTTGTACATTCTGTTAATGCGACTTATAATAACTATATCGCCAATTCGAAACTCAACTTTAATGTCAATCTAAACGGATCCATGACGGAAAATGCAGTAATCAGCAATAATGTACAGATTGTGGATCAGAGTGTAAATTTGCCTACACCAGTTTATATTACTGAAACCCGTTATCTGAATACAAATGGCGTGTACAAGATTGGCGGAAATTATTCGGTAAGCAAACAGTTGAGCGATCGCAAATATAACCTTTCCTTTAGTGGATCGGCCAGTTACGACCACCGTTTGTCTATGTATACTTCCTTAAAGAACATCAATACGGTACAGACTTTTATCGAGCGTGTTGGTCCTCGTATGAATCCGAATGACTGGTTTGAGATCAATCCGAATGTGTCTTATAATTATACCAAGTCAGATAATAGCCTCCCTAATTTCAGAGATACTAAAACCAATACCGTGGCGCTGAATGTGGATGGTAAGATTTATTTCTGGAATACCTTTTTATTTGGTTACAGTGCAAGCAAGAATTATGTAAGTGGGATCAGTGCAAATATTACGGCCAATCCTTTTGTGGTGAATATGTACCTGGAGAAGGAATTGTTTAACCGCAGGGGCAGGTTGACTTTACAGGCTTTTGATCTTCTGAACCAGAATAACTTTGTGAACCAGGATGTTAGTGCAAATGGTACGATTACACAGACAAAGTCTAATGCATTGAGCAGGTATTTTATGTTGAGGTTTAGTATGAGGCTGCAGAAATGGAGCGGGATGAAAGGGAGAAATGGCAGAGGGGTGATGCGCAGGGGAGACGGCAGTTTTATGTAGGAGAATTTTAGAAAATTTTGTATGCTGTTTCGGGGCTGCCGATCTCAGGCGGGCTGAAAAAGCCCGCAGACATCGAATGCTCCCTCAACTGCATACAAAATTTTCTGAGCAAATTGCAGAGGGAGGGGGGACCAGGAGGGGGTATTAGGGTGATATGGCATGGGTTTAATTGCAGGATGTGTGAGTAGTAAGGGATGTTATTAGGAGGGTGTATTCGCAGATTGGAGTTTAATTGCAGGGCGTGTTGGTTGAATTGTTTATTTTTTGCAGGTTGTGACTAAGAGATGAAATTGTTACTTAGTTTTTGTGGTTGAGGCTTAGTTTGTTGAGGCTAGATCACTTAAAAAAGACGTTTTTTTGACGTATTGAACACAAATCTTCAATTTTCAAGTTGTTTATTTGTCGATTGAACATTCAATTTCTATCGTTAAAATACCTTTATGGACATTCATACAAAAGCTAAAAAGACCACATCTATCGTACCGCTCGTAACCATGACCCTGCTTTTCTTTATGTGGGGATTTATTACCTGCATGAATGATATTTTGATTCCGCATTTAAAGGAGCTTTTTCAGTTGAGTTTTTTTGAGTCCATGTTGGTGCAGTTTGCATTTTTTGGAGCATATTTTATTGGATCGCTGATTTATTTCCTGATTTCACATTATAAAGGGGATCCAATTAATAAAGTAGGATATAAAAAAGGGATTATTGCGGGTGTATTGCTTTCTGCAATTGGATGTTGTTTGTTTTATCCGGCGGCAAGTTTCTCTGTTTATGGCTTTTTTCTTTCGGCATTGTTTGTACTGGGGCTGGGTTTTACTATTCTGCAGATTACGGCAAATGCTTATGTAACCTTGCTTGGACCTGAAGAGAGTGCCTCCAGTCGTTTAAATTTAACGCAGGCTTTTAATTCATTTGGTACAACGATTGCCCCGGTACTGGGCGGTCATTTGATCTTTTCCCTGTTTTTGGACAATGGCAAGGTGACAGCAGATTCCACTCGCATCCCTTACCTGATCTTTGCCGGAATTTTAGTGCTGCTGGCTGTGGTAATCAATAAAGTTAAACTCCCGTCTTTTAGCACAGAAGAATCGGAAAACCATGGTGGTTTGGGTGCACTTAAGTTCCCTCAGCTTAAACTTGGCATCCTGGGTATTTTCTGTTATGTAGGTGCAGAGGTGGGAATTGGAAGTTTATTGATCGCGTTCATGAGCCAGAAAGAGATCATGAACCTGCAGGAAGTGGTGAGTAAAAATTACTTGTCCTTATACTGGGGGGGTGCCATGATCGGGAGGTTCCTGGGGGCTATTTCATTGAGCGGACTGGATAAGACCAAGAAAATCATTTATATGGTGCTTACCTCAGCTGTCGTATACCTTCTTGTCTTTAGTATCGTTGACCTGAGCTTTGCCCAGACCAGTTTCTTTATTGTATTTATAGCACTTAATCTGCTCGCTTTTTTAGTTGGAAAATCTGCTCCGGCACGTACACTGGTGCTTTTTGCAGGGATCAATATTGCTTTAATTCTTATTTCTGTGTTTAGCACAGGGCCGATGGCTTTATACCCAATTCTTGGAATTGGCTTGTTCAACTCCATTATGTTTTCCAATATTTATACACTGGCTATATCCGGGCTTGGCAAATATGTTAGTCAGGGTTCTTCCTTATTGGTTATGGCCATCCTGGGTGGGGCTATTGTGCCATTGATCCAGGGTGCCCTGGCAGATACTATAGGGATACAGCATTCCTTTTTCCTGCCGGCAATTTGTTATGCCTATATCCTGATCTTCGGATGGTATTGTATGAAGAAAGTCCAGTTGAAGGAAGGGGCGAAAGTACACACTAACCATTAATTCAAACTTATGAGAGGAAAAGTTATAAGCGGGTTGCTAATGTTGATGCTGCTGTGCAGTGCGGGTAGTTTTGCTCAGACACAGCCAAAACAGTTTACTGGAGCGAAGGCTGTATTAAAGCACTATAAGGCACTTTATGTGCTGAACAGTGGTGATGAAAAGAAAATTACCGGGACTTTACGGAATCTAAAAAATGCATTGGATGATCCCCGGCTTAAAGGAAAGCTGGAAGTGGAGCTGATCGCCTTTAGTGATGGCGTAGCTGTTTATCGAAAAAATGGACCTTTTGAAAAGACTTTACTTGAATTGCAGGCCAGAGGTGTAATTCTCGCACAGTGCGAGAATACGATCCGGGAAAGACATATTGATAAAACGGAGCTTTTTGACTTCATCAGCTATGTCCCAAGCGGTAATGGAGAAATCATCATTCGTCAGCAACAGGGCTGGGCGGTTGTGCATCCATAAAAACCTTTTGGAAACGGATATCCGGCCCATTAAAATGAAAATCACAATATTTGGCGCTAAACAGTATAATAAATGCAATGATTCATGGGAAATAGAAAAAATCCTGTAATTTTAGCGCGAAACTGAATTAGAAATTACACATGTTAACAGTAGAAAAAATTGGGGGCACCTCTATGAGTGCCCTTAACGAGGTTATAAACAATATCATCTTATTTGAACGCAGCGGCAAAGAACTTTACAACCGGGTTTTTGTTGTATCTGCATTTTCAGGCGTTACCAATATGCTCCTGGAAAACAAGAAAACAGGGGCACCTGGGGTTTACCACCGCATTGCAAAATATCAGGATTTTCACCGCCCTTTAAAGAACCTGATTGTTCAGTTAAAAGCGATAAATAAACAATATAAAAGTATTGGTTTGGATCTGGCGCTTGCCGATCAGTTTATTGAAAGTCATGTCAAAGAAGCAGAAACCTATCTGGAAAACTTAGCGAATATACTGGCTTCCGGATATGTAAGTAAAACAGGTATCCTGCAGGCAGCCAGAGAAATTTTAGCTTCTATTGGAGAAAGTCATTCCGCTTTTAATTTTACCAATATTCTGCAAAACAAAGGCATTAATGCTACACTTGTTGATTTGAGCGGCTTTGGAGATCATCATGCATTTACGATAGATCAAAGGATCAAACATGCCTTCAAGAACATTGATCTTGAAAATACCATTTGCATTGTAACCGGTTATGCAAAAGGTACAGAAGGAATTATGCGTGAATTTGACAGAGGATATTCTGAAGTCACTTTTAGCAAGATTGCTGGTTTCTTAAAACCAAAAGAAGCCATTATACACAAGGAGTATCATTTATCTACAGCAGATCCTGGTTTGGTTGGTATAGAAAATTGCATTCCGGTAGGCTATACCAATTATGATATAGCAGACCAGCTGGCCGATGTAGGTATGGAGGCTATCCATCCAAAGGCCTCAAAACCCCTGGAAATCGGGGGGATCAACCTGCGGATTAAGAATACCTTTGAACCGGCACATCCTGGTACGCTGATCACCAGAGAGTTTGTTTGCGAACACAAACGTGTGGAAGTTATTACAGGTACGGATAAACTCCTGATCATCGACATTTATGATCCATCTATGGTAGGCAGTGTTGGAAGTGATCTGCACATTATGCAGACTTTCTTTAAACACAATGTCAGTTATACCTTTAAGGCCACCAGCGCCAACAGCATCTCTATTGTAATCTGGGAACAGGACTTTAATAAAAAACTGATCAGTGATCTGGAAGATGATTTTGAAAAGATAACCGTAGAAAAGGTGGCCATGGTCTGTTTGCTGGGCTCAAATATGGACGAACCAGGTTTACTTGGAAAAAGTGCATTAGCACTTACAGAAAGCGGAATAAATATTAAGAGCGCGGGTTTTGCCTTGAGAAAAGTCAACATCCAGTTTTTAATTGCCCGAGAGGATTTTAAAACTGCCATTATTGCACTGAACAAGGCCATGAGCCAGGTATAAATTAGGCCATAATATCATAAAAGCACAGGCTGGTAATCTTTACAATTACCAGCCTGTTTACTTAACAACTTGAATTACTTTAAGGTCTCTTTGATCGTTCCACAGGTGAGCATGCTTTCTCCAAAATAAGGGTTTTTGATTTCCCTGGAGTTGGTGACCCAGTCTGCGCCCTTATCGTTAGATGCCATAGGACAATGCGCGATATACAGTTCGCCTCCGCCTATTCCTGCCTTTTTAAGCAGGGCAATGAAATGGGTACTTAATGCAGCAAATTCTATTCTCTGTGTTTCTATATCGTTGGTTGCTGCAATTTTGGAAGCCAGGCTGCTTATGGATCCCGCACCCGGGATTTCCTTAGCACCGAGTTCAATGGCCGCTGCGGCTACCTTTGCTTCTGTCGCATCCGCTTCAACAAGTGCAGCGGTGAGGTGCTGATAATAGGGATAGATGGCATTCAACTGGTCATCTTTTAAACTAACTGCCTGACTTGTCTTTGAACTTACCGGACTTTCTTTGACTTCCACTGGCTGATCTTGTTTTACGGAACTGTTACAAGCAGTAGCAAATAGTGTTACCCATATCAATGCAACTAAATATTTTGTTGTTGATTTCATTTTATAATTTTTTAACTGTATCCGTTCCATTTACATACCCGCCATAGGGTTTTTTCCTTTTTTAAGAATATATTCGCTATAGAGCAGGTAAGCACCTGTAACCACCACCAGATCTCCTTCGGCTAAACCCTCTTTAATCTCTACCTGATCTGCACTTTCTACACCTGTTTTGACCATTCTGGGTTCAAACTTACCTTTTGAAGACTCTACCCATACATGCATACCTTTTCCTTCCCGGATCACAGCATCAACGGGAATGCTCAGAACCCCTGCCTTATTTGTGTTGGAGGGTACAAAGATATTGGCTTGCAAGCCAGGCTGCCATTGCCCGGAAGGATTTGGAATAGACCCTCTTATTTGCATCAGCTGGCTGTTTTCCTGTAAAGCCGGAGTGGAAAATTGAATGGTAGTGAGCTGAGGCTCATTTTCCCATCCTGGGATAACTACTTTTACACGTTCGCCGTTCTTAATGCTTCCCGCTTCTGAGGGATATATATCCGCCTCTACCCATAGG
The DNA here is from genome assembly GCF_035566355.1 of Pedobacter sp. GTDB lineage: Bacteria > Bacteroidota > Bacteroidia > Sphingobacteriales > Sphingobacteriaceae > Pedobacter. The sequence goes on from NZ_DATMRL010000583.1 coordinate 7,945, forward strand.
GAATGATAACCTTCCAAGCGCATAATCGGACTGCCTTCTGAAACGTATTGACCTTCACTTACAGAAAGTTCAGCTACAGTACCGTCTGCAAGTGCAGAATAATTTACATAAGGATCGGTCTTTTTTGAGCTTTCCAGCTTTTGTACCTGTGCATTAGACTGTCCATATAAAACAAGCTTGACCTTCGCAGATTTTAAGATCTCGCCAAAAGTTTTATCTGCCGGGAACTGTGTAGCCTGAGCCTTAGCCAACAGGTATTCTTGTTGCAAAGCTGCCAGTTGCTCGGAGTAGATCTTATAAATTGGCTGGCCTTTATGGATCTTTTCTCCCGTTTGCCGTACATATAATTTTTCCAGACGACCCGCCACACGACTGGATAGGAAGGCTGTCTGGTCTGGATTTACCACCAGCCGGCCATTCAATTGTTTATAGGTTTGCAGCCCGTTCAGGCCAACCGCCATCGTGGTAATATTGGCCAGGGCCATCTGATCAGCGTTTAAATTCAGACCTGTCTCTGCAGCATTCTTTTCAAACGGGACCAGGTCCATCCCGCAGATGGGGCAGGTACCCGGTTTGTCCTGCACAATCTGCGGGTGCATCGGGCAGGTATAGGTTTGTACTTTAACCCCGGCTTTATGTTTGTCATTACCCTTTTCAGAGTTGCACGCGCTTAAAAGTACAGCTGGTGCGAGTGCAGCGATGACAAAATTTCTTATAAATGCTTTCCTTTCCATAAGATTATACCCCTTCGTTTTTAGTCTTGATAAAACTCTCGCTATCAATTAAGTAATAGGCGTTTTTAGCCACCTGCCATTGTCCAATCTCCTCTAATACCTGTATCTCCTTGTCCTGCTGAATACCTGTTTTTACCAGTTTTGGAACAAAAACCCGCCCTTCTTTTTTGAAAACCACCATTTGATTTCCCAGTGATACAACCGCTTCTTTAGGTAGCCAAAACCCTTTTGAAGCAAGCATGGGTAATTGTCCGGTAAGCAGTTCGCCAACCTGCAGATTGTTGTTTTTAAGGTATACCCTGGCCAGTACAAAATTTTCTCCAGAATTAAATACCGGTTGTACCAATCCAATTTTACCTGTAAAACTTTGTGTTTTATCGGCTGTTCTTTGAACGATCACTTTGCTTTGCTTACTGAGGTTTGCGGCTACTGCAGGTCTCAGAGAAAACTCTGCGACCAATTCACCGGCCTGGTAAACTGTAAAGATATTTTGCCCTGCACTGAGGTACTGGCCCTCACGAAGCAAAACGGCTGTTGGAGCAGCACCTTGTGAAGTGGTGCTGCTGGCTGCCGGACTTTCGGAAGTACCCATAGCATCCATACCCCCAGCTGCGGCGGGAGCGCTTTGCAGAGCAGGAGCAGGTGTGGAACCGCTTTGTTTCTCAAGAATATATCCTGATGCATTGCTGTATAAAGGAATGCGGTAGGAGATCTTCCCGGTTTTCAATACACTTTGTATTCCAGCCTCCGTCATGCCTAGCAAACGAAGCCTTTGTTTAGCCGGCTGCAGCATATGTTCCTGATCGCCGGAACGTTGGATCAATAATAATTCCCTTTGGGCAGCGGCCAGATCGGGAGAATAAATTTCCAAAATAAGCTGACCTTTTTTTACTGGCTGGTAATTGTATTTGATGTATAATTTCTCAATCCGGCCACTTACCCGACTGGAAATACTCACCTGGTTTCTGGTGTCATAGGTTGCACGCCCCTGCACCTGGTCAATATAGATTCTGGAACCCGAACCGGCCTGTATCACCGGTATTCTGGCAATTACCTGTTCATTGACAGGTTTAAGTAAGTAATTCAGACTCGTGTCCCTTCGGTCATGGTCCATTGCCATTGCTTTTTTCTGATGATGATCCGGGTCTGGAGCAGGCTTATTCTGGCGGCAGGCCGTAAAACCGGCCATCGCCAGTACCAGCAGGCTAGCGATATAATTCCTTTTCATAATCAATAATCATTTGATATAATTTCATTTTTTCATCCAGCACATTGTTCTGCATCATGGTCAGAGCCTCCCAGGAACCCATTACAGCCGTAATCTGTAACTTGTTTTCCTGATAATTGGCAAAATCTGCATCCATGGTCTTCTTCAGTGCAGGAACAATTTTGTCTTCCATAGCGGCAATCCTTTTTTCCATACTCTGGATCTCGTACTGCATACCGTAAAGCATCCCCTGGCTTTCCTGCAGCATACCGGAGCGTTCTTTCTCCATGGCCTGTATTTCGTAATTCATCGCCTTCACTTCCGATTTATACATTCTGGAAGACCAGGGTGCAATCGGAATACTGATCATACCCATCACACTATAGGCCTTGGGCATCATTCCACTTAAAGGAGACATGTGGTCAAAACGAAGTTTGAAATCTGGCTTTGCCTGTGCTTTCATCGCGCCCACACCCAGTTTCATGGAACGGATATTTTGTTCCATTTGTAAAATGTCTTTACGCTGACGGGCCAATAATGTGGTATCCAAGGCTGATTCAGGAATAAACTTTGGTGTATAGTTCGTGTCAATTTCCAGTTCCTGGTTTCCCGGCAAGTTCATCAAACTGTTGAGCCAGGCCTTTGCTTTTGCAATATCACCCCGCTGCATGCGGATCATGTTCTGATTCTCTTCAATTTTTGCACTTGCTTTATACACCCCCGACAGCTGACTCTGGTTATACGGATAACGGATCTGTTCAATCTTTTTCATCATTTGCATGATTTTGTCGTTTTCCTGCAAGATCTGAATGCGCTGACTGGCTACAATCCAGGTATAATACAAACTTTTTGCCTGAGCCTTAAAGGTATTCATGGCGATAGCCCGGCCAGCCATGTCCACATCGCCTTTAGACTCTATATAGCGTTTTTGTGCGTTCTGCTTCGCCGGATTTGGGATATCCTGTTCCAGCTGGAGCATTACGGAGCCTTTGTCTCTGTCATCCATCACCACTTGTCCTGGGTAGGGGGTCATAAATGTTCCTACACCAACCATCGGTGCCATCCATGCTGTACCTGCCTTCGCTTTGTATTTATAACTTTCTGCTTTTAAGGCATAGGTTTGTAACAATAAATTGTTTTTTTCAATGCGGTTTAAAATGGTATCCAGTTTAAC
>NZ_DATMRL010000584.1:0-10660 GCF_035566355.1 Pedobacter sp.
ACCTCTCAGAAATTTGCCGGCATTGAAGATCCGATGCCGCATATGAAATTTATTGGCCCGGTTAAAGGCCGGCCAAACCAAGCCGATTTTGACTGGGAACGCCTGGAAAAGGCAAAAGGGCCTAAGGTCTTTGTTTCTCTGGGGACCTTGCTGGTGGATATCCGTGCGGCATTTTTCCAGAAACTGATTGATGCTTTTGCCGATGCGCCTTTGACCATTGTTGCGGCCACCAACCCGGATATCTTTGAAAAGTGGCCAGACAACTTCATTGTTAATGGCTTTGTGCCCCAATCAGAACTGATGCCCATGATGGACGCGGTGATTTGTCATGGCGGCTTCAATACGGTGAACGATACTTTTATCAACGGGCTTCCCATGCTGATCACACCGATTGCTTACGACCATTTTCATACCGCCAAACTGATTGAAAACGCGGGTTGTGGCATCAAGATCCGCTATAAGCGGCTGCGGATTGAAGACCTCAGAAATGCGGTGCTCGAACTGCTGGAAAATCCGCAGTACAGGAATGCAGCCTTGCAGATCAGGGAGACTTTTCTCGCTGCGGGTGGAAATGACAAAGCAGTAGCGCTTTTGGAAGAATTTGCAACAACAGAACAAGCACTGGCAAGCATCAACTGAGGCCCATGAAGAGAAGATTATTATTTGCAGAACGCATGTTGCATGGTGATGGCTCAGCCCCTTTTAATGCAGTGATTCCGATTTGCCTCAAAGGAGAAGTTCATTTGGCTGGACTACAGCACGCACTAAAAAAACTTCAGGAAAAATATCCGCTTTTAAATGCCGTTGTAGAAGACGATGAGAAAGGAATGCCCTGGTTTGTTGTGGAAGAAGGCCAGACCCAACAGGATATCCCGGTAAGGATCAGTACCCGGCTTGGAAACGACGACTGGGTACAGGAATCTGTACAGGAATGGTCTACGGTGTTTGATACCCGGAAAGGCCCGCTGATGAGACTGGTCTGGATCAAAGGACCTGAGTTTTCGGATTTGATCCTGGTGATTCATCACTGCCTCTGTGATGGTGGCTCGGCCATGTCCATCCTGGCCGAACTCCTGCAACTACTCGACAATGGGGAGGCCCAAATCGGCAAAGAAAAACCAATTTTAAGTCTCCACGATATTGTTCCTGCAGAGGTACTTCGAAATAAAAAAAAGATCCTGAAAGCGAAGCTGATTGGAAGTGTGGCGAGTTTAGTCCTCTGGCTGGTTCCATTGCCTAAAAAGGCCGTAGAACGAAAAAGGGATTATATGCTGAACTGGAGCCTGGACAAAGCTTTAGGCGAGCAATTGATCCGCAATTGTAAACAGCAGGGGGTGACTGTCAATACAGCCCTGTGCATGGCTGTGCTGAATGCTTTTAAAGCGGTCAGAAAAGAGGCTTTCCACAATAAAATCTCCTGCCCTGTCGACATCCGGCGCTTCGCTCCGGAAATCAAAAAAGACAATATTTTTGCTTTTGGGTTGATGATGGTGGTTTCTGCGGCACAGGAGCTGGGCTTTTTTGAGAATGCCCGTAAAATGCAGGCAGATATTGACAAAAAGACGGCAAAGCTGGATCCCTATGAGACGATCATGATGATGGAAGAATCCCATTCTTCCCTGAAACATTTCACTAAATTTCTAAAATATGGTAAGTCCAGTAATGACTGCATGTTTTCCAATCTGGGCAGGATCAATATTCCATATGAATATCAGGCTTTCAGCCTGGAAAGGATCTATAGTCCTTCTGTGATTGGTCCTTTGGGCAATACCACCACCCTGATCACATCGACTTACCGGGAACGGATGGATTTTACTTTTGTTGCCAGTGAGGGCTTTATTCCTTATGAACAAGCACTGGCCATCCGGGATTGTATAATAACTGAACTAAAACAGGCCGTAGGCCAGGCTTAAATAAATTATGAGAAGAAGACTGATCATTGGGGAAAGAATCATGTATGTGGATGCGGTAACCCCGCTCAATTGTGTTTTTGCAGTTAAAATCAGGGGGGACTTTTCGTTGGAAAACCTTCGTGCTGCATTGGCCAAAGTACAACAGAAACACCCTTTATTACGGGCCAGGATCCAGGAGGATGCTAAAGGAATTCCTCATTTCACCTCCAGCAACCACCTGTCGGAGATTCCGGTACGGGTAGTAGACCGCCAAAGTGATGAAGACTGGAAACAGGAATCGGAAAGGGAGTGGTCTGCGCTTTTCGACGACAAAGACCTTCCCCTGGCCAGGGTGGTCTGGATTAAAGGCGCTTCGGTTTCTGACCTGATCCTGGTTTGTCCGCACTGCGTTTGCGATGGGACCACATTTGTGGCCCTGATGACTGAAGTCTTGCAGTTACTGGATCAGCCGGACCGGGAAATTGGCAGCTATCCTCCTTTTGATTCGATCGCTGGTTTGCTTTCGGAATCGTATTCCAGCAGCCCTTCAAAAATTTTCAAAGCCCGGATATTTTCTGTTCTGGCTTCCGTATTCTTTCTGTTTAAGTCTTCCCGCAAACAGCATCCGGCAGGTAAAGGGTATCTATTGCACTGGAAACTGGATAAAGAAAGTACCGCAGCGCTGATGGACGGCTGTAAGGCATCTGGTGTTACCCTGCATTCGGCTTTATGTGTGGCTTTCCTGGAGGCTTTCCATGCGGTTAAAGGAGACCGCGCACATGGTAAAGTCATTTGTCCGGTGGATGTACGCCGCTTTGTAAAGGAGATTAAAGAGGATCATATGTTTGCCTTTGCCCCTATTGCAGAGCTTTCTATAGAAAAAGGTACGAAAATTGGTTTCCTGGCAAAAGCACAGCAAGTCAAAGAAGACCTGGATACCAAAATATCGGCCATGAAGGTCCATGAACTGCTGTTTATGAGCGAGTATTTTCATGCTTCGGTGCCCAAAATGGTCAGGTATCTAAGGTCAACGGATGGTACACATGATTTTACTTTCTCTAATATGGGCAGACTGGGCATCCCCGGATCTTATGGTTCATTTGAGCTCGACGCGATTTACAGTCCCAGTGTAGGTTTTCCCTGGAGAAATCCGAATACACTTGTTGTAAGTACCTTTAAAGGAGAAATGGATTTTAGTTTTTACTCCAATACGGTTTTCCTGGATCCACAGGAAGCTACCGCGATTAAAGACCAGGCTTTATTGATGTTGCAAAGGGAAACAACGCTGGAAGGAGCCTTACTATAATTGTATGTTCATTAATAAATTTGTACGCAGGAACCTGATCATCTATTTCCTGCCAAATGTTTTCTTCAATACCTGTATTCCCTACTTCGCTTTCAGAACTCAGGAAGCTGTTTATTTATTTCGGGGAGAACAGTGTTTTGCCCGGTTCTTATTGCCTATGGTACTCTTCCTGCCTTTTATCATCACGTTTGACCTGTCCAGAAAAACAATTGAGCTGTATAAAAAGGGTAAAACCGGCCTGTTGATTCCTGATCATCTCCAGAAAACAAAATTCCTGTTTAAAATGGCGGGGATAAACGGGGGAATTTCTCTCTCCGTGGCCTTTCTGATCCTGCTGCTCGCAGAGTTCAGTATTCCCCGTCAGTACGGCTTTAGTGCTGGTTTTCTGGCTTTGCTGTTGGGCTTGACCGCGGGCTTGCTGACGGTGATTTTTACCCTCCATACCGGGGCAAGGTACTGGCGTCAGACAGACTCCTGAAAATGGGCAATGACCATATTCGCCGGGAGATTCCTTACCTTTGTCCATTAATTGATCTTTTATTCTGTTCTAAATATTGATTTATGGCCCGTATTATCGCCTTTGATTATGGCACCAAACGCATCGGCATTGCGGTTACTGATCCTTTGCAGATCATTGCAACCGGACTGGATACCATACACCCTAAAGACGTGATCGACTATTTAAAAAAATACCTGCTGACCGAACAGGTGGAGGCTTTTGTATTGGGGGATCCCAAGCAACTCGATGGTTCTCCTTCGGATTCTGCACAGCATGTAAAAGGCTTTTCAACCACCCTTAAGAAAAATTTTCCCGGCATCCCCCAGTATTGGATAGATGAGCGGTTTACCTCTAAACTGGCACAGGAAACCATTATGCAGAGTGGTTTGAAAAAGCAGGACAGAAAGAACAAAGAGAGAGTAGATACGATTGCAGCGACCATCATCCTGCAATATTTTATGCAAGAGCACCGTTTATAAAGACAACATGAGTATGATTAATGAAGACCTGCAAAATTTACTGTTAAACTATTGCGAACCAGAAAGCGCTCTTTTACAGCAGATTGACCGGGAGACCAATTTAAAGGTATTGATGCCAAGAATGCTCTCCGGCCATTATCAGGGCCGGGTGCTCAGCATGCTGAGTAAGCTCGTTGCACCCAAAAGGATACTGGAGATCGGGACCTTTACCGGTTATGCAACCTTGTGCCTTGCAGAGGGTTTGGGTACTGATGGAATCCTCTATACCCTGGACATTAATGTAGAGTTAGAAGACATGGTGAGAAAAAGTTTTGCACAATCTCCTTACGATGAACAGATTAGGTATATTCTGGGTGATGCAACGCAGACCTTGCAGGACTTAAACGAGGTTTTTGACCTTGTATTCATCGATGCAGACAAAAAAAACAATGGTACTTACTATGATCTGGTGTTCGACAGGATCAGGCCGGGAGGGCTTATTATTGTGGACAATGTGCTGTGGAGTGGAAAAGTACTTAGTAATCAACAAGATAAAGACACAAAAAATATTACTACATTTAACGATAAGGTTGCCAATGACGCGAGGGTGGAGAAACTGATCTTACCCGTCCGCGACGGATTATTCATCATAAGAAAAAAAATATGATTAAAAAGCTAATGTACATCTGGACCGCTCTCCTGTTTACATTTACGGCCTCCAAAGCCCAAACGACTCTTGATTATATTAATGAAAATGTGGATCATGCACAGGAACTCATGAGAGCTTCCCATATTCCGGCAAGTGTGATCCTTGCAGTGGCCATCCACGAATCGGCCTCCGGGACCAGTAAAATTGCCCGTTACCTCAACAACCATTTCGGGGTAAAAGGCCAGAATTCCAGTAAGGAAATCCGTTCTGCCTATAAGGACTACCCTTCGGTTCAGGACTCGTACAATCATTTTGTAGAATTTTTGGAAAGCAAGGCTTCTTTTAGCAGCCTTTTCGATAAATTTGACGAGTCTGACTATGTCGGATGGGCGAAAGGTATACAAAAGGGAGGTTATGCACGCAGCAGAAGCTGGTCGTCTCAGGTGATTGGACTGATCAAAAAATATGAGCTGTTTAAGTATGACCAAAGGCCGCAACAATATTTGGAGGCTGTATTCCCGATTCCTTCCTTAGCTGGAAAAATAACGAAACAAACCGTACATAACCCGGACAATTAATTGAATGAACTACAGACTGCTGCTTCCAATACTGCTTTTATTTTTTACGGCCTGTTCCTCCAGGAAATATAGCCGGAACAACCGCCAGATTGAGAAACAGGCGAAGAAAGCCAATCCAGATGCTTTAAGTTATACGACACTAAGCTATATAGATGCTTTTAAAGGTGTGGCCGTTGAAGAAATGAATACCTATGGTATTCCGGCCAGTATTACCCTGGCCCAGGGCATTCTTGAATCTGGTAGCGGGAACGGCAGTCTGGCCAAATATGCCAATAACCATTTTGGGATCAAGGTGACTTCTGAATGGAAGGGCAAGGGTTATTATAAAGACGACGACAAGAAGAACGATTGTTTTCGAGTGTATAAAGATGCCCGTCAGTCTTACAAGGACCATTCTGAATTTCTCAAAAGGAAAAGGTATAGTGCTTTGTTCCAACTGGACAAAAACGATTATAAAAACTGGGCTTATGGCTTGAAACAAGCAGGTTATGCCACGAATCCAAAATATCCTGATCTGCTGATCAACCTGATTGAAAAGTATCAGCTGCATCAATATGACCAGTCTGAGTCGGAAAAACAGAAAATTATCCGTGAAGACCGGGTTTTTACGGAGATCAACGCCAATATACCGGTAGAACAGAAGAAATTTGCTCCAGTGGCGGCACCGCCCTCTAAACAGGTGATCACCACACCGGACAGCACTGCCGACACACCTCAGGTCAATACCCCGGTCTATACCTCTTCTTCAAATACATCAAAGTATTATACGGTGAAGCAGGGCGACACTTTGTACAATATCTCTAAACGCTACAACCTTACCGTAGAAGAACTAAGGGCCATTAATAACCTGTTGGACTCAGGAATTAAAATCGGCCAGCAGCTGCAGATCGTTAAATAATGTTAATATCTCGCACTGCATCATTCTGATCGCGTATTTTTGTATGCAAATGAAACTCACCGGATTTCTCCTTCTCCTTTTGATGTGTACCTGCACGGGCATCTTATATGCGCAGAAAAAAACTGTGCCGGGCTTTGTGATGGACAAAAGCAATAAACAAAGACTGGCGAAGGTCTATATTTATAACCCGAAAAATGATGTGGGTATTTACAACAATGCCAAGGGAGAATTTACATTACAGGTGGCCGTAGGTGATACGCTTTTTGCGGCCTTGCCGGGTTATGCGATTGATACGGTTTTGTATAAAGGCCAGAATTCTATTTATTTCCAGCTTACACCTCATTTTATCCGGCTTAAGGAAGTCAAGATCATTGGAAGTTTGCCCACGCCTAAACAGAAATACGATAGAACACTTAAGGAATATAAATATGCTTTAGACCGGGGAAGTTCCAAAGATCTGCTCAATGTGGGGCCAGAGGGCGCAGGATTGGGTATTGATGCGATTTATAACCTGTTGAGTCGTAAAGGAGCCAATGCCAGGCATCTTCAAAAAATCCTGGAAAAGGATTACCGGGAACAAGTAATTGATTTTCGTTTCCGGCCGGAGTATGTGGAAAGGGTTTTAAATATCCACGATTATGAGCTGACGGATTTTATGCAACAGTACCGTCCAACCTATGAATTTGTACTTTCTGCCTCGGATTATGCGTTTACCCTGTTCCTCCGGAACAATTACGCCGCCTATAAAAGAAATCCAAGGGCCTTGCGCTTACCACCGCTTCCGAAAGTGACTATAGAGGAAATAAAGCCTTAAATAGACAATTAGTTTAAATTTAGGTCTTTGATAAAGAACATTTTTGTTTTCTTTGTAGTAATGAAAGGTTTTTATATCAGCATATTCTTACTCTTTTCTGTTTGCGCAACTTTAAAGGCACAGGAAATTGATACCATTCCAATCAATACAAAAGATCTCAATATTAAGCTGAAGCGCAGTCCGCTGCCTTCCAGAATTGGAACTTTGTTATTTAAGCCGGTTAAGATAGAGCCGCAGATTGTCAATTCCAAAGTGAATTACTGGAAAACGAAGACTTCAGTTGGGATTAACCTGAACCAGGCTGCTTTTTCTGACAACTGGCAAGGTGGAGGAGTAAACTCACTGGCTTTAGCGGGGATTATCAACTATAAGGCTGAATATAGCAAGGAAAGTTATAGCTATGTAACAGAGGTGATCCTGAACTATGGAAAGGTGAAGAACAAGGACCAGATGGAGAAAAAGACCGTAGACAGGATCTATTGGGACCATAAGGCGGCCATTCAGATGTCTAAAAACTGGTATTTCTTCGGATCGGTAACTTTTGAATCGCAATTTGATAAGGGTTTCATTTATGACAGACCCGCCACTGAAGAAAGAGCGACATTAACCTCACAATTCATGTCTCCTGGTTATCTCACAGAGTCGGTCGGTTTTGAATATAAACCAACAAAGTATTATTCAGCCAGATTAGGTACCGGAACAGCGAGACAAACTTTTGTTCCCGCTAACGAAAAATTGTTTGAGGCACTCGATGAGCATGGCATTTCTAAATCAGATAATTATGGCGTTGAAAGAGGAAAAACCTTTAGAAACGACCTGGGTTTTCAGATCGTAATGAACTTGGATAAAGACATCTTTCCAAACATCAACCTAAAAAGTAAATATATGGTGTTGATTCCTTATGAGCACGTAGGATTTACCAATCACCGTTTGGATGTTGCTTTGACAGCTAAGGTAAACCGTTTCATGAGTACAACATTGACCGGTGTTGCACTGTATGATAAAAACACCAACTCAAGAGTACAGGGCAGTCAGACACTGGCCTTAGGTGTGGTGTTTGTTTTCCCGAGGTAAAAGATGAGATAATACCCGGCCAATTCGCCCAAATTTAATACCTTTGCCAACTACAAAAAATTGAACACTAAGCATTAAAGAAAATGTTTGAGAATTTACAGGACAAATTAGACCGTGCATTTAAAGTTTTAAAAGGACAGGGAAGCATTTCCGAGATCAACGTGGCTGAAACCATGAAAGAGATCCGTAAAGCTTTACTGGATGCCGACGTAAATTATAAAACAGCCAAGACGTTTACAGACGAGGTTAAAGAAAAAGCATTAGGCTTAAACGTACTGACCGCCGTATCTCCGGGCCAGTTACTGACCAAGGTTATGAACGACGAACTGACTGCCCTGATGGGTGGACAGGTAACTGATCTTGATTTAAAAAATAATCCAACCATTATATTAATTGCCGGGTTAAACGGAGCGGGTAAAACCACTTTTACCGGTAAACTGGCCAATTTCCTGAAAAGTAAAGGAAAAAAGCCTTTGCTGGTTGCTGGTGACGTTTACCGCCCTGCTGCGATAGACCAGCTTCAGATCCTTGGAGAACAGGTGGGTGTTCCAGTGTATGTAAACAAGGAGTCTAAAGATCCGGTTGGAATTGCAATGGAAGGGATTGCAGAAGGTAAAAAACAAAACAACAACGTGATCATTATCGATACTGCAGGTCGTTTGGCCATTGATGAGCAGATGATGAATGAGATTGCGGCTGTTAAAGAACATACAAAACCGCATGAAATCCTGTTCGTTGTTGATGCCATGACCGGACAGGATGCGGTTAATACAGCAAAAGCCTTTAACGACAGATTGGATTTTACCGGTGTGGTACTGACCAAACTGGACGGTGATACCCGTGGTGGTGCCGCTTTATCGATTAAATCGGTCGTGAACAAGCCGATCAAGTTTATCGGTACTGGAGAGAAAATGGAAGCGCTGGATGTTTTCTATCCGGACAGGATGGCTTCCAGGATCCTGGGTATGGGTGACGTGGTTTCCCTGGTGGAGCGCGCCCAGCAGCAATTTGATGAAAAAGAAGCTGCAGAACTTCAAAAGAAGATCCGCAAGAATAAATTTGATTTCAACGATTTCTACAACCAGATCCAGCAGATCAAGAAAATGGGTAACATGAAGGATTTGATGGGCATGATTCCTGGCGTGGGCAAAATGATGAAAAACGTGGAAATTGAAGATGATGCTTTCAAAGGCGTAGAATCGATCATTCAATCCATGACCAAATACGAAAGGGAGAACCCGGACAGCATTCAGCAAAGCAGACGTTTAAGGATTGCAAAAGGTTCAGGAAATAAAGTAGAGGATGTAACTAAACTGATCAAACAGTTTGAAGATATGCGTAAGGTGATGAAGCAGTTTTCTAACCCGGCTGCTGCCGCTAAAATGATGCGCAATATGCCAAAAATACCACAGGGAAAGATGTAAAATCTGATCTTGATATAAAAAAGCTCGTTTTTAAACGGGCTTTTTTTATTTCTGCGGCATAGTGATATTCAAAATGTTTTCCTCTACATTGGCATATTTAACCTGTTGAATATGCTTGTGAAAACTTTTGGAAGCGCCGTATTTGGCGTGAATGCACTAACCATTACCGTTGAGGTCAGTATTGGCGGTGGAAATAAATATCATATTGTTGGCTTGCCTGATAATGCCATTAAAGAAAGCTTGCGCAGGATTGAAAGCGCAGTACAGACAGCAGGCTTTAAAATGCCAAGACAAAAGATTGTGGTGAACCTGGCTCCTGCAGATATCCGCAAGGAAGGTTCCTCTTATGACCTCCCGATTGCCATAGGTATTTTAGCTGCTTCTGGACAAATCGAAGTGCAGGAGCTGCAGCAATACTTCATCATGGGAGAACTCTCCTTAGACGGCGGCTTACAACCTATAAAAGGCGCTTTACCTATAGCCATCCAGGCCAGGGCGGCCGGATTCTCCGGATTTATCCTTCCAAAGGACAATTCAAGGGAAGCCGCCATTGTGAATGATCTGCTGGTGTATGGAATGAAGACCCTGGGAGAGGTAATTGCGTTCTTTAATAAAAAGCAGGTCTTTGAACCCGTCGTTGTAGAAACCAGGACTCAATTCTATAACAATGTCAACAGTTATGAGCATGACTTTTCTGATGTAAAGGGACAGGAGAACATCAAACGTGCACTTGAGATCGCTGCAGCGGGCGGACACAACCTGATCCTGATTGGCCCTCCCGGTTCCGGAAAAACGATGCTGGCCAAACGCCTGCCCACTATCCTTCCGCCCCTGAATTTACAGGAGGCGCTGGAGACCACCAAAATTCATTCGGTAGCTGGAAAACTAACGGCGTCAGATTCTCTGATGACAGAAAGACCTTACCGCAGCCCACACCATACCATTTCAGATGTCGCCCTGGTGGGTGGAGGGGCAAATCCACAGCCGGGGGAGATCTCTCTCGCGCATAATGGGGTACTCTTTCTTGATGAATTACCGGAATTTAAACGTTCCGTTCTGGAGGTGATG
>NZ_DATMRL010000585.1:0-3910 GCF_035566355.1 Pedobacter sp.
GAAATGCGACTGGTTTGACCAATTATCTAAATGTTCTATTTAATTAATTATTGATCCATACTGTTCTGAAATTGGGCAAAGGGTTCGAATTTATTGGTTTTTCCGCAAATAATCAATCCGTTTAAATTCATACCTTTAACAGATTTCAATTTTGAATATTTCACTGTAACAGTTGACAATATGAAGGAACCCATTTACATTTCATTTGCTGGTAAACTCGCTGAAATGATTGAAAGCGGAATTTTCAAACCGGGAGATAGATTACCGTCGATAAGAAGCCTTCACCAAAAAAAGGGATTGAGTATTGGAACCATTCTGCAATCTTTTAATTATTTAGTGGAGAAAGGTCTGGTTGTTTCCAAAGAAAAGTCAGGGTATTTCGTACAGGATATTTCAAGTGAAGAAAAGCCATTGCCAGAAGTAATACCTGTTTCGCTATCGGCAAGAGATGTTCATATTGACCGACTGTTACAAAAACTGCCCCATGATGGTACAGATAAAAAATTTGTATCGTTTACCAATGCACTTCCCGATAACAGGCTGTTGCCTTTCAACAGTATCAAACGCTTTATCCAGCAAACATCAAGAGATGCCAGTGGCAGCTATCTTGGATTAGAAAGCCGGTATGGCAACAAACAACTACGTGAAGAAGTCTCCAAACGTTCACTGCCATGGAAAGGCTGGCTCCATGCGGACGAATTAGTCATCACCAATGGGGCTTTAGAAGCCGTCTTCTGTTGCCTGAAAGCCATAACAAAACCGGGAGATACGGTATTGGTGCAAGAACCCTGTTTCTTTGGTATATTGCAAATCATAGAATGCTTAGGACTTAAAGCTGTTTCCGTGCCGTCCCACCCGTCATCAGGTATATCAATAGATGATGTTAAAAAAGCTTGTAAAAAATTAGCTGTCAAAGCCTGTGTTATCGTTAGTAATTTTAATAATCCCGATGGTGCAAGTATTGATACAGATGGAAAGAAACAACTCGCTGCATTAGCCAATACACTGAATATTCCTGTTATAGAAGACGACCTATACGGGGATTTGTTCTTTAAAGGTGGCAGACCCGACACCATCAAAACCTACGATACAGACGGTTGGGTCATGTATTGCAGTTCGTTTACCAAAACACTTGCTCCAGGATTGAGAATCGGTTACTGTGCCGGGGGGCGTTTCACTTATGATGTTGCAAGAGTAAAAGCAATGCTGAACCATTCCACATCCAGTTTTAATCAACGTGTGGTTTTTCAATTACTCAACTCCGGTGTGTCTGAAAAGCACTTGCTAAAATTCAGGCTTGAAATGTACAAGAATCTTAATCGTTATACTGTCCTCATCAGGCAGTATTTCCCCGATGGAACCAAAATCACACAACCAGGCGGTGGCCTTTACATCTGGATAGAATTGCCTCATATCATCAATACTTCAGATTATCTTGAAAGAGCAATGGAACAGAATGTATCTTATGCCCCGGGAGAAATTTTTTCATTGAAAGGGAATTATAAGAATTACCTCCGTATCAGTTATTCAGGTCTTTGGGAGAAGAAAACAGAAAAAGCACTTATTATTTTGGGTAAACTTTTTTGTAGTGCTATTGATAAATAGCTGTAAGGTTTAGCTCTTTAGTTCTATTGTAACAAATCCATCTGTTACAGTAAAATATCCAATATCTGTATCTGTTGCCATCTATTTCTAAGCTATACCTTTGTTGTATAGCTAAGAACTTAAACTTAACTACACAATTGTAACAGATATGAGCATTAAAAAAATCAGGATAGCATACGTAGATGAACCTCCATTTTATTGGACGGAGAAAGACAAGTCTCTAAAAGGTGCGGACATTGAACTCATCGAAACGGTGCTTCGGGAAATTGGCATATCATCCATCGAATACCATCATACAACATTTGAGGAACTTTTACAGGGAGTAAAGGGCGGTCGCTGGGACATCAACGTTCCTATTTTCGTAACAGATGAACGAGCAAAAGAAGTGGCGTTTAGCATTCCTGTTTGGGCGTTGGGCGATGGTTTCGTAGTGCATCAGGGAAACCCGAAAGAACTGACAAGTTATGAAACCGTGGCAATGAGAAGTGATACGAGGTTGGGGCTTATTCCCGGACAGGTTCAGGTTAACAAAGCAAGGTCGGCAGGTGTGAATGACAGCCAAATCGTATTGCTCAAAAATCAGGATGCGTTAATTGCGGCATTGCAATCGGGAAAGATTGACGCATTTGCAGCTACGGCAGTTGGAAACAATGCTATTGTAAAAGCGAACCCGGAATTACAATCTGTCCCCTTAAAGAACAATATAGCCGATAAAATTCCTGTCGGAGCCTTTTCATTTAATAAAGACAACCACGAATTATTGCAAGCGGTAAACCAACAGCTTAATAAATATTTAGGCTCGGCAGACCACCGCAATAAAATGGCAAAATACGGGATTACCTCTTCAGAGATAGATGCTATTGTGTCAAAAAAGAATGAGAAATAATGAAACCGATTTACAGGGCAATCATACTGATATTGGCATCTGTGAATGCTATTGCTGCCGATGCCCAGACTACAAAGCAAACATCAAATAAGAACAATATGGTAAAGCATCATGAGATTTCACAGTTTGGCTATTCCGAATATGTGGAAATTGATTTGGGAACCGCCAAAATGCTTGTCTTTTCGGGTCAGTTGGCCTTGGATAATGATGGCAATACCGTTGGTGCCGGAAATTTTGAACAACAGGCAGAATATATTTTTTCCAGCATTCAAAAGAAGCTGGAAAAGGCAGGCGGAAGCCTGAAAAATATCATCAAACTGAACAACTATTTTACCGATATTTCAAATCTTCCTGCATTCAGAACAATAAGAAACAAATACATTGACACTACACAACCACCTGCGCAAACATCGGTAGAAGTAAAACAGCTTTTTAGGGCAGATGTGATGTTGGAGGTTGAGTTCATGGCTGTCATTAACTACTGATACATTTTTTTAAGTATCTATCGTTGATATGTTTTCCAGTGACTTTACAGGACTCAAATCAGAAGATACTTTGAAAATTGAAGAACTCAGTGAGAAGTTGCATCAAAGAGAAAGCTTATTGGTAGACCTTCAAATGAAGCTGTTGCAGTATTATGAAAAGAAGCCAGCAGTCATCAACATTGGGTGACCATAGATTTTCATTAGATGGATGTAATTGAAAATTATTCATCTGTAAATCAATTAATTGTATTATTTAGCGCGCTTTTTTTTAAAAAAAAATCCCAGTGCAGCACCACTGCACTGAGTCTTTTTACATTGGCTGATATTTTATAATATCAGCATGAACGATAATTTACTTTTTTCAGTTTTCTACAAGCCTGGTTTGATCAAAAGGGCTGTGAAAGAAAATAATCGCTATTTCAAGTGGCAACCTAAAATCGCGACAATTTGCAGCATTGCAGTTTTGATCATCAGTTGCGGGTTCAATACCCTTTTTGCACAGGGTATTGTCAGCGTGGATCATTTTAAGGGCCGGGCGCAGCTAAGCATACCAATTTACGCCGTGAAGTCTGGAGACATCCAGGTCCCCATTAGTCTGGACTATTCTGCTGGCGGCGTTAAAGTCTCGGATAGTTACGGATTACATGGATGGACATTAAACGGAGCCGGTTCGATTTCAAGAATCATGTACGACTCTCCAGATGACAAACCTACTTCTGGCTGGCTATACGGAACTAATGCAACGCAGGTAGAGGCTTTTAATATCGCAAATGATAATACTACTTTAACCTGTGCCGACGAGACGGCCGATATCAATTCCCTTTTTCCTACCACAAAGGATTCGGAACCGGATGTCTTTGTAGTCAATGCTCCGGGATTATATTGCCAGGTCGTTTTTGATAAAAATCATCAGCCCAAGACCATTCCCTACAGA
>NZ_DATMRL010000586.1:0-6496 GCF_035566355.1 Pedobacter sp.
GGTTTGTGTGCCTGCCTGGGTTACTTTACTGCGACTGGAGATCAGTAGTTTCTGAGCGGTTTGATAGGCCGATTCACTATTTTCAAACTGACGCTGGGTAATAGAGCCTTCTTTAAATAAAGCCTCATCTCTTGCTACGTCTCTTTTTGCTTTTTGTAAGGCAACCTCCTCCACACTCACTCCAGCAGATGCAACTTCTTTGTTAGAACCAATAGTCGGAATCTGGGACTCAGCACTGCTTAGATCTGCTCTTGCGGCCAATAGATCTGCCTCGGCTTGCTGTACCGCAAGAATATATTCTGTATCATCAATTACGGCCAGTGTATCGCCTTCTTTAACCTGCTGGTAATCTAAAAGAGAGAAATGATCAATGTAACCCGCAATGCGGCTCAGTACAGGGACTGAGTTGGTTTCTACCTGCGCATTATCTGTGCTTTCAAAATTCAGAGCGTGATTAACCTTGCTAAAAGTGAAATAGCAAAGCACAATTGCCACCACACCTAAACCTGCAATTTTTGCTGTCTTTACAGCAGGAGATTGTTTTTTATCTTCTTTTTCCATGACATTATTTAATGCTGCAAATGTAAACTAAGTTGACTATATTTGTCAACCAAGTTTACTAATTAAAAAGAAAAAGACATTCTGTTGACAATGAGTAATTGTTAAAAAAGTACTAATTTTACCTTTATGGAAAAGCGATTGAATGAAAACGATAGAGTCCTGTTCAGAATAATTTACCTTCTAAGGCGATTGACCGATAGGTGGGTCTCTGTAAATTTATCCAGATTAGCCGCTCAGGATTTTAATGTTACCTTTTTACCTTACTTTATGAATATTGGTGAGGAAGGTGTATCCAATCACGATCTCGTTAAAATGATTAAGGTGACGAAACAGGGGGTAAGTAAAACAATTAAGGAACTGGAAAATCTGGGCCTTGTTTACACTGAAAAGAGCGATACAGATGCCAGATCTATTATGATTTATCTTACAGAAACAGGTAGAACGCTCTTTAATGTCATTAAAGAACACTCAGAAGATCTCCACGACGAATACAGGAAACTCGTTGGGACTAAAAATTTCGAACTCATGGTCGATACGCTCGTGAAAATTATAGATTTTCACGAGCGTATCGAGAAAGAAGAGCTTTAACTTTAAAACATCAGGCAAGATCTATTTCCTTAGCCAGATAGACATCCTGGATGGTATGTAAAAAATCAACACCTTCGTGAAAAGGTCTTTGAAAAGCTCTTCGCCCCAAGATAAGACCGGTACCGCCAGCTCGTTTATTAATTACAGCATTTTTAACAGAATCTGCCAGATCAGATGAACCTTTAGATTCTCCTCCTGAATTAATCAGGCCTGCACGGCCCATATAACAATTTGCTACCTGATATCTGCAAAGGTCAATTGGATGATCTGTAGTTAATTTACTATATACCAAAGGGTCTGTTTTGGAGAAATTTATCGTAGTAAAACCTCCGTTTACATCCGGCATCTTTTGTTTGATAATATCTGCTTGTATGGTTACACCAATATGATTGGCCTGTGCTGTAATATCGGCTGCCGACTCATAGTTAACTCCATCTTTCTTGAAATCATTGTTACGGCAATAACACCACAGTACAGTAACCATACCCAGGTCATGAGCCTCTTCAAATGCCCTGGCTACCTCTACAATCTGCCGGTCAGATTCAGCCGAGCCGAAATAGATCGTCGCACCTACGGCCGCTGCACCAAGGTTCCAGGCATCCCGTACCGAACCAAACATAATCTGATCATATTTGGTGGGGTAGGTGAGCAACTCATTATGATTCAATTTCACCAGAAAGGGAATTTTGTGAGCGTATTTTCTGGCTACAGCAGCAAGATTTCCAAAAGTAGTTGCTACTGCATTAGAACCACCTTCTATAGCGAGCTTTACAATATTTTCCGGATCAAAATACATTGGATTCTTTGCAAACGAGGCTCCGGCAGTATGTTCTATCCCCTGGTCTACAGGAAGAATAGAAACGTATCCTGTTCCTGCCAGTCTTCCATGATTAAAAATAGAGGCCAGATTTCTCAGTACCTGTGGATTGCGGTTACTTTGTACAAAAACCCTGTCAATAAAATCAGGAGAGGGCTGGTGAAGTAGTTTTTTATCAAATGTGGTGCAGTGGTGATTTAAGAGCGTATCGGCATTACTGCCTAATAATTCAACAATTTTCTGAAAAGCCATAACTGTGTTTTTTTAAGAAACGAACCGGGAGGCTTTTTTGTTCTTAAAAACAATTATTTATCATTTCGTCCGTATTTCTATGGCTTATTTATAAGTTAACATTGCCTTAATAAACTCAAAGATTTGGCCTGTTACTTTTGTTGCTAAAGCGTTTCTTAGGTTAAAGCATGGCGAAGACACTGAAAGATTTACCAGATCCTATTTTATTGAAAAAATACAGCGAAGGCAATACCAGTGCCTATAATGTGCTTTTCAAGAAATACTTCGATGCTCTATATGGTTATGCATTAAAGAATGTAAAAGACCGATGTGCTGCCGAAGAATTGGTGATGGATGTGATGTTGAGCCTCTGGAAGAAGAAGGGTGATATTCAAGTAGAACAAGATCTGAAAGCCTATCTTTTCCGCTGCATTAAAAATGCCATTTATAACCATTACCGGAGAAAGATTCTCCCTACAGTGTCGCTGGAGCTTATACCTGAAGATCATGGTTTAACTTCAAAAGGAGCAGACTATGACCTGGATAGTAAAGAGCTCGAAAAGATCTATCGGGAGAAACTCGGTCAGTTGAGTCCCCAGCGCCGAAAGGTCTATGAAATGAGCAGGGAAGAAGATAAGACCTATTCGGAAATTGCAAAGGATATGGACCTTTCTGTAAATACAGTAGAAAACTATATGGTGGCTTCGCTCAGCTTCTTTCGCAAACATTTGAAAGAACATGCAGATTATACGCTGGTACTGATCTTTTCCTTATTTTTTCTGTAGCCTGATCCAGGCTTATGTTCTCCTAAAAAAAAATAATATATTTTTTTATTTCGAATAGGTGGTCTTCTGTAATAATTGTGTTTTACCTATTGAACAACAATTAGAATGCAGGCGGAGAACACTCATAAAACACTAATAAGAAAATACATCCATAACGATTGTACCCCAGCAGAACTGGAAAGTATAAAAGAGTTGATGAAGCTTCCGCAAGCACAGCGTCTTTTTGACGAGGTACTTAACGAGAGCTGGTCAGGGTTTGAAGCGGAGCTGGATCTGGACCAGCCCCGTTTAAATCACAAGTTGCAGGAGTTCTATAACCGTTTGCAAAAAGACGAAACAGAACAGGCGCAGGTGGAGACCTCCAAAAGCTTTTTCGAGAAAAGAACTTATCTTCGGTTTGCAGCGGTGCTGGCGGCAGCTATACTGAGCCTGGGAACCTATGGATTACTCCAATTAAAAAAAACTCCTGCCAGCGAGCAGCTCGCTATTCATGAGATAGCAAATCCTATGGGGCAGCAATCCCGGATTGTTTTGCCCGACAGTTCAGAGGTTTTTCTTGGGGCAGGGAGTAAGCTGAAATTTCCAGAGCGCTTTACTTCAAAAACACGGGAGATCAGTTTGGAAGGGGAGGCCTTCTTCCAGGTTACTAAAAATCCGCACAAACCTTTTATTATTCATACCGGAACAGTTCAAACTAAAGTTTTGGGTACTTCTTTTAGAATTGAAGCTTTCCGCGGATTGCCATTAACAGTTTCTGTTGCAACAGGTAAAGTTAGGGTAGATGATTATAAGGGTGTTGAAGTTCATTCGCTTGCGGTCCTGCTTCCCGGGCAGAGGGTTTCCTATGATTCTGGAAAAGCCAGGCAAGGAACAGTTGATGTAGAAGAGGTGAAGGGCTGGAAAGATGGCCGTTTGGTTTTCAGAGGGGCAAGCCTTAGAGAAATTACCAATACCCTGGAACGCTGGTATAATGTAAAGTTTGATTATGGGGATTCCGGGAAATCAAAAGAAAAGATCAGCGTGCTTTTACAGGCCAGTGTTCCTCTGGCTAAAATTATGAAGGTTTTGAGTGTCACCGGCCACTTTAAATATAAAATAGATACAAATCATGTCCGCATTCATTAACAAGATAAGTACAGAAAGGATAAATATGTAGAGGTTCTTTACTAAACAAACATTCCCCGCCAAAAGGCGGGGAACGAATTTAATGTTATAAACCGTGTGATTTCGACGTCCTCCGGTTTATCAATCAATTTTTAACAGATCAATCGCTTTGCAGCGAATTAACCAGTAATGTTCAAAAATATGCAAAAAGGATTAAATGTATGTCCTTCAATTCGATTTATTATGAAATGCTCTTTAATTCTCATTGCGGCCCAGCTTACTTGTATAAGTATGCTGCTGGCCAGTAATGTGAAGAGTCAGGATCTCGATCATAAAGTAGACTTGCGGCTGGAAAATGTAACTGTTGCACAAGGCCTGTCGGCCCTGGGTAAACAGAGCAACATCAAATTCTCCCTGAGGGAACAGTCCGTTCAAGCCGTAAAAAAGAATGTAACCCTGGTGGCCAGTCAGATCACCATAAGGGAAGCCATCCAAAAATTACTGGCCAATACCAATCTCCAGTATAAACTGGTGGAGGGCTATGTAGTGGTAGACAGTAAGCCGGTACCAATTGTGGTTACAGGTACAGTTATCGATGAAAAAACAGGAGAAACCCTGATTGGCGTTGGGGTGAGAATTAAAGGTGCGGGTACTGCGGTGTCTACCGATATGAATGGTAAATTCCGCATTTCTGTACCAGAAGGTGGTGCTATATTGGTTTTCTCTTATATAGGTTATCAAAGCAGAGAACTTAAAGTAGATGCCGGAACAAAGGACCTGCGTGTCATATTAAAAACTTCTGCTTTCCAATTAGGCGAAGTCACCGTACAAGCCAGAAGAAAAACCAATACGGAGGTCGCTGTACTGGACGAACGTAAAAAATCGGCCATCGTTCAGGATGCCATATCAGCAGTACAGATTGAACGAACTGCGAGTATCACCACCACTCAGGCACTACAGAGGGTGTCAGGAGTTACGGTGACTGATGATAAATTTGTTGCAATTCGTGGCTTGGGAGACAGGAGTGTAATTGGCCAGTTAAATGGTGTACGCTTAGCTTCCTCTGACCCAGACCGAAGCTCTATTCCTTTTGATCTGGTTCCGGCTTCGCTTTTAGACAACGTGACCATTTATAAGACGGTTACGCCCGATAAACCGGCCGATGCCGCTGCGGGTATTGTGGAGTTAAAGACAAAGTCAGTACCCGACAGCATGGTGTTTAATGTAATCCTCCAATCGGGTTTTAATTCCAATATCGGAATAGGTGGTCAGTATAACAGCTTCTTTAATAGTGATATGGGCATTTTTGGAACAAAGATCAATCAAAAAAATCTTTCTCCAGATTTCCTGAACCTGGCTACCCAATATAAAGGTGGGTTAAATCAGATCCAGAATATGATCTCTAATAGCGGGTATAGCCCCTCAGTGAAACAGGAAGTTGGCCGTATCAACAACATCATGCAGAGTTTTGATCCGGTATTGACCACCAGGTATAAACAAGCACCGCTGAATCAACTTTACTCTGCAACTTTTGGCAATAGTTATACTTTATTTAAAAAGCATAAGCTCGGTGTTATTGCCGGCGGCAATTATTATCGTCGCACTACAGACATTGCGGGAGGCGATATCCAGCAATATAGTATTTACCAGGGGGTGGTCACCGGGAATCCGCAAGTGAGCAGTCCAAGGAATATCCCAAACTATATTACACCCAACAACCTATATATGGGCCGATATCAGACCTATAAAGAAAACACCGGTACCGAGACCTTGAATTATGGGGTGTTAGGTGGTTTAACTTATCGTTTCGATGCGCGCAACGAGATCAGTATGCAGTATTTAGGCAGTTGGGGTGGAGAAACACAAGCCACCAATATGTATGGCGCTTATGAATATACAGGTCTGCCGGGCGAAGTAAAAAGCACCATTTATTCATTAAAACAATCCTACCGGACATTGAATACGTTTAACCTCCAGGGGGAACATAAATTTCTAGCTTCAGAATATTCTCCAAAACTGAGCTACAATGTATCAAGTTCTAAAGCTGGTCAGAATGATCCGGATTACCGCTTTGTAACGCTTGCCGATTATACACCGCGTGGCGGGGCTTATGTAAATTACCCAGGAACAGGACCACAAAATTCTATAGAACAGTTGTTTACCAAGCATTTATATGCTTTGTCATCAGGTTATGTGAATGGATTTGGCGCTTACGGGATTATCCAGGCAGAGCCCAATGGCCGCAGATACAGAAACCTGAAGGAAACCAATTACAATTATAAGGCAGATGTATCTATACCATTTAAATTTCTTGGTCAGAAACAAGAGTTGAAAACGGGAGTGAATTATCTAAACCGCGACCGTACCTTCACGGAAAACGTATTGTTCCTGCCGGGATCTAATTTCTCAT
>NZ_DATMRL010000587.1:0-7970 GCF_035566355.1 Pedobacter sp.
CCGAACAAGTACTTCGATCAGGCCTGCTGAAAGGCATCGATTACTGGAAGCGCAGCATTAATTTGATCACAGAATTAGATCATCTTACGCTTTCTGAAAAATTGCATAAACGTAATAAGAAACTTATTCATTATTGCCAGCTCAGGCTTCAAAGCTATCAGTTAATAGATCAAAATATAAACCGTACAGACATCCCGCAAATACAGCAGATTAATGAACAAATAAAATCTACCATGGATGAACTATCATCACAATAGATAAACCATGAATAATGCCGTGATCGCCATCAATGTTGTATTGCTGTTTAATGGTGAGCGTGTTACTTTATAGAACATTTTACTTAATAAATCAAACATATGAGTAGCTACACTGGAATAACATTTTTCCCTTATAGAAAAACAGATGAAAATAGCCTCTCAATAAAATCAACAAGACACCTCTAAAACACCTGCACCAGTTTGACCCAAATTCTGACAATACCTTGAAATCAGGTTCTTCAATCTCCCACTTTTTATCGCCCTTTTCGCAATGGTATTAAAAACAGGTTCAAATATTTTCAGAAACCCAGTCATTTTTGAATTGTTCAAATAAAGAAACAGCGCCAGGTCGGACAACTTTTTAGGCACGCCTGTAGCGCTTGTCAGGCCATCCTTTGTCAGCCCCATTAAGATTAGAGAAGCTTGTTCAAATTGGATATTTCCTGGATTAAGTGTCGTTCTCACCCTACATTTTTCACTAAACTTGTTGTTAAAAAAGTGTGTTTCGTTTTGCTGGATTGTAATTTCATCGCCTTCATTGAGTTGATAGATTTTTCCATTTCTTCCAACTTCCAACTTCCCCTCCAACAATTCAAATTTCTCTGAAAATAAAGTATGGTAGTGCCATGGCGTTTTTGCACCTGGCAACAGATCACATTCGGATATTGTTGGGCCTCCGGTTACAGCAGATTGCAATATCTTGAATGATACCTGTGGAGTGGAAACCCTATTTTTTCTTTTTTGCATTAGGAGTACCGGCCCGGTTGTGATACAAATTATTACAGCAATAAGATGAGCAATAACGTGTTGCCAGTCATTCCCCTTTCCAAGCACAATTATCATATCTCCCAATGGAACAATGGTAGCCGCCAGGAGTGTAATGGCCAATGCCTTTTTCTCTTTGGTAATAACCAAGAGTATCAGTAGCAAACCAGAAAAGAAATCCCGAAACCCTTTAATATAATGAAAGGAAAAATCGCCATTTGTATTGGTAAAAATGCCATAATCAAATTCGGCCTTTATCGGCGATATCAAAAACCTTGTTCCAATAAATAGTAAACCTATCCCTGTTAATAACGAAATCAGGTAGCAAATTCTTGTTGTCATAATTTTATCTTTTATTTGACAACAAAGGTATTTTACAGTTTTTCGCGTTTCATGCACCTGAGTTAATAAATCATCCCCTTCCCCGGATATTCCTCTTTCGTATACGACTAAGGGACTGGGGTTTTACACCGACAAAGGACGCAATATAATATTGAGGAATTCTCTGTAGCATATCAGGATAATCTTTTACGAATTTTTCATACCTAAGCTCTGGGGAATCGGTATAAAAAGAATTAAGTCCCTGAAGCGTTTGGACAAAAACTTGCTCTATGACCATTCGACCATAGCGTTCGCCATTCTTTAGAGTAGTATAAAAAGTTTGTAGATCAGTATAGGATATCACCAACAACTGGCTATCTTCCAAAGCTTGAATAAGCTGCCTGGAAGGCTTTTGTGGAATAAAGCTTTCATTATTGCATACAAAATCAAATTCTTTGGCAAAACCGTAGGTTTTTTCTTCCCCATCGTTATTAATATAATATCGCATCACGCCACTTATAATAAATCCAACTTGCCGGCAAACTTCATCTTCTTTCAGAAAGTATTCACCTTTATTATATTTTTTTTCCCGGAACAGTCTGGCGATTAGTTCTTTTTCATCCTGACTAATATAGACTACTTTTTCAATCGTTTGGAGTAAAACATTTATCATAAGGTATTTCTAGGTATTATATAAAAATAAATATAATAATTGTAGTTCTAGATTTTGGCTACAACATAGCGACTTTTGGCTACATTCATTTTGTTCATGATTCTGACCTTTGAATTAACAAAAAAGCATTATTATGAACATCGTACTTACAGGCTCGCTTGGAAACATTGGCAAGCCACTCACAGAAACATTAGTAAACAATGGCCATGCGGTTACTGTTATCAGCAGCAATGCTAAACGCCAGAAAAACATTGAACTCCTTGGTGCGAAAGCTGCCATTGGCAAATTACAGGATGTAGATTTCTTAACGGAAACCTTCAAAGGTGCAGATATCGTTTACCTTATGGAAACAATGGAAGCAGCTGGTGATATGTTTGATAAATCAGTTGACTTTATTGGCGATATTACTAAAATAGGCGAAAATTACAAAGAAGCTGTAGAACGCTCTGGAGTAAAGAAGGTTATACACCTTAGCAGCATAGGCGCACATACAAATAAAGGGATTGGCATCATCCGTTTCCACCACAATGTTGAAACCACTCTTAGGCAACTACCAGTTGATGTATCTATCAAGTTCATACGTCCGGTCAGCTTCTACCTCAACCTATTTTCTTTTATTCATGTTATCAAATCCAAAGGATCGATCATTTCCAATTATGGCGGTGATGTCAAAGAGCCCTGGGTTTCGCCAAAAGATATTGCAGCTGTCATTGCTGAAGAGGTAGACAAACAATTTGAGGGCAAAACGATACGCTATGTCGCAAGCGAGGAGGTTTCGCCCAATGAAATTGCCGAAACTCTGGGGGAAGCCATTGGTAAACCGGACTTGAAATGGGTAGTGATTCCCAGTCAACAGCTTCTGGACAACTGGCTAAGCATTGGTTTTAATGAGCAGGTAGCTAAGGGTTTTGTAGAGCTGCAGGAAAGCCAGGGTAATGGAACACTTTACGAAGATTACCATCAGCACAAACCGTCATTAGGCAAAGTGAAACTAAAAGACTTCGCAGAAGACTTTGCCTTAGCTTATGGTAATACTGCAGGCCAATAAAACAATTTCTAATCTGGCATTGTTCATCAGGATCATTACTATTGCCAATGAATGAAACCCATATTTCCAGTAAACAGCCAATCGCTTTAAAACTCCTGCTGATTTTCGGACTCGCAATTTTATTGTGTGCTGAAGGTTATTTTGGTTACCATTTACACCAGCTTTCTGAGCGGCAGGAAGAAATAAAAAAAGATTATTCCAGCGTTAATAACATTAGTTCAGGATTATTCTCTGTGGACCAATGGCGCGACAAAGTCTCCGGGATTGTAAGTCACCAGATCCGTGATTTTACCCTCAGTCCAAAGCAAAAGAAAGATCTTCAGAAAGAAGTTGAACAGATCATCATTGCACTCATTGATAAGGCCGAAGCATTAATTAATAAGCCAAAAAAAACGATAGATGGAAAGATTAAGAAGTTTATAGTCAAAAATTTTGTAAACACAGATGACTTCCGGGAAAAGGCTCCTTCCTTAGCAAAAGACATCATTGCCAAAGTCTATAATCCTAAAAACAAAAAACAGTTGAGTAATATCGCAATGTCAAAATTTGATGCCCTGGAACGTGCCGAATACCTTGACAGCACTGTAGCCGCGACAAAGGCTGCAACTGATAAAATTTACAAGAAATATCAGGCAACTTCCAATGAGGAATTAAATAACAAACTGACTTCTTCACTGTCACAGATCAGGACTTTAACCTACAATTATTCATTTGCCATGTTGGGTTGCATCGCTATCGTTTTATCGTTATGGTGGATATTAAGAAAGCGGGTTGATCTCCACGCTACTCTTTTCATCATGTCGTTGATGTTTGCCTTCATTCTTCTTTTTATAGGTTTAACGGCCTCTATGATAGAAGTGGATGCACGAATTAAAACGCTGGATTTTATGGTGCTTGGCGAGCATGTGATTTTTGAGAATCAGGTATTGTTCTTTCAAAGCAAGAGTATTCTGGACGTGGTAAAAGTGTTAATCGGACAGCCAGGAACAGATGCGGTGTTGGTTGGGATTTTGATACTGGTTTTCAGCATACTCTTCCCTGTCATGAAGCTTAGCGCAACCGGTATACACCTGCTGAGCAAAAGGAAAATCGCCAGGAACAAAATCATCAGATATTTTGCCTTTCAATCCGGTAAATGGAGCATGGCTGATGTTATTGTTATTGCAATATTGATGGTCTATATAGGCTTAAATGGATTGTTAGATAGCCAATTGAGGAGTCTGAATATAAAAAGTGATGACTTAAATGTCATAACGACCAACAATACTGCACTTCAGCCCGGATATATCATATTCATCAGCTTTGTACTTTACGGGCTTATTCTGTCAACCATACTAAAATTCATTTCTCCACATGAAAGCCACTAGAAAAACAATCATGCCCAACATTTTGCTCACTGTAGGCCTGAGCCTGTTGCTTTGCGGGGAAGCGTGGTTTGGTTATCGTATATCTACACTTTCCAGCCAGCAAGAGGAAATAAAAACAGACTATAGTGTTTCCAACAATATCACCTTTGGCATATTGTCTGTAGACCAGTGGCGGGAGAAAATGGCAGCCGTTGTAGATGAAAAAGTCAATCAGTTTAACATGACGGCCTGGCAGAAAAAAGAGTTGCAGAAAAAAGTAGCAAAGCAATTGAACACCCTTGTTGATAAAGCCGTGGCTGAGGTTAATAAGCCGCAGAAAAGCATTGGCGGAAAACTAAAAAAACTTGCTTTCAACGCAGTCGTTGACCCCGAAGAAATCAAGGCTGAAGTGCCCAATTTTGCGGCGACCATAGTTGACAAAATCAATAAACCTGCAAGTAAGAAAAGACTCAAGGGTATTATCAATGCTAAAATTGATCAACTGAAAAAGGAAACTTTCGATAATACTGAGCCAGCCAGTGTCACCGTAAAAAGGCATATCTATAAAAAATACCATGTCGACAATACAGCAGCCTTTGAGAAAAAGATCAATTTACAACTCAGCAACATTCGAAAACTAATGTATATATACACATTTGGAATGATTGGCTGTGTTCTGCTTGCTCTATGTTTATGGCTGCTGCTTAAAAAGCAGGTACGTCTTCATACTGCGCTATACATCCTTTCTCTTTTATTCGCTTTTGTCCTCTTATTAGTAGGTGTTACTTCTACAATCATAGAAGTTGATGCGCGGATCCAGTCACTAAATTTTACGCTGCTCGGCGAAAAATTAGCCTTTAGCAACCAGGTATTATTTTTTCAGAGTAAAAGTATAACTGGTATCATTAAGTCATTAGTCGGGCAGCCAAAACCCGATGCTGTCCTGGTGGGAATACTGATCCTGCTTTTTGTGATTATCCTTCCTGTGCTCCGCATGATGGGTAAAGGAATCCTTATATGGGGAAGGGAGAAATATGCAGAGAATAAACTGGTGAGGTTTTTAGCCTTGGATCTTGGCAAATGGGATATGGCTGATGTCATAGTTGTCGGCATTGCGATGACCTATATCGGCCTAAACGGGATCTTGCAAAGTCAGCTCTCAGATTTAAATATCAAGGAGGAACTACTCTCTACGGTAACACAGAATAACTCCTCTTTGCAACCAGGCTATTATATTTTTATAGCCTACGTGGCCTATGTTTCAGTACTGTCTCTGATTTTAAAACGCATAAAACCAATAGAAGTTTAACTGCTTTTTTCAGAAATAATAGTAGATTAAAGGCGTTGAAATTATCTCTATGCTCAAATTGCTTCTTTATCTTTTAATGTCTGTATGTTTTTTTTCCTGCAATTACCCGGGTAAAGGCAGTTTAGGAGGCTGGGCTTCTATTACTTTTCCTGTACCGAAAGATAAGTTAAAGTTAGCCATAGACAGCCTTCGAAATACAAACCCTGAAAATGAAATTCCGGAGAGATGGCGATATGACTCAGAATATTGGGAAAGAGATTCCGGAGGTATAAAAGAACCGGAGGTATTATACATTAAAAAGCAACCCGAAGAGATGTACTACTTCTCTTATATACCAATGGAAGACAACCAGAGTAAAACCTCAACTACTGTTGCGCTTAGGTCTGTTTTTAGAAATGGAACATGGTATAGAAAAGCTGTGTTGGATACCAATGAGCAAAGAAGAATTTCAAGGCGATTTTATGAGGAGATTATTGCAAAGCTGGAATTGATTACAAATACGAAGTCCAGATCGGAAAATGAAGAATACGAACAATCTAAAATTGTTCATGGAGATTCTGACACCAAATCGGATTTTATTTTAACAATTGATTCAAATAAGAATATTCGCACAAAAACAGAACTAAGCATTAAAGAAAAAGCTGATAGTATCGCATCCAAACTCATTCAAGGGAAGTTTGAGATTTCCTCAGTTCATGAATTAGAAAAAGTATGCACCAGTTCTGGAGGTTTAACAATGCAATCCTTTACTACAACTGTAGAAGAGCTCTTTTACAGCCATATGGCCAGCTTTATAAACTATTATATTGCAAATCCAAGCTCTTGCTTAAAAGAAAAGTTAAAACAAAGCATGGAAGTATATATGGCTGCCTATGAACCGAAGGATAGAAGGAGAAAAAATATTGAAAAGGAGAATAGAATACTAAAAAAAGCGGAACGGGAGAATCTCTCACCAAATCAGTTTAGCTTCCTTTACGCTTTATTTAAAAATATTAATCTTCAATAATCATTATCGCGACAGATATTTTGATCAAAAAGAATACATCTGTAGCGATAATGATACCATGCTCGTTTATAAAAAAAACGCAGATCATGAACTCTAAATCAACTCTCCTCTACATCATTAGTGCACTTACCTTTTGCATTGCCGGGGTGTTACTCTATCTTTTTTTTATAACTGCGAGCAAAGAGATATTATCGTATTTAGCTTTGGCAGTTGGTCTGGTACTATTTGCAGTTTATTTACTGTACAAAGGTAGATTTCCAAAGAAAAAGGAAAAGCACATCCGTTATTTCTAACTACAAACCTGTAATCTTTTAACGCCTAAAGTAACCGGCACTACTCTTGGTTGCTACTTACAACTATACGTTTCTGTATTTCCTTGATTTCGATAATCCAGCCGAACAAATGAGTTACATGTGGCGTTATTCTTCCGTTTTTACACCTAACTTTAATTTATGAAAAATATTCAAAAAGAACAGCCTCTGGTTTTGCAAGTCCAGGATCTAATTGAACTGAGTACAGGCTATCAGACGGGAATTACAAATTTCCCTCTTGCAATGGTAAATGATCATATTATCAGGATCAGCATAATGACTGAGGATTATCATTGGCATTTCCATCCTAATTCTGACGAAACTTTCCTGGTTATTGACGGTGCAATCTATGTTGATCTCGAAGAAAGAACTATTGAACTCTCTAAAGG
Source organism: Pedobacter sp. (assembly GCF_035566355.1). Taxonomy (GTDB): domain Bacteria; phylum Bacteroidota; class Bacteroidia; order Sphingobacteriales; family Sphingobacteriaceae; genus Pedobacter. The sequence goes on from NZ_DATMRL010000587.1 coordinate 7,426, forward strand.
ACAAATGTTTACCATACCCCGAAATATAAAGCACCGAACACGTCCGAAAAATAAAAGATCTGTAAACATAACTTTTGAAAGCCAGAACTTGGAAACTGTTCTGTTGTGAGATCATCCGGTTAACGCTCTGAATCAACAGCTCTTTGTCTTTTGCCCCCTCCCCTTAACCAATACTACTTATAGTTGCCATTTACAACTATAAGTAGCCTAAATACAACTATAAGTTTCTGCATTTCTTCCATTTCGGTAATCCATCCGAATACCTTTGTCTTGTCAAAACAAATAAAGAGAATACTTATGTTAAACACTAAAATGATTGGCAATAAAATTGCCGAAGCTCGAAAAAAAACAAATATATCTCAGGCGCAGCTTGCTGAACGTCTATTCATCAGCCCTCAGGCCGTCGGTAAGTGGGAACGTGGAGAATCCATGCCAGACATTACTACTTTTAACCGTCTTGCTGAAATTCTGGGTGTTGATCTTAACTATTTTTCAGAGAACATTCAAACGCAAACCACCGAGCCGACCACCGCAGACCCTCTAAT
>NZ_DATMRL010000588.1:0-30282 GCF_035566355.1 Pedobacter sp.
ATAAATTTATTGATGTCTTCTTCTTTGCAGCTCACTGCGATCATCGCGCCGGTGTCTTCACCTTCTACAGCCTCCAGGATAGCCCTGGCCCGTTGTTCGCTCAGATGGACCAGCTGGTCTGTGTCAAAAGCACCGGCAAAACATAAGGCCGGAAGTTCTCCGTAACTGTGTCCGGCCACCATATCCGGTTCTATACCCAGGTCTTTCAGGAAATTGGCAATGGCCAGATCAACAATACCCAACAGCGGCTGGGCCATCCTGGTATCTTTGATCCGTTCTTTTTGTGCCTTTAGGGCAGCGTCGTTAAACACCGCATTCGGAAACAATACTTGTTCGTATTCGCTATGGCCTTTTAATAGACTGCGCATGGCTGGAAAAATCACAAAAAGATCTCTGGCCATATTGATCCGCTGACTGCCCTGGCCGGGGAACATAAAGGCCACTTTGCCCTCCTTTTTCCGGGTGATATAGGTATCCTTGCTTTCTACGCCAGATAAAGCCAGGTCAATTTTCATGATCAGGTCTTCATCCCTGTCGGCCACAATGCTCAGTTGCACAGGTTTGCTGCTCGCTGTGGCCAGGCTAAAGGCAATGTCTTTTAAACAGATGTTGTCATTTCCTTCCAGCAAGGTTTTTACTGCCCCCAACTGTGCACTGGCTTCTTCATAGGTATTTCCTCTGAACACAAAAAGCTCCGATGGCCAGGATTGTAACACCGCTGAAGACTTTGCTGCAGGACCACTTTCAATCACTGCATGAAAATTGGTGCCGCCAAAACCAAAGGCGCTGACGCCCGCATAGCGTTTTTCTTCCATCCATAAGCCTGCCTCCGTATGGAATGCAAAAGGACTGGTGGCCGGATTATAATAACTGTTTGGATTTTTGAGGTGGATGGTCGGAGGCTTTACCCCATGATATACAGCCAGAGTGGCTTTGATCAGGCCGGCCAGACCAGCAGCACATTTGGTGTGTCCGATCTGTGTTTTTACAGAGCCCAGGTGGGTTTGGCCAGCGAGGGCCCCGGATTGGTTCAGCATATCGGTCAAAGCACTGAGTTCTGTCTTATCCCCCACTACCGTGCCTGTTCCATGGGCTTCTACCAGGCCAAGGACAGCAGGAGAAATCCCTGCCTGATCATAGGCCCGGGCCAGAGCTTTCACCTGTCCGGATTTTCTTGGGGCAGTAAGGCCCAGGCTTTTTCCATCACTGGAACCACCAATACCCTGTATCACTGCATATATTTTATCGCCATCCCGGATGGCATCTTCTTCACGTTTCAAGACCAGCATGGCTATCCCTTCGCCAAGGGCAATGCCATCTGCCTCTGCATCAAAAGTGGCACACCTGCCTTTACGGGAGAGTGCATGCGTGCCGGAAAACATCAGGTAATCGTTAATTCCGTTATGGAGGTCTGCTCCACCCGCCAGTACCATGTCTGATTTTTCTAAAAACAGTTCCTGGCAGGCCAGGTCAAGAGCAGCCAGTGAGGAGGCACAGGCGGCATCAACAGTAAAGTTTCTTCCACCCAGGTTCAAACGGTTGGTGATGCGTCCCGAAATGACATTGGCTAAAATCCCGGGAAAGGAATCTTCCGTTGTTTTAGGGAGGGCAGTATCCAGCTCTTCCGGCATTTCTCCAAAAACCTGTTTGTAAAATCCTCTGAAGCTATAACTGTTGGCCAGGTCATTTCCGCCTTCGGCACCGATGATCACCGATACATTCTCCGCATTGAAATTCCCGTCTGTATAGCCCGCGTTCTCCATGGCCTGCTTGGCCACCATTAAACTCAGGAGTTGTGTAGGTTCTATCGCAGCCAGAGACTGCGGCGGGATGCCATATTCCAGGGGGTCAAAATCTATTTTAGGGATAAAACCACCCCATTTGGAATGAGACATGTCGCCAGCGCTGGATTCCGGGTTGTAATACAATTGCTTGTTCCAGCGCTCATCAGGTACTTCAGTTACGGCGTCCTGTCCCAGTACAATATTCCTCCAGTATTCTTCTATGTTTTTTGCAGCCGGGAAAATACAGGCCATGCCCACGATAGCGACGTGGAGGGATTTCTCTTTGGCTTCTGGGGGAGCAGGAAGCAGGGCTTCCTGTATATAGGTATAGTTTCCTTCCGCTACATCTTTGTGCAGATCAAGGATAGAAATAACTTTGTTCCACATGGCGGCCACCTGGCCAATCATATACATACCCAGGTTCAGCTGCCCTTGTTCGTCAATAGCCACCAGCTGGTCGCCCTGACGCTCAATTCCTTTTGCTGCTATACGCAGACGGCCTACATTCAGGGTTTCCAGTTTGGCCCAGATTTCTTTTTTATCTACACCAGTTTTCAGGAGCCGCTGTTTCTCTTCGTTAAAGAACAGCGCAAAATTTGAATTCAGACAGCGGGTCTCGTGACCCGGCGCGGTTTCCAGCAATACGGTATCATCAGATTGACAAGCCTGCTCCTGGAACTGCTCCCGGATAGCCCCGGTCTCAACAGCTTCTTTGGTATATAAGTAAGCAGTACCCATCAATACGCCTACCTTTACCCCTTTAGCAGCGATAGAAGCAGACATCACCGCAACAAAAGCAGAGGACAAAGCATCGTGAATGCCTCCGGCAAAAAAAACACTGATTTCTTCGGGTTTATCCTCCTGAAGCAGCCTTTCTATTTGTTTTTCCCAGAGCACCATACTAGATAATGGCCCTACATGGCCACCGCATTCGCGGCCCTCAAATACAAACCTCCGGGCACCTTCTTTCAGGAACATGTCCAGCAGCGATACCGAAGGTACATGAAGGAAAGTTTTGATGCCTAATTTTTCCAGAGGTTTAGCCTGAGAAGGCCTTCCTCCGGCAATAAGGACCACCGGCGGCATTTCTGCTTTAATATATTCCAATTGTTCTTCACGTAATTCTGCCGGGGCAAATCCCAGGATTCCTACACCCCAGGGGCGGCTGCCGGAACGTTGTTTGGTTTCCCGGATCAGTTCTCTGGCTTGCTGGCCCTTGAGCAAAGACAAGGCAATAAAAGGTAAAGCACCCGCTTCTCCTACGGCCTGGGCAAAAGGAGCCACATCACTTACCCGGGTCATTGGACCTTGTGCGATGGGGTAGGTGATCTGAAGATCCTGTGCCAGTGCATTATCAGGACGGATCACATTTAAGGATTTGGCCTGGTTCAGGTGACCGTAGATGGCTTCCTTAAATCCAAAGACCATTTTATCCAGCTTTCCATAGCGTGCGACCAGGTCTGTAGCCAGTGCAATGTCTTGTCCCATTGGGAGGTAACTCTTCTCCAGGTCAAAATCATTAAAATAAGTGAGGAGTGTTTCTTCAGACACCTCCTCTGGCAGTGCAGGAGAGTTTGGGCGTGCCAGTACCCTGTAACGACCGATCAGCTTGGTTTCATTACCATTGAGTTTTTCACAGACCTGTTTGATGGCCGCTGGAACAGTACATTCCGGAAACAAGGCCAATTGACTGTCCAGTACCACACCTGCAGCCCCGCAAGCCACTAATGCAGCAGCGGTATGACTACCCACACCCCCCTGAACATATACCGGAATATCCTTAATTTCCTGGATGACCCGCTGGAACAAAATATAAGAAGATTCATAGCCCACCAGGCCGGCACCTTCGTTACCTTTTACAATGATTCCATCCGCCTTTTCTGCCAGGGCATTGCGGGCTTCTTCCAGATTGTGTACCTGGTAGAAAAATTTAGTGTCTTTTTGCCTGGATATGCTCAGACCATAAGGTGCAATAACCAATTTTGCTTGTGCGGGTAATTGGAGGTTTTTTAAATCATTATTGCCGAAACAGACACCGAAACCAGCAGAAGATGTTGCAGCCAGCTGTTCCAGGGCCTCCTGGGCCAGTTCCAGATTTCTACCTAAATGAAGAACGGGAAAAGCACCTGCTTTTTCAAGAGTAAGTACGAGTGATAGATCCGGTTTTTCAAAGGGCGTTATTCCGATTATCAATGGGGTTTTCATGAGTAGGGAGGATTTTGTAGGGTTTTATGGTGTTTTATAGGGGTTTTTAGAGTAATATTTCAAGGGGTTGCATTTTTTCTGGCGAAAAACAGCAGGATTTCTTGTAAAAACACCTTAACGTTAAAAAAAAACAGGCCGTGTTAAATAATTGTTACCAGATTTTTAGAAAAACAGTTAATCGTGTTTGCCCTGTGCTTTTATAATAACAAAACTAGGAATCAAAAAAGGGATAACCTTTTTTTCTGGCATAATGAACAAAAAGAATAAAGCTGATTTTAGTCACCATAGTGGGACAGGTCTTTAAATGGAGCAAATCAAGGTAAGGCTGAAATATCTTAAAAAATCACTATTTTGCACCCAATGCAATTCAAAGAGATTACCGGACAAGAAGCCATAAAAGAACAGTTGTTGCAAACTGTTGCAGAGAACAGGGTGAGCCATGCACAGCTCTTTCTTTCCTGCGATGGTAGTGGGGCATTGCCATTGGCCATTGCTTATGCGCAATACATCAATTGCCTGGATAAAACCCCGGCAGACAGTTGTGGAATCTGCTCTTCCTGCAGAAAATATGAGCGTTATATCCATCCCGATCTTCACTTTTCCTATCCTTTCTTTGCGTCAAAAGACGTTAGAATAGCGGTTGATGTGCTGGATGAATGGAGAAGTATGCTGCTCGAAGATCCCTATTTTGACCTCGACATCTGGCGCTCCAAACTAAATGCAGAGAATAAACAGGCCAATATCAATATTGCCGAATGTCATGACATCATCAAAAAATTAAGTTATAAAGCTTTTGAGGGAGAAACAAAAGTTCTGATCATGTGGCTTCCGGAATTTTTGGATAAAGAAGGAAATTCCCTGCTTAAAATTATTGAGGAACCACCTAAAAACACCTTGTTTATCCTGGTGGCCAATAACCAGGAACAAATCCTGTCCACCTTGTTATCCAGGACCCAGATTGTAAAAATCCCTAAATTACCGGATGCGACCATAGAGAATTACCTGGTGGAACAACATGGACTGAGCCAGCAACAGGCTACTGAATATAGTTTCCTGGCCGATGGAAATTTGATAGAGGCCAAATTGCTGGTAGAGCATACCCAGAACGATCATGCGGATAAGTTTGCCGAGTGGCTGAGAATGGGATATGGAAACCGGGTGCTGGACCTGATCGGTTTTACAGAGCAGGCCGCAGGATGGGGAAGGGAAAACCAAAAGAACTTCCTGAAATATGGGATCAGCTTTCTCAGAGAATGCAGTTTGCTGCTGAGCGGGGCAGAAGATTTGGTGAAACTTCCGGCAAGGACCATGGACACTGCAAAAAAATTATCTGCGCATGTACTGACTTTAAATATGGCTGAGGCCATCATTTCTGAATTGGAACTGGCGCATTATCATATAGAAAGGAATGCAAATCCTAAAATTCTGTTTTTAGATGTATCTTTACAGCTAGTCAAAATAATTAAGTTTAAAACGCTCCCGAAAGGGACTCAATATATATATAGTTAATATGGGATGTGGAAGTTGTTCGACGGGTGGCGGTTGTGCCCCTGCAGGCTGCAAAAGTAATGGCTCATGCCTTACAGGTGGATGCGGCAAAATGGAAGTATACGATTGGCTGTCTAATTTGGATATGCCATCAAATTATGCTCCTTTCCCGGTTATAGAAGTTAAATTTAAAGGCGCAAGGAAAGAATTTTTCCTGAACAGCGACAATATATACCTGGAGATTGGCGAACTGATCGCCGTTGAAGGACCGACCGGAGGCTACGATATCGGTCATGTTTCTTTAACCGGTGAACTGGTGAGGACGCAAATGAAACGTCGTAAAACCAATATGGACCAGGTGACCCGAAAAGTTTACCGTAAGGCAACAGAAGCCGATGTGGAGAAATGGAAGGTGGCCAAGGATATGGAATGGGAAACCATGCATAAGGCCCGTAAACTGGCTTTAGACCTTCGTTTATCGATGAAAATCAGTGATGTGGATTACCAGGGGGATAAGACTAAAGCGACTTTCTTCTATACGGCAGAGGGGCGTGTGGATTTCAGGGAGCTGATTAAAAAAATGGCAGAAACCTTCAGGATCAGGATCGAAATGCGCCAGATCGGGATGCGTCAGGAAGCCGGAAGACTTGGTGGAATTGGCTCCTGCGGACGCGAGCTGTGCTGCTCTACCTGGCTGACCAACTTTAAAACGGTATCTACAGCTGCGGCCCGGTACCAGAACCTGTCTCTCAATACCTTAAAACTTGCCGGCCAGTGTGGTAAGCTGAAATGCTGCCTGAACTATGAACTGGATACTTACCTGGATGCCCTAAAAGACATTCCGGATAGAATTGACAGTTTGCACACCGAGGTTGGTGTGGCACGTCATCAGAAAACAGATATCTTTAAAAAGGTGATGTGGTTCAGTTATGCCAATCAGGAAGACTGGATTCCCTTGAAAGTAGATCGTGTAAAAGAGATCATGGCCATGAATAAAAAAGGCCAGAAACCAGTTAATTTAAAAGAGGAGGCTGTTTTCCTGGCTACAGCAGCCGTGGTTGAAAAAGTACACGATTATGAAAATGTGGTTGGACAGGATAGCCTGACCCGTTTGGACGAGAAGAGAAAACAAGGTAACCGTCAAAAGAACGGCGGTCAGAGAAACAATAACAACAACAGGCCGGAAAAAGCCGGGCGTCCTGTGCAACAGCAGCAAGCAAAAAATAAACCGGAACAGGGCAAAAAACCAGAGCAGGGCAAGAAGCCTGAACAAGGCAAAAAACCTGATCAGGTTAAAAAACAAGAGAACAGAAGACCGGAACAGCCCAAAAAGGCACCGGGAGAAGGCCAAAAACCAAGTAAAGTGCCCGGTGATCCGGCAGTAGCAGGGCAAGCTCCGGCTGCAACAGGTCAGCCTTCAGCGAGCAGGAACAGGAATAGAAATAACCGCAGACGTAACAAGCCCTCATCGGATAAACCTAAAAATGAAGCAGAATAAATCCCTGGTTTTTTCTTTATGGAGTATCGCTTTACTGGCGGTCGTTTTATGGAGCGGTTGCACCAGTAATAATGTTACTGACCTGAATGTTTCTATGGACCAGCACAGGTGGAGTTATATCAATAAGGTGAGTGCAACCGTAGACATTAAAGATCCTGCAAAAGCCTATAATATCTTTTTCAGATTGCGTCATACGGCAGATTACAGGTATTCGAATATTTACATCTTATTTCATGTTAAACCAGCCGGGGGTAAAAAGTTAACCCGGAGGTATGGCTTTAAACTGGCCCAACCCGACGGACAATGGCTCGGTTCAGGCTCAGGTAATTTATTTACCTATACCTTTCCTTTGCTGACCCAATATCGTTTTCCTGCTGCGGGGAAATATGAATTGGTGATTGAGCAGAACATGAGGGACAATCCATTGCAGGAGATCAGTGATGCGGGGATCACCGTGAGCACTGCAGAACAATAAATAGCTTAAAAATTTCTTTGTTAGAGGTTGGCCTGTGTTTACGCTGGGCTAAAGAACTGTTTGCTTTTTAAAAGAAATAATCAGGCTTTTAACACGCTTTATACTCGCTTTTAACACGTTTAAAAAGCGTGTTGATTTCTTATTTAAAACTTTTTAATTTCTGTTTTGTTTATGTTAAAAGGCGAACACCTTCTGGGAAGAGGGTCTGTCGTTTTTAACCAAATAGAACCTTATGGCAATTATAAAAAATGGAATCCTGGGTGGGTTCAGCGGAAAAGTGGGTACGGTGGTCGGTTATACCATGAATGGTAAAAATATTATGCGCGGGCTTACCGAACGTACAGCGAAATATACGGAGGGAGAAATTAAAAATACCAGTAAATTTAAACTGGTACAAGATACACTTTCAATGATTCTTCCCTTTATTCAGAATGGGTTTAAAAATTATTATACCCCAACAGGTGGAATGAGAGGAGCTTTATCTTACAACAGAAAGTTTGCTGTTGCAGGTGATGCACCTGATTTTTATATCGATCCGGAAAAATTTATGGTTACCGGAGGAGATCTCCCCGGAGTTGAAGATGCGCAGTTTGTACTGGAAAGCCCAAAAGTTCTTCGGGTACATTGGGATGTGGGTACTCCCGCGGGAGGAAATGAACGTGATCAGGCGATGCTCCTGGTGATTGATCTTAAAGGCCAACAAGCAGTGTATGTGAATATCGGAGCATTCAGAAGTGCTGGAACAGAGGTGGTAAAGTTAAAGGACAAGTTGATCGGACAATCCTTACACATCTATCTGGGCTTTGTAGCAAAGGATAGATCAAGGCAGTCGAGCAGTCAGTATCTGGGCGTGTTGGATCAGTGGTAAGTAACCATTGTTTGTTTCTTTTATGTTGTTTTTATTTAATCTTTGAGTAAATAATGACATTTTAAATTACAATATATACATTGGTATCCTTAACCAATTAAAAAAAATTTAAAATGGGAGATTATTTAGCAACAAGGATTTTTCTGGAATTTTCTGCTGATATTGTTTCTGTTGATGCAATACAAACAGTTAAGGGCACAACAAAAGATAAATTTGCATCTACAATCATTGGAAAGCCTGATCTTTTCAATTGTGAAGAGAGGAATGGCAGGTATGTATGGAAGTTAAAACCGGAAATCCTGGAACAGTATTTATATCCTTTTTTAAAGGAATATTACAAGGATGCTTGTAAGGCTAATCCGAATTATTTAGAGGAGTATTGTGGGTCTATTTTATCTTTTCTGGAGAACTGGCCAGCTATTCCGGAATTGTTTCAGTTTCTGAGTGATAGCTTTAACCGTGTTTTTGGTCATGACAGGGTGGAGCATATGACATCGGTGGACGATAAAATGATTCCCGTACGAGCATCTGCTATACGGTTAACGATGGGAGAAAGGGTTTTTTATGAGGAGATACATTCGTATCTCAAATTCTTTGAACAAACACTTAGAGTGCATTACGATGATAATCCATTAAGTAGTTGTCTGGTTATCGATGTAAATTAGTAAATCAAGCATTTGATGTTTTAATGCTTGAAATTATTTTGTCTGTTTATAATAAGTAGAGAGGGGTTGGTAAAGAATTACAACAGCGGCATCAACTGTTCCAGTGCCATCCCTCTTGATCCTTTCAATAAAACTAGACTGTTGTTTACCGGATTCGCTTGTAAAAATTCACGGGCTTCCTGCGGTGTAGTAAAGAAATGACCTTTGTATTTGTCTTTATAAGCATAAAAATCTTTTCCTATAAAGACTAAAGTGTTTAATCCGGCTTGTTCTGCTTTTGCGGCGATCAGACCGTGTTGTTCAAGAGATTCAGGTCCTAATTCAAACATATCACCTATAATAGCCACTTTATTTTCTGCAGACAGACCTTTTATATTGGTCAGGGCAGCAGACATACTGCTGGGATTGGCGTTGTAAAAGTCGCAGATAACGGTGTTGGATTCTGTTTTGGCAAGCTGTGAACGGTTATTGCTTGGAAAATAATTGGTCAGGCCATTGTTTATTGCAGCTGCATCAAGGTCAAAGAACTGCCCTATGCAAATGGCTGCCAATATATTTTCGAAATTATAGGCCCCCGTCAGGTTTGCTTTTACATTTTGATGTTGTGCAGAGGCATCTTGTCCTGTCCAGCTGATCTCAATGAAAGGATCTGCTTTAATTAAGGTTCCGGAAACGGCGTAATTTTGTTCGTTCTCTTCTTCAGTTCCGTAGTAGACTATTTTGTTCAGGCCTGCTTTTGTACTCATCTCCATTAAATATGAATTGTTATGGTTGATGAAAGCATAACCAGCATGTTCTTTTAGATAGGCGTAAAGTTCTGCTTTTCCTTTTTTAACACCTTCAAAGCCTCCAAATCCATCCAGATGCGCCATGCCTACATTGGTGATCAGGCCATGGGTAGGCTGGGACAGGGTGCATAAAAACTCAATCTCTTTCTGATGGTTCGCACCCATTTCTATAACGGCAATTTCTGTTTCGTCATGGATAGAAAGCAGGGATAGCGGCACGCCAATATGGTTATTTAGATTGCCTTTGGTGGCAAAGGTTTTGTATTTCTGGCTGAGTACGGCATTGATCAATTCTTTGGTTGTGGTTTTTCCATTGCTTCCGGTTAAGCCAATCACAGGAATATTCAATTGCTGGCGGTGGTGTTTGGCCAGTTCCTGCAAGGTGGTCAGAACATCCTCTACTAAAATACATTGCTCGTTGATCCGGTAGCTCGGATTGTCTATGATGGCATAGGCAGCGCCTTGTTCCAGGGCTTGTTGAGCAAAGGTATTGGCGTCAAAGTGTTCTCCCTTTAAGGCAAAAAACAGGCAGCCCCTGGTGATGTTCCTGGTGTCGGTAGAAATGGTTCTGTATGTTAAATAGTGCTGATAAAGAGATTCGATGTTTGACATGCGGGTTAAAAAGAATTGAATGTATAGGTAAAATTACACTATGGATCACAAACAAAAAATTATCTTTAGTATTTTGGAGTATATTTATTCTTATGAAGCATCTTTTTCTCTCTCTTTTACTGGCTGGCACAATGGTTTCAGTTCAGGCGCAAACCAAATCGCCCGATGATTATTTAGGCTATAAACTGGGCAGTCACTTTACGCCGCACCAAAAAGTGGTGGATTATTTTAAGTATGTGGCTTCTGTACATAAGAATATAAAGCTGATCTCTTACGGGAAATCAAATGAAGGGAAGGAGCTGCTCGTGGCTATCGTTTCTTCCGAAAATAATATAGGCAGACTGGAGGAAATCCGGAAAAATAACCTGTTGATGAGTAAGGCTGGTAAAAGGAATTTTGAACTGGCGAAACAGCCTGTGGTGCTTTGGCTGAGTTATAATGTGCACGGCAATGAAGCCAGTTCTACGGAAACTTCTATGAAAACCTTGTATACTTTGGCCGAAGGCACTGCCGCAAATGTAAAGCAATGGCTGAGCAATACGGTAGTCATTATCGATCCTTGTTTGAATCCGGACGGCCGGGACAGGTATGTAAATTTTTTTAATTCGGTGGTGGGAAGTGTTCCTAATGCAGATCCCGAAGCAAGGGAACATGTAGAGCCCTGGCCAAGAGGGCGTTCGAACCATTATTATTTTGATTTGAACCGGGATTGGGCCTGGCAAACACAGGTAGAAACACAGCAGCGTTTGGCTTTGTATCAGGACTGGATGCCTGAAGTGCATGTAGATTTTCATGAACAGAGTTATAATGAACCTTATTATTTTGCGCCGGCGGCCGAACCTGTGCATCAGGACATCAATTCCTGGCAAAGGGAGTTCCAGGTCATTGCGGGAAAGAACAATGCAAAGTATTTTGATCAGAACGGCTGGCAGTATTTTACCAAAGAACGTTTTGATTTGTTGTATCCTTCGTATGGGGATACCTATCCTTTATATAATGGTGCGATTGGAATGACCTATGAACAGGGGGGCATTAATGCTGGTTTGGCTGTGGTGACTGTAGATAAGGATACCTTGACCCTGAAAGACAGAATCACGCATCATTTTACCACGAGTATGGCGACCTTGGAGTCTGTTTCCACGCATAAAGAAAGGTTGTTGACGGAATTTGCAGCTTATTTTGAGCGTTCGGTGGCTTCTCCGCCAGGCAATTACCAAAGCTATGTGGTGAAGGCAGATAATTTGCCAAGATTAAAAAAGCTGGCCAGATTGCTGGCTAAAAATCAAATTGAGTTTTCTTTTGGAGGAACGCAGCAGCTGAGTGGTTTTAATTTTGAAACCCGTAAATCCGGGAATTTCAAGCTGGAGCGAAATGATCTGGTGCTGAATTTGCGTCAGCCAAAGGCGGTACTGGCGAGTGTATTGTTTGAACCGTCCACAGTAGTAACGGATTCTAATACTTATGATATTACGGCCTGGGCATTGCCTTATGCTTATGGTTTAACGGCCTATGCACTTAAAGAACCGATAAGAGGGAATTATGCAGATCTGTCTGAAGCGACGGTTTCTAGAAAAGTGGTTAAAGATCCTTATGCCTGGGCTTTTTCCTGGAATTCTATGGAAGATGCGCAAGTGTTGATGGCTTTGCAGCGGTCTGGGATTAAGGTGCGGGTGGCTGAGGAGGCATTTACTTCTGAAGGTCAGAGCTATAAGCCGGGAACTTTATTGGTATACAGGAGAGAGAATGAGAAAATTTCCCCTTTAGTGGGCGCCAAAGTTGAGGCGATTGCGGATCAGTTTGGGGTTCAACTGAGGTATATAATGAGTGGTTTTGTAGATAAGGGAAGGGATTTTGGGTCTTCGGCTTATACGCTGTTGACAGCGCCCAAGGTGGGGATTGTTTCAGGGCCGGAAACGGCTTCGCTTGCTGTTGGTGAGGTATGGGCCTTTTTTGATCAGGAGTTAAAGTATCCGGTATCGATGATTGGCATACAAAATCTTGGTGATCTGGATCTGAATAAGATCAATGTATTGGTGCTTCCGGATGGTAATTATCCGAAAGATCTGAATGAAAAACTGGGCGATTGGGTGGATAATGGTGGTAAGCTGATTTTGATGGAAGGGGCAATTGCTGCTTTTGCAGATAAAAAACCATTTGAGATCAAAAAGAAGGAAGAGGTAGTTAAAGTGGACAAGAAAAAACAGCAAAGTTATAAGGACCGGGAAAAAGATGATTTTGATGATGCGATTCCTGGTGCTATATATAAGGTTAACCTGGATAAGGCACATCCGATGAGCTGGGGACTGGATCATTACTATACATTAATGACTGAGGACAAAATTTATGAGCCGTTAACAGAGGGCTGGAATGTGGGGATGTTAAAACCTGGGGGATATGTGGCTGGGCTGGCGGGAAAGAATGTGCAACGGAAATTGGATAACGGGCTTTTGTTCGGCGTGCAGCCGATTGGCCGGGGTAGTGTAGTGTATTTGGGAAGCGATGTTTTGTTTAGATTGTTTTGGGAAAGCGGGAAACAGCTTTTTGTTAATTCTGTTTTTTTGGTAAATTAATTGGTAAAATATTGTTTGGATGTGATTTATCGAGTATTTATATTGAATTATTTTCTTGTTTTTGATAAAATTTCGGTAAATTAACAGAACATATACCGATACGTATCTACCTTATTTGCTATCTATGGAAAAATTTATACATAGTTTGATGCATTTTAAACGACATGAATTCTGCGGAATCTCCTCTGCCAGTATAGCATTGGCTTGCGGAGAGACGCATCTGATTCCTTTTTTATCAAAAATTTCTATAAAAAGTAAAAGAATCCCACCTTTTGACCATCCGCCTAGATTTTAATTAGGCTTTTTTGTTGTTTTTAAAGAAATGAGGTTAAAAACCCATTAAAAAGCAATTAAAAATCTATTAAAATGTATGGGCGTGCATCTTTGAAGAACTTATTTTCAATAACTTCATTTATCACATTATTATTATTCACCTAAATTTATTTATTTATGAAAAAACTTATACTTAGTTTGTTCATGGTTTTCGCGGTTGCTGTTGCAGCAATAGCCCAGGATCGAACAATTACAGGTACTGTAACGGGAAAGGATGATGGACTTCCTGTTCCGGGCGTTTCAGTTAAACTAAGAGGTACCGCAACAGGTGCCGCAACTGGATCGGATGGAAAGTATGCAATCAAGGTGCCTTCTGGAAATGCAATACTTGATTTCTCTTCAATAGGTTTTACTCCGCAATCTGTCACAGTTGGCGCAGGAAATGTAGTCAACGTTTCACTTACTGCTGATGCAAAAACACTTGGTGAGGTTGTTGTAACCGCCATGGGAATTAAGCGGGAAACCAAATCTCTTGGATATGCCGTAACAAAGGTTAGCGGAGATGAATTGACAAAAGCCAGGGAGACAAATATTGTGAACTCTCTTGCTGGAAAAGTTGCGGGGGTTAGAATTAGTTCTCAATCTGGTACATTAGGTGGTTCGTCAAAAATAGTGATTCGCGGAGGATCGTCGTTTAATGATGCCAGCCAACCGCTTTTTGTAGTTGATGGTTTACCTGTTGATAACGGGGCTCCAATGGTATCTACGTCTGCTGGCGCTGTTCCACAAGGAAGTGCCGGAACTGATTTTGGTAACCGTGCATCGGATATAAATTCTGATGATGTTGAATCTATGGTTGTTCTAAAAGGTGCTGCGGCCACCGCATTGTATGGCGCAAGAGCGAAAAATGGAGCAATTGTAATTACAACAAAACGAGGGGCTAAAGGACAGTCAACAATTTCTTTTAATTCTACAACCAGGTTTGATAATATTCTTGTTCTTCCAAAAATTCAGAATGAATATGCACAGGGTACGCAAGGTATATATGACCGCGCTTCATTAAATGCATGGGGGCCAAAATTAAGTGAGGTTCAGGGGCGGACATTTACAGATTTTTTAGGAAATCAAGTGGCACTGACTGCACACCCGGACAATGCTAAGAACTTTTTTAATACGGGTAAGACCTATATCAATTCCATTTCATTTGAGGGAGCAGATGATAAAGGCGATTATCGCTTAGGGTATACCAGCAATGTCCAAAGTGGTATAATTGAAAAGCAAAAGCTAAATAAGAATGCCATTTCTTTTAACGCAGGGCGTAAAATTTCAGATAAATTTGAAGTAAGAGCAAATATTAACTATACAAGAACTAAAGGGGAGGGTATGCCTACCCAAAGTTCTAATGACCCCAATGTATTGATTGGAACAAACTATTTGCCAACCAACTTTGATATAGAGCAGATCAAGAATAATTATATTGATCCTGTAACAAAGGCGCAGATTACGATAACGCCAAGCAGAAATGGTAACAACCCGTATTGGATTATCAATAATAATACGTCTTCAAATGTCGTGGACAGGTTTTTTGGGAATGGTATTCTGACTTATAAACCTTTGCCATGGTTAACGATTTCGGATAATATTGGAACGGATTTTTATAATGAAAACAGGTTCTTGCCAACCCGAAATGGAACAATCGGGGCATTGACCGGAAGTTTTATTAATGCCAATCTTTATAATAGAGTGATTAATAATGATTTTATTGTAACAGCGGATAGAAAACTGACACCGGATTTGGACTTAAAGGTAATTGCGGGTCACAATGTTTATGAACGTTATTCAAGATCGGATCAGGCTTATGCTCAGAATCTAACGGTAGATGAGCTTTATAATTTTTCAAATGCAGCTTCTGTAATTAATCAAAATGATTTGTCTAAAAGGAGAATCATGGGTATTTATGGCGATGTTGGTTTGTCTTATAAAAATTACTTGTTTTTAAATGTGACAGGCCGTAACGACTTTAGCTCTACCTTGCCAACAGCAAATAATTCTTATTTTTACCCATCTGTAAGCTCCGGATTTGTATTTAGCGAACTTATACCTGAAAATGGCTGGTTGAGTTATGGTAAATTGAGAGCAAGCTGGGCCAATGTTGGTAGTGATGCACCGCCATATTCACTAGCGTTTACTTATGCAGGACAGACCACGGCCTTTGCTCAATATGGTTTTGGTTCTTCTTTCCCTTTCAATGGGGTGTTGGGATACAGCATTCCCTCGACTATACCCAATCCGAATTTAAAGCCTCAGAACCAGAATTCAATAGAATTAGGTACAGAGCTTAAGTTTTTAAAGAATAGGATTAGTTTGGATGTAACCTATTATAATAGTAATACGAGCGACCAAATTGTTAATTTATCATTGCCACAGTCGACCGGCTTTGCGTTCAAGACAGTTAATGCGGGATCGGTTAGAAACAAAGGGATCGAAATTGCCTTGGGCCTTATCCCAATAAAATCCAGAGATTTTAACTGGAACTTGGATGTTAATTTTGCTGCAAACAAGCAGGTGGTTACACTTCCTGCTGATCTTACTACTTATCCTTTGGCCAGTGGTTGGAGTGGATTGCAGATTAAAGCAGAAACAGGAAAAGCTTTTGGTATTTATGGTGGAGCATGGGAGCGTGATCCAAATGGAAATATCGTAATAGATGCGAATACTGGCTTAAGAAAAGTGGTGAACGATCAGCGGTTGGGTAATACTGCACCTGACTGGACAATGGGAATTAACAACACGTTTTCTTACAAGAATTTTAGTCTGAGCTTCCTGGTGGACATCAGAGAGGGTGGAATCATGTTCTCTAATACGGTTGCGACCTTAAGAAGTTCAGGACTTGCAGAAGAGACGCTTGCAAATCGAGGTAATATATTTATAGATAAAGGGGTGATTTTGAAAAATGGAGCATATGTCCCAAATACTGTTCCTGTTCAAAGTATGGAAGATTACTGGGGGCAATATACCTCTGAAAATACAGAGTCAAGTATTTTTGATGCTTCTTTTATTAAGCTTAGAGAGGTGAATTTCTCCTATAAAATCCCTTCAGCCTTCTTACAGCAAAAAGTTAAATTTATTAAAGGGCTTGAGTTAGGTATTGAGGGCAGAAATCTATGGTTGATAAAGTCTCATGTTCCTAATATTGATCCTGAGGCGAACCTTTTTGGGGCTACAAGTAATGGTGAGGGCGTTGAGTTTAATAATTTTCCTTCAACAAGAACTATTGGGTTTAACTTACGTGTAAAAATTTAGAAGATAAAAAAATGAAAAAGATATATATATACTTAATGGTTTTTGGAATGGTCTCTGGCCTTTCCTTGTCCTCCTGCAAAAAGTATCTGGATGTCAATAAAGACCCAAATACGGCAGAAAGAGTCGATCCAAAATTGCTTTTCTCCTATGCTGTGGTTTCTTACATTAATTTAAGGTCAAGTGGTGATTTGTATATTCCATTTGCTTTAGCCGGACAATCTATTGCAACCGGGGGAAATAATCCAACAGGATGGGGTGTGCCATCGGAAGAGCAGTATAAAATCTCCTCTTTTAGTAATGGTAATTCCTGGAGGACGTATTATACAGCTGTAGGGGCGAATTTAAAGGAAGCAATTAAACTTGCGGAGTCAAATAGTCCTGTAAATAATAATGCAGCTGCACAAAGTAAGGTTGTTTTGGCCATGGCTAGTTATGAAATTACTACTGTTTTTGGAGATGTGCCTTTTTCTGAAGCCTGGAATACTGATATTCAGTATCCAAAATTTGATGCGCAGAAAGATGTTTTGGAGGGTTGTTTAACTCTGCTTGATGCTGCTTTAAAACAATTTGATGATGCCAGCCCCCTTAAGATAACGGATTATGACTTGTTTTATGGTGGTGATTTAAATAAGTGGAGAAGGTTAGCAAATTCTGTTAAGTTAAGAATTTTAATGACCATGGTAGATAAGGATCCAACTAAAGCAGCAGCAATCGGGGCACTTGTTACAGCAGGTAATCTTATTAGTGCACCAACGGACAATTGTTTGATTAATTATCAGGATGTTTCCGGAAAGAAGAATCCTAAGTATGCCTTGAGCGAGCAGTACAATGGAAATGTTAGTTTTTTCTTTGGAACGAAAAATGTTGTAGACTTTATGCGCCCTCTGAACGATCCGAGATTGCCTAAATTCTTTGCTAAACCTGCTGCCGCAGACAATTATTATGGGGTAGAGAACGGAGCCACAGCAGATGATAATGTGAATGTGAGAATTTCACCATCATTACAATCTGCAACGGAGCCAGAAATTTTGTTTGATTACCAGGAGGAACTTTTCTACGAGGCAGAGGTGCAGGCCCGCGGACTTGGTGTACCTGTTAACTTAGTTGCTGCAAATAGTTTATATATGAGGGCTGTTGCGGAATCTTGTAAATTTTATGGTGTAGATGCTACAACAGCAGAGACTTTTAGCAGTGGTTTGCCGAATTTAACAACAATGACGGCGGCAGCGGCAGTGAAATTGATCGATATGCATCACTGGGTAGATAAAATGGATAGGGGAATAGATGCTTTTACGCAATGGAGAAGATCTGGTCCTGATGGTAGCGAAACACCTGCGTTAAAGCTTCCAATTGGAGCGCCAGCAGGACCATTATTCAGGAGGTTTGAATATCCTATTACCAATGAAATTTCGACGAATCCTAATGCGCCTAAAAATCGGATTGTGTTTACAGAAAAAATGTGGTTTGACCTTTAATTAAGAATTGATTATGAAAAAGATTATAGTTTTAATATCCATTTTATCTGGTATCCTATTTTATTCTTGCAAGAAGAATGATTCACCAGGGGATAATTTTGGATTTGGCAATAACCTGCCGCCTTATGTAACCATAGAAAGTTTGGATGATATTGCAGCTGCTCCTGGTGATACGGTAAATATTGCCCTGCAGATGAGAACCAGTATACAGCAGACGGTTACGGCAACTTACTCGGCTGTGGGAGCTGTAAATGTTCCGAATGGAACAGTGGTGTTTAATAAAGAAGCCAAAGAGGCAATAGTTTCTTTTATTCTCCCGGCAAATGTTATTACGCCTCCTGCAACGTCGGCTTCTTTCGTTTTTAAGTTGGTCAAAGCACAAACTGCGGATGGAAAGGCTTTAACAATCGGACAGGATGCAAATGCTTCTGCCCAGAAAGTAAATGTTCTGATAGAGCCGTAAATTTTAAAAGTATTTTTTACTTAAAGCCGTCTCATAAGCCAATTGTGAGACGGCTTTTTATTTTCTTATGATATGCTCCATTCCCTAACCCATTGGTCGGTAAGGACGTTTTTATGATTATTGTACTGAAGACTATCCTTGCTAGTGGAGTTGCGATAAATCTGGTTACTGTCTGTGAATTGTTAAAAAATGTTAAATTTTTTTTCATTTCTAAGGTGCGTTTAGTTAGTTTAGTAATTAATATTCACCTAAATTTAATTTATTTATGAAAAAACTAATACTAAGTTTGTTTCTGTTTTTGGCTATTGCTGGCTCGGCGATTGCTCAAGACAGGACAATCACTGGTAAAGTTACTGGAAAGGAAGATGGCTTGCCCATCCCTGGAGTTTCAGTAAAGATTAGAGGAGCCCAAGGAGGAACCTCAACAAATTCAAATGGTACTTATTCAATAAAGGTTGGTGCTGGTGGCACAGCGCTGGAGTTCTCCTCTATTGGTTATGCAAACCAGTCGGTAGATATCGGCTCGGGAAATATCATTAATGTCTCTTTAGCTACGGATTCTAAAACACTGGGAGAAGTAGTTGTTACCGCTCTTGGAGTTTCAAGAGAGAAAAAAACATTGGGTTATTCCTCTACGCAGGTAAGTTCGGAAGAAATTAACCGGGCTGCCCCAACCAATCTGGTTTCCGGATTGCAGGGAAAAGTCGCGGGTATTGACATCTCTTCTACCTCAGGTCAGCCTGGTGGATCGAGTAAAGTGGTTTTGCGCGGGTTTTCTTCTATCGCAGGTAATAACCAGCCTTTGTATGTTGTGGATGGGGTACCAATCAACAATAGTCGTCCGGGTGGAACCTCTCCAACAAACAGTATTGGAGATTTGATGGACAACTATGATTTTGGAAATGCAGCTAATGATATTAACCCGAATGAGATTGAAAGCATAAGCATTTTAAAAGGTGCGGCTGCGAGTTCATTGTATGGGTCAAGGGCATCCAGCGGTGTTATTTTAATTACCACTAAAAAGGGTAAAGCGGGTTCGTTTAAGGTGGATTTCTCTAGTACTGCTGCATTTACAAAGGTCTCTATTGTGCCGGATCTTCAGGATCAGTATGGACAAGGATTTAGTAAATTTGCTTATATCGCAGAAAATGGTAGCTGGGGTGCCAAGTTAGATGGCCAAATGAGGCCTTGGGGTTCTGAAATAAACGGAGTAAGACAAGAAAAGCCTTTTGTAGCAGCTAAAAACAGTTTTAGAGACGCTTTTGATACAGGAAAGGAGTTTAATAACAACATTTCCTTGAGTGGAGGTAACGATATGTCTACCTTCCGTTTTTCTTATGGAAATGTGTACAGTAATGGTATTTTACCTGGAGATAATGATACCTATAAAAGAAATACTATTGGCCTAAACGGATCTACTAAATATAAGGCTTTGAGTTTGTCTGCATCTATGAACTATGTTGGAAAAAACACCAGGGCTGTTCAAACAGGGCAGGCGAATTCTGGTATTGGTTCTTCTTTCTATGAAGACATCCTGCAGATTCCTATAGATTTCCAGATTAAAAATTTTAAGGATTATACGAACCCTTATTATGACGTAGATGGGTACTTTAGTCCATTTGCGCAAAACCCTTACTATTCTGTTTTCGAAAATGGTTCAACTTTTAAAAGTGACAGGCTTTATGGTAATGTCGATTTGAAGGTAAAAGCCACAGATTGGTTGAGTTTCCAATTTCAACAGGGCTTTGATGTCAACAATATTGTTGACAAAATCTGGAATGCGAAAAACGCGCCTACACCTGGAAGCTGGTCTGGGGGTGGTAATGATGAAGGTGTAACCAGAAAGGCGAATGTTGGTAATGTTATTGAAGGATCCGAGAAATATTTCGAGTATGATTCAAAGTTGAATGCTCTTTTTAATAAAAAGATCAGTACGGATTTTGACATCAATGGTCTGATCGGATTAAACTATAATGACCGTGGTTCAAGGGTATTATATACCGGAATTGAAGATCTGGCCATTCCAGGCTTCTATCAGGTTGAAAATTCAGCTAATAGTCCAACAACAACGCAGACCTCTTTACAAAGGAGATTATATGGTCTGTATGGTTCTGCTACATTGGGGTATAAAAACTATGCCTTTTTAACCTTAAATGCTAGAAATGACTGGAGTTCTACTTTACCTCCGGACAACAGAAGCTATTTTTATCCTGGAGCAAACCTTTCATTATTGTTGTCGGAAGCTTTTGACCTTAAGAATGCAAAGATCAGCTTGCTGAAACTAAGGTTGGCCTATGGTAAAACGGGTAGTGACACGGATCCATACAGTATATATAATACACTTACAAAAGGAAATGTTAATCTTGGTTTTGGTAATATTGCTTTTCCGATTGATGGCGTGCCGGGATACTCCGTTTCAAATACTTTGAACAATAGTAATTTAAGGCCGGAGATCAGTACAGAAACGGAAATTGGAGGCGAACTTAGGTTCTTCGATAACCGCCTGGGGATTGATGCGACTTATTATAACAGGGTAACGAATGACCAGATTCTCCCGATCCCGGTTTCTCCTGGTACTGGTGTGGTTTTTAGAATAGTAAACTTTGGTAAAGTGCGTAACAGAGGAGTGGAGCTTGCTTTGAGTGGTACGCCAATTAAAACAAAGGACATTTCCTGGGATGTGGTATATACCTTTACCAGGAACAGAAATATGGTGCTGGAGTTGCCGGATGGCCTGGACAAGGTGGTGTTGAGAACAGCTTATGATGCTAAGTTGGTAGCGCGCGTTGGACAACCTCTTGGTGTGATTGAGGCACCGGTACCTAAAACTGACGCTCAGGGACATGTGATTGTCGGATCAAACGGTATTCCACTGGTTGCGGCTAATGATCAGGCTTATGGGACTTCGCAAAGAGATTTTATCATGGGATTGAATAATAATTTCAGATATAAGAACTTTACATTAGGTTTTGCTATTGATTATAAAAAAGGAGGTGTATTTTATTCAGGGACAGCGGACTTGTTAAACTTTGTCGGTAATGCTCAGAATACTTTATATAATGACAGAAGACCATTGGTTTGGCCAAACTCTGTAATTGAGGTTAAAAATGCTGCAGGGCAGGTGACAGGGTACAAGGAAAATTCTACAGCTGTGACCGAAAATAACTTTTTCTCTTTATACTATACCAATGACGGAAAAGGTGTGGTGTATAAGGAGTTAATCAAAGACAAGACATTCTTAAAGCTTAGAGAGATTACTTTGAGCTATGCTTTATCAGAAAAAATAGCCAAAAAGATTGGTGCAAGTAAGGCATCCCTTACTGTTTATGGCAGAAATCTTTTAACCTGGTTACCAAAAGAGAACAGGATGATTGATCCGGAGGTTTCAAATCTCGGTAATGATTTGTCCAGTGAGCTTGGAGAATTTAGGAGTGGTCCTTCTACTAAGAATTTTGGGCTAACTTTAAATGTAACTTTTTAGCGATCTACAATTATGAAAAATATATTCAAAAACAATAAAATATTAGTGGTTTCAATGCTGCTTGTTTTGCTGAGTTGCAAGAAGCTGGATATCAATCACAGTCCTAATAATCCTCCGGTGGAATCAGCAACTGTTGAGGTATTGTTCCCTACAGCGGTAATGTCAAGTGTTGGCCGTATAAATGGTGACTTGTCTATTGTTGGTGGGATTTGGGCCCAGTTCTGGACACAGAGTAATGGAGCGAGTCAATTCAGGACTGTTGATGCCTATTCTTTAACAAATTCTTCTACTTTTATCAATGGTCCATATGCCGAGTTGTATTCGGGAGCTTTAAATGATTATAATCTGGCTGGGCAGAAAGCATTGGCAGCAAAGGACTGGCGGTACAACCTGATGATTACGGTGATGAAGGCCTATACTTTTCAGGTGCTTGTTGATCTTTTTGATAAAGTGCCCTATACTGAAGCTTTTCAGCCGACAACAATATTACAACCAAAGTTTGACGATGGTTATACAATTTATAAGTCGCTGATTGCCAGTATAGATGATGCCTTGGCTAAAGATTATAGAGGAACGATCCATACTGATGATCAAACTAAAGTTGATTTTGTATTCGGTGATCATGGAAATGCTTCTTTTGAAACACAAATGAACAATTGGGAGAAATTCGCGAATACATTAAAACTGAAGATGTATCTCAGAATGGTTAACGCCAAACCTGCTGAAGCGGAAGCCGGAATTAAAAAGTTATATCAGGACGGTGCCAAATTTCTGGATGTAAATGCTGGTGTAAATAATTTTGTTGCGACTCCTGATAAAGGCAATCCTTTTTATGAGTATAATTTCAGAAGGTTAAATACACCAGATAATTTAAAGGCGAGCGTAACATTGACCAGCTGGCTGGATAAGAACCAGGATCCAAGAGCGGAAGCTTTCTTTGCAACGCCAAATCCGGTGCCTTCAATTGATCAGGGTGATTATTTAGGTGGTAATAATGATGCTGTAAATCCGGTTGTGAAAGTGACCGATCCGGCATGGTTGATTAGCTTGCCTGAGTCTTATTTTATGCAGGCCGAGGCTCGTGAGCGTTATTTTGGTGTTGGTTCAGGTGCCGCGCTGTATCAAAAAGGATTGAGTGCAGCATTTGCGCAGGCTGGTTTAACAGATGCTGATATCCCTGCGAGTTATGCGTATCCAGCGTCTTCTACACTTGAAACCAATATAGAGGCAATTATTGTTCAAAAATGGGCTTCTTTATTTGGTGCTCACGCCCTGGAAGCATTTTTTGAACGCAACAGGACAGGGTATCCAAAAACCAGCCCTTTTTATTCGTCAGATCCTGAATATAGAAATGACAAGACGGATCCGGCCCATCCTAAAGATCATGCCGGCGAATTTGTATATTCGGCTAATGGTGTAACCGGACCAGGTAATTTTCCACAAAGGTTTCTTTTTCCTGATGATGAAAAAAGCCGTAATACCAATACTCCAGCTGAGGTTCCGATCTATACTAAAGTTTGGTGGGGTAAATAGTCTGATGTTAATAGATTAAGATTTAAAAAAAATGAAAAAATATATTTTAAGAAATACGTTAATCCTGCTTTCGGTGCTGCTATCTGTTTCTTCTTGTAAGAAGGATTTGGTTCCCGCAGGAGGGACAAATGTCGAAAAAATGGCAGGTGACTGGTATGTTAAAGTCAATAATGGGACTGGGTTCTATCTCACCATTTACACCTTTAATACGGCGGATAATTCTTCTACTGCAATGTGGCTTCAGGCAAATGGGCTTACTGATAACAATATTCATGTTGCAACTGATACTGCTGTACCCGGTCTTCCCATAGGAGTTAAGGGAAAAGTTAATGTGGACTTAGGAGGTCAGACTTTTTCAGGGGCAAACATTACTAACGAGAACACCAATGCCGCCGTCAAAACCTTTAGTGTTGCAAATGGAAAGATTATAACTAATGGAACAACCGGACCGGCGTCGAAGACACCTTCGGATGCGATCAGTTTTGATCTGATTGTTAATGGAGTGACCTATAAGGTTTCTGGTTATCATAAGACTGGATTTTTGGAGGACATTCCTCCGAGAGGATAGCTCTTGTTCATTTATTTAAGGCTGTCACCAATTTTTTGGTGACAGCCTTTTTTTTATTAGTTGAATTTCATGGGGTTGAATTAGTTACTCTGGGTGTGTTTTTTATTGAATGTTCTTGCTACAATATTTAATAGTCAAGCACAATAATGTTATGTCTTCTTAAAAAAAATGTTAAATAATGTTAAAAAATATTTGCGGGGGATGGAATAAACGAATATATTAGGCGATTATTATTCACCTAAATTTAAAATTCATGAAAAAACTTCTACAAAGTTTGTTCGTGTTTATGCTTTTTGCGGTTTCTGCAATGGCACAACAACGGACGATTACTGGTACAGTTACAGGGAAAGAAGATGGCTTGCCATTACCTGGTGTAAGTGTAAAAGTTAAAGGTACCAAAACCGGAACAATGACCGGTTCCGATGGTAAATTCTCTATTAGTGCGGAGTCCGGGGCTCAAATAGAATTCTCTTCAATAGGTTATCTTTCTCATTCAAGAACTGTTGCAGCTGGAAATGTAATTAATGTTGCTTTAGAATCGGATGCAAAAAGCCTCGGTGAGGTTATTGTAACGGCTAATGCGATAAAACGTGAAAAAAGAACCTTAGGTTATTCTGCGCCAACGATTAAAAATGAAGAGTTGGTACAGGGTGGTAGCCCAAGTGTAATCAGCTCTTTAGCTGGTAAAGTTGCGGGTATTAACGTAACTTCTAGCTCAAGTACTCCTGGTAGTTCATCAAGGGTAGTATTACGCGGAGGTTCTTCTATTTCTGGTTCTAACCAGGCCTTGATTGTTGTGGATGGTGTTCCAATTGATAACTCAAGTGTAATTGGAGGTTCTTCTGTTTTGGCGAGTGTTGACTTTGGTAACAGAGGTAATGACCTTGCGCCAGATGATATTGCGTCGGTTACCGTTTTGAAAGGCCCGGCGGCTGCCGCACTTTATGGTTCACGTGCATCTAACGGTGCCTTGGTGATCACAACTAAAACGGGTTCAAAAGGCGCAGACAAAACTTCGATCACTTTTACAACGTCAAATACCTTTTCTAACGTTTTGAAATTACCAGATTATCAAAATGAATATGGACAGGGTTATATTGATGAAGTTTCCGCTGATGGAAAGTCTGCAACTTATATAACTGACTTTAAGGAAAATGGTAGCTGGGGCGCTCCTTTTACAGGTGTTGTTCAACCATGGGGTCAGGAAATTGATGGCGTTCGTCAAACTAAACCCTATTCTGCAGTAAAAAATAATGTAAAGGATTTCTTCACTACAGGCTTTGCTACTGATAACAATTTAAGCTTTTCAGGCGGCGGAGAAAAAACAACTTATTTCTTAGGATTAAATTCACTGAATTCTAATGGTGTTTTTCCAGGTAATTATGACCAATTCAATAAATATGGTGTTAGATTTAATGGAACCTCTGAGTTTAGTAATAAATTTACAGCTGGCGTATCTTTCAATTATACAAGAATTGATGCCAATGAAGTAGGTGGCGGACAAGGTGCTGGTTCTGTTTACAATAACGTATTACAAACCCCTAGAGATATCGATTTGCCTTCTTTAGCTGATCTTAGCAATAAGTATAACGGTTATGGTTATACAGATGCAAAAGGGGTTAAACATCCAAATTCTTATGGATATTATGGTACATATACCCAAAATCCATACTGGATCCTACAAAACTATAAAAACTTAAATGATGTAAGCCGCGTTACTGGTAACTTTAATATCGCTTACAATCCTTATAGCTGGTTAAATATTAAAGAACGTGTAGGTATCGATACCTATTCAGATAGACGCCGTACATTAGCTCCGAAATATTCATTTGTTGACATCGATAACAATCCGGATGGACAATATGCTGGTACAAATACCCGCTCAAGTAACGGTAATTACCAAATCGATCAGTTTAATGTAACAGAGTTGGTTCATGATTTGATGATTTCAGCTTCACATAAATTCAATGATGATTTTGAAGGATCAATAATGATTGGTAACAACATTCGCCAAAGACAGACAAACAGTTTAAGTACTGGAGTTAACGCTTCAGGTGGATTAGTTGTACCGGGATGGTATAACCTGAATAATAGTAATGGTCCGGTAAATGTTCTTACTGATCAACTTACTAAAAGAAGATTAGTTGGTTTATATGCAGATTTGAACCTTTCTTATAAAAACTTTTTGTTTTTGGAAGCTACTGCAAGAAATGACTGGTCTTCTACATTGCCAACTAATAACAATTCCTTTTTCTATCCTAGTGTAAGTGGATCATTTGTGTTTACCGAATTGTTGAAAAACTCTTCAATAAACAACATCTTGAGTTATGGTAAATTAAGGTCCAGCTGGGCTCAGGTAGGTAACGATACTGACCCGTACCAGCTATTAACAACCTTTTCTAAATCTACAGTTAACGGAAGTTTTGGAAGTACTGTTTTTCCTTTCGGTAACGTAGCTGCACTTACTGCAGGTACTACTTTAGGTAATATTAACCTCAAACCAGAAAAAACAGCTGCTTTTGAGATTGGTACGGAGCTTGGTTTCTTAGATAACAGGATCTCTGTTGATTTTAGTTATTACAAGAGCAATTCAAAAGATCAGATCCTGACTATTCCTATTCCAAATTCAACAGGATATGGCTTTAGTTTAGTAAATGCCGGAGAGGTTCAGAATAAAGGTGTGGAGTTAAGCTTAAGAGGAACCATCGTTAAATCAAGTGATGTAACTTGGGAGATGTACGGTTCTTATACCAAAAACAACAACAAAGTATTGTCATTAATGCCTGGTGTAGATCAAATTTCTATTG
This sequence comes from Pedobacter sp., assembly GCF_035566355.1. Taxonomy (GTDB): domain Bacteria; phylum Bacteroidota; class Bacteroidia; order Sphingobacteriales; family Sphingobacteriaceae; genus Pedobacter. Next base: position 26,857 of record NZ_DATMRL010000588.1, read on the forward strand.
GTGGTTTTTCTGGGATGACGGCTGTTGCTGCTGTTGGCAGACCTTATGGTGAGTTTTATGCGGTAACAACCTTAACAGATGATCAGGGAAGAACTGTGGTGGATAGCAAAACAGGTATTCCTTTGAGCACCCCGACAGCACAATATGTTGGAAACTACAACCCGAAATATCAAGCTTCATTAGGAACTAATTTGCGCTACAAGCATGTTAGCCTGAATGTTCTTTTTGATACTAAGCAAGGAGGGGTATTCTTCTCAAGAACACGAGATATTACTGCTTTTGCTGGTGTTTCTGCTGAAACTGGAGGACAGAGAATAGGTGCAATTTTCCCTAATTCTGTTTATAAAGACGCTAGTGGCAAATATGTTCCAAATACCTCTGTTGGTTATATCAAACAAAATTATTACGGAAGCGAGCCTGCCGGTGCGGATATGGTAGATGGTTCATTCGTGAAATTACGTTCTGCTAGCCTTTCTTATACGTTTACTAAGGAGCAATTAAAACGTACACCTTTTGGTTCTTTTGCAATAGGTGTTTATGGAAATAACTTGTTCATTTGGACACCTAAGTCTAACCAGTGGGCAGATCCTGAGATCAACTCTGCGGGAGCAGGAAATCTTCAGGGATTTGACTTTACTGCACAGCCATCTGTGCGTAATTATGGTATTAACCTAAAAGCTTCATTTTAATCAAAAACTCAATTAGTATGAGAACAAAAAATATTTATAATCCTAAAAGATTGCTTCTATTAGCTCTTATTGGGGTAGTTGGTATGACAGGATGTAAGAAATTTCTGGATATCAACCAAAATCCAAACAATCCTGACAGTGCAGATCCTAACTTGCTTTTACCTACTGTGGAAGCTTCTGTTGGACAGGTTGTTGGGAATGCGTTTCAGGTGTATGGAGGCATGTATGCACAATATTGGACACAAAGTCCTAATGCTTCCCAGTATAGAAGCGTTGATCAGTATAGATTGACGAATACAAGTTTTGATCGTCCTTGGCTTACGATTTATCGTAACAGCTTGATCAATGCGGATTTGATTATTAAAAATCCGGGAACAAGTTTAGAATACACTAAGGGAATCGCCTATATTCTGAAAGCATACACTTATCAGCTGGCGACAGATGCATTTGGTGACGTGCCATTGAGCCAGGCTTTACAAGGGAATGGTTTTGGTAGCCCAAAATACGATACCCAGGAATTGGTATATGACAGCATTTTTAATTATATTGATAAAGGAAAGGCTCTTTTAGCAATAAATTCCAATTCGCCTGGTGCTCAGGATTTGGTTTTTGGAGGCTCACCTACGAACTGGACTGCCTTTGCTAATACGTTAAAACTTAGAGCTTATTTAAGGTTAACTAAAATAAACCCTGCAAAAGCTGAGGCTGGAGTTAAGGCGCTTTATGCTGCTGGTGCAACATTCCTCGCGGCTGATGCGTCTATTAAATATTCAACAGTTGGTGGTAACCAAAATCCGCTTTTCAATGAGACCGTGGCTTTAAATACACAGAATCTCGTTGCTAGTTCTACAGCAGTTAATGCATTTACAAGAAACAATGACCCTAGGGTAAATAAGTTTTATGATGATGTTGCAGGACAAACTGCAAAATCCATTGTTCAGGGAAGCTTTAACTCCTCTGGGGTGGCTAAACTTGTTGCGGTTCCTTCTTCTTTGGTAGGTGGTAATTTAGCTAATGGTACCTCTGCCACTGCGCCGGTAAAATTGATTTCAGCTGCAGAAAGCTATTTCCTGCAGGCTGAAGCTGTAGCAAGAGGCTGGGCATCTGGTGATGTCGTTGCGCTTGTTAAAAGCGGTGTAACAGCCAGCTTTGTTGCAACGGGTTTATCTGCCGGTGATGCAACTACGTATTTTACCAATGCTCAAGATGGACAAGCTGCGTTTGATGCGGCATCAACAGTAGAGTTAAAGGTTAAGGCAATTATTACTCAGAAATACTATGCGATGTGTGGTTTTCAGGGTTTTGAGGCTTGGTCCGAGTATAGAAGAACTGGATATCCTAACTTCTTAATTACTTCGGTTGCTTCTACCTTAGCTGCAGGTAAATTGCCACTTCGTTTATTGTATCCAAATAGTGAGGCTACTTCTAACTTAAACTTTCCAGGTAACCAAACTATTGATGTTCCTGTTTGGTGGGGTAAGAATACGGTAGTAACTCCGGCTCCATAATTAAATTAAAGTTTATTATATCAAAAAGGCTACCTCTTCAGGTGGCCTTTTTGATTAATAGAGTAGTTTGTAACTTCTTTATCATTTTGGAAAAAGCATTTTTGGGAGGTTTATATTTTCGTATCTTGTTGATACACATAAATGAACCATATTATGAAAAAATTACTTCTCTTCTGCGGCCTGGCTTGCCTGCTTGCTTCCTGTTCTAAATATCAGATCAATACAGTAAGCTCTACAACAACTAAAAAAGATCTGAACTCCGGTGATTTTATTTTTGAAAATGATACCCTGGCCATTGTGTACAGGTTCAATGGGCAAAATGCGCCTTTGAGGATTCAAATCAAAAATAAACTGAATGATCCTTTATATATTGATTGGAAACGATCTTCTTTAATTGTAAAGGACCAGGCAATAAATTATATGGGTAATATAATTAAGATAGGTGGTTCTTTTGAGAGTTCAAAGGATCCGCTCTTTTCTAACTTAAATTATAGAACAGGAACATTGGATGCTAGTGCCACTTTACCTGAAGAGTCTAGTTTTATTCCTCCGCATGCCATGATAGATAAGGTGCTTCTGAATGTTACTGATAATTTTTTATCAGTTTCTGATGATATGTTTCAAAAGCGACTTGCTTATTCAAAAAAAGGAGATGAATCTTTTTATGTTAAATCGGCAGCATTCACGAAAGATAATTCGCCATTGGTTTTTAGAAGTTACTTGACAATTTATATTGATAAAGGTAAAGAATCAAAAATGATCCCATCCCAGCAGGAATTCTATATCTCAGAGTCCATACAAACAGCAAGGAGCCCAAAGAGCACGGAATTCTATATGGGAGACCGTTCTGATGTTTTTTATAATAGCAAAACGACGGGATATGGGAAGGTTATTGCTTTGACTGCTGTAGTTGGGGTTGTTGGGGCTACGGCAGCCTTGACAGATGCTACAAAGCCAAAAGATAAATAGTCATTTGTTTTATTGATTTATCTGAATTTGTAATGGTATTGGTTTGGGGATGCCCTCGATCCTTAGCCTTCAGGTTTTTATTTCAAGTTTTTATAATTGAAAATAAGGGAGTTATGGAGATACTTGAAATAATAGTGAGAATATGTTTGCGTGTAGGGATTTTTTTTCTACTTTTGCATCCCGCTTCGGAAGGAAGGGGACAGCAGAAAAGGTTAGTGAGGAGGATTTGAAGAGAGGTTTAGCAGGGTGTTAGGGTTATT
>NZ_DATMRL010000589.1:0-6268 GCF_035566355.1 Pedobacter sp.
CATGCTGATCGGACTGGTGACTAAAAACGGTATTTTGATTGTGGAATTTGCCAACCAGTTGAAGGAACAAGGTAAAAGCGTCCACGACGCCATCAGAGAAGCCGCTGTTTCCAGGCTGAGACCTATTTTAATGACCAGTCTGGCCATTGCTATTGGAGCTTTACCGATTGCGATGGCCCTTGGTGCTGCGGCAAAAAGCCGAATCGGCATGGGGGTGGTTATTGTAGGCGGAACTGTATTTTCCCTGGTCCTTACTCTTTTTGTGATCCCTGCAATTTATTCGTACTGGTCTAAAGAACATAAAGAAAATACAGATCTCCAAAACTCTTTAAAGGCTGCACTAGAAAATGAATCCAATGAAACCATTTAATTTCGTCCTTTGCCTGCTGGTGCTTCTATACCTTAAACCGGCGCAGGCACAAACTAAACTCAGCTTGCAGGAAGCCATTTCTATAGCCCTGCAAAACAATTACGATATCAAACTGATCAACAATAACCTGCAGATTGCAAAAAACAATGTTAACCCGGGAAATGCAGGTTTCCTGCCAGGTTTACAAGGGAGTTTTGGCACCACCGGCAGCAAGCAAAACACCGTACAGACCAGCTCAACCGGTGTAGAAAAAGTGGCAGACGGGGTACGCAATACCAGCACCAACTATGGTGTTGCCCTGGACTGGACCATATTTGATGGTTTTAAAATGTTTGCCACTTATGATAAGCTAAAGGAATTACAAAAGCAAGGAGAGGTCAATGCCAAGGCAACGATACTGACCACAATAGCCAATGTGATCAGTACCTATTATAATGTGGCACGCCAGCAACGCCTGGTTGCTGCTACAGACAGTACGCTGGACATTTCAAGGTTCCGCTTAGAGATCGCCAACAACAAGCTCCAGTTGGGAAAAGGGTCTAAACTTGACGTGCTGGCTGCTACAGTAGACTATAATGCCGATACATCAGCCTATTTGCAGCAGAAGAATCAATTACAGAATGTCGTTGTTATGCTAAACCAGGTCATGGCCAGAGACCTGAATACGCCTGTCCTTGTACACGAAGATATCGACATCCATAAAACCTTTGTTTTCTCTGAACTGCAGGAACAAACACTCCAGCTAAACCCAGACCTTCAGAATGCAATGATCAGCAAGAAAATTGCAGAGCTCAGCTTGAAAGAAGTCAAGGGTCAGCGGTACCCTGTAGTGGGTGTGAACAGCGGTTACGAATTTTCAAGAAGCGCCAACCCTACAGGTTTTAACCAAAAATTCAGAGGCCAGGGTGTTACCTATGGGCTAACCGCAAGTATGAATATTTTCAATGGATTTTTACAGCGTCAGAATGAACGAAACGCTAAAGTTCAGGTGGCTTCTTCGCAACTGAGCATCGAGAAAACCAAACAGGATGTTCAAGCCCAATTGCTCACCGCCTTTCAAAATCATCAGGCCAACCTTGATCTGCTGAAAGTAGAAACAAACAATGTCGAAATCGCCCGGCAAAACCTGGGCATCACCCTGGACAAATACAGACTGGGCAGTATTGCTCCTTTGGAGCTGAGGGAGGCACAAAGAAATTCAATTCAGGCCATCATTAGATTTTTAGATGCTCAGTATCAGGCTAAACTGACTGAAATATCATTAAAAGAAATCAGTGGTACTTTGAATCTTCAATAAGATGTTTAAATTTATCAAATGATTTTAGTTGCAGATAGTGGTTCGTCCAAAACAGACTGGATGGGATACAGTTCGGGAGAGCCGGTTCGGTTCCATACCCAGGGAATCAACCCTTATTTTTTAAATGCCCAGGACATCTTCAAACTCTTTTCCAGGAAGAAAGACCTGGGATTTAATCCGGAAGATGTTAAAGAAATCTATTTCTTTGGGGCGGGCTGTTCTTCCCCGGACAAACATGAGGTCATTTCAAATGGTTTATCTTTGTTTTTCACCAAGGCTTTCATTAGCGTAGAGCATGACCTGATGGGCTCTGCCTATGCCACTTGCGGAGATAAGGAAGGGCTGACCTGCATTCTGGGAACAGGCTCCAATATTTCTTATTATGACGGCGTTACGGTACACAACAGCAAGCATGGCCTGGGTTATGTGCTTGGAGATGAAGGTGCCGGCACCCATCTGGGAAAGAAATTAGTGACCACCTATCTCTATGGACACATGCCGCAAGAGCTTGGTGTGTTGTTTGCCAAAGAGTATAACATTGACAAGGAAACGGTGATCACAAACGTATACCAAAACCCATTTCCAAATACTTATCTGGCTTCTTTGAGCCGTTTCATGGTGAACCATACCGATCATCCTTTCATCATTCAGATCCTGCATGAAGTTTTTCAGGAATTTGTAGACACCAATATAAAAGACTACAGCAATTACAGATCACTGGATTGCCATTTCGTTGGCTCTATTGCCTATTATTATCAGGATATCCTCCGTAAAGTTTGTGAAGAAAGTGGGGTACGGGTAGGAAAGATCTTACAGAAACCAATTGAAGGAATTTATAATTTCATTTTAAAAAAAGAGGGTATTCTTGCTTAAGATCCCTCTTTTTCTTGCTCATTCCTTTTCTTTAGCGACCTGATACCGTAGGCAATGCCTGCAGCCAGCAGCACTACGGTGCCTCCGTCTATCGGCACATCAGGATCCCCTCCGGGAAGTCCAGGATCTTCAGCAACGGCAGAATAAACAACAGAGATCAAGTATACCATCAGTTGTAATCTTTTCATTCGTGTATAAGTTTTATGGTTTCGGAAACCGGTTGTTGAAGGGCATCCAGAACTTGTAAAAAATAAATGCCCTGACTTTGTTTGCCACAGTCCAGTATGAATTCGTTCAGATCAGGCGCATAATTAAAATGCCTGTTCCACACCAGGCTTCCTGCCAGGTCTCTGATCAGTACGTCAAAGTCTCTTTGCGGACTTTCTTTAAACCTGATGGTGAGTTTTTCTTTCCAGGGATTGGGGTAAACAGTTAACACTTTATCTTGGTTAATGAAAGACATTTTCCGTTTTTCAGAGGGTTCAAAATGTAAAGTAAAACGGCATTCCTCTGGATTGGAATCAACATGTATATCCATACTGAAATGATAGGCAGCACCACTGGACGGCACAAACAGGAGTGGTTTTTCCAGCTTATCCTGGAGTATCACATCCATCCCTTCTATGCGAAGCTGGTAATGTTCTGAGGGAAAACCTTTCACAAACAAGCCATAGTCCGTATCCCCCTTTAAAGCCGGTTGTTCCAGTATGCTGAAATGCTGCTGTTTTACGCCAAGTATTGCAACGGATATATAACCTTCTCCTATTTTCAGTGCATCCCGGTCTCTGACAACCTCTCCTCCAACTTTCTTAAAAACCAAAATACATTGATCAGAAAAGTCGCCGCAACTGAGGGTGATTTTTAAGCGTCCTTCTCCGGTTTGGGCCAGACATAGCGGACCAGCACAATTCAGCGAAACCAACGCATAAAAAACAATTCTAAACATCATCTCCGAACTCATAGTTATTATCTATAATTTATTTTACAATCTTCATCAAAAACTATACTACCACTTTTAAAGCCATGGAGAACCTTGATAAAGAAACCAGAACCAGCGGGGATCACTTCATCCGGATCATCGCTCACCTTATATGCGCCATTCAAAGGGTCATACAACCAGACATAAGGACCTACATTTTCTTTAAAAATACTGCCCCACCTGATGGGGGAAGCATAGGGATTTCCCAGCAGGTTAAATCCATCCCCATCCTGCCCTCTGTCTTCATTATAAACCGCTATGGCAAGCCTGCCGGTAAACAATCTGCCGGTGTAAGTCGCCACATAAGAAGATGCATTGGAAAAGGGCGGACTTTGAACTTGATGACTGTAAGCATCCGGAACAGTCCGGTCTCCCCGGGAAAACATAAAAAACCCCTTGCCCAACGGAAGCAATGTCTGCATATTTGGAATTGCCAGGTATTTCTGAGACAAGGTTCCCGGCAAGTGCTGATCATGATTATAGAGAGTCGCTGCATTATTGGAGGAAGGATCAAAGCCGTTTATTGCTCCACCCGGACCTGTGATAAAAACACTGTTTTTCAACGCATAAAATCCATACTGAAGGCCAGATGTACAAACGGGCGAACTTAACAGCCTCCAACCTCGCCCACTCGAAGGCACTGGAAATCCTCCTGCAATAAAGCATTGTACTTGTACATCTCCCAAAATCTCCGCTTCCCCGGTCCTAAGCGGAGCTAACGCGGCTGCCCTTCCTGCAGAAGACAAGAAGACTAACCGGCCATTTGCATAGAGTCTTCCCCTGACCAGGTTTACAAAATCCAGGATGCAACAACTTCCTTCCAGGCTCACCTCATCAGCCAGAAATAAACGGTCTAATTCGAATATGGCTGTCGTTGTGTTACCTGTTCCTGAGACTTTGATTTTTGAAGAACTGCCAGAAAAAACCATTCTGTTACCTTTGCCCACTAACGAGATCTGCCCGTTATTTTCGAGGTTCCCTTTCAATCTGAACACGACATCTCCTGCTGCCCCGGAAATGAGGCCTGAATTTAGCCGAAGTTCTGCGTAATGCTCCAGCTCCAGTCCGGCATAGAAATATAGAGCCGAGTTGTTCTCCAGCAGCAATTTGCTCAAAACAACATCCCTGCGCAGTTCCACGGTCTTCCCTTCTTTGATCCTGACATTGCTGTGATCAGAAGGCACTATTCCTTTGTCCCAATTGACAGGTTCGTCCCAAAAGGTATTCTTTATCCCAACAAAGGTAAACACAGCAGGTGTGATTAAGGGACTGAATTCAGTTGTCCCTATAGTATAAAAACCCGCAGGACTATTCTGGTTCTCATACTCAGTTTTTATCCACTCTAGAGTCTGTATGGTCTTTCCGATTCGAACCTCGTCCAGCCTGCCTGACAGATACAGGGTATTTTGTTTTGAAGCCCCCAGAAACACCTGCCCTCCTATCCCCAGCCTGATGTTTACGGAAGACTTAGAGGCGGCCGTAGCCCCGTCTATATAGAGCCGGGCTTCTCCGTTGATGACCTTTGCAGCAACATAGTGCCATACACCAGAAGACAAAACTGCGGAACTGGTCAGAGACCAGGATGGAAGGGAACCGTAGAAGCCTTCCAGAACCAGATTTCCTAGGGCATTTAATTTCAGCTGATACCCGCCTTTCCCTACACTTTCATTGGTCATGATCATTTGCTCAGGTCCAGTCCTGTCTGTCATTACCCAGGCGGATAAAAAGAACTCTGTCCCCGTATCCCCGGAAAGTCTCTTTTCTGTTGAATTTCCACTAAACAGCAATCCTTGCCCAATTTTCCCTTCGTTACCCTCGTTAAGGTGCGTAATCGTTCTATAATCAGCCCGCCAGAGCTCTTGTGCAGAAGAACCACCGGGATCATGAAGAATGGCAGCTCCGTAATAGAAATAAACCGCTGAGGGTGATGTAATGCTTTCTTTGGAAACCAGAAAGGGAATTTGCACCCAACAGGTTAGTTTTCCGGCCACCGGATCGTAATGATCAAGTTGAATATTCAAGGGAATGGCCGGATCCGCTGCATCTGCAAATGCAATATCCAATCCATTCACATTGGATATTTTCGGATCAAAATTATCTCCATGGAATTTAAACTCCGGGCCTTCCAGGCTAATAAGCACAGGAAAATTCAGTAGTCCTGAATTCACCTGCCCACTGGGTAACTTTACAGATTTTCCTTCTATTTTATTTTTATTGAAGGTAATTTTCTTTCTGCAGGAAAAACCTGCCATCCAGGTCTGGGCAGCACACTGAAATCCCCACGAGAGAAATATCAATAGACAAGGCCAGGAGACGCTGGTTAATAAAATCCGGATAAACTTCATAAAGGGCATAATGAAAAATACCCTTCAAGTGTAGGCAATAGTTATTCAAAGAAAAATTAATTACCAAAGAAATCCATAAAAATAATTTTAAAGAAATTAAGCCTAATATTCTCTCTTGGCAGATTCTAGTCCCAGCGGAAATAATTCTTTCGAAATCTCTTTCTCATGAAGAAAGCAAAGACGCTCATACCGGTACTCATTCAATTTTGTCAGATCATTTAATTTCGAATACATATCAATAATTAAATTATAAACCTGAACACAATGAATGTTCAGATCATTTCTTTTAAAAATAACGAGTGCTTCTTCAGCATGACTAATAGCTTTCACGTAATCTCCCCCCTGCTTACTCAATTCTGCATTCAGCATCAGAAACAGCAACTCCGAATATTTCGTAAAAGCAT
>NZ_DATMRL010000590.1:0-6196 GCF_035566355.1 Pedobacter sp.
AGATGATCAGTTGGTCTTGCTGAACCCTCCACCTAATGTGCACAGAAACGGATCGTTGCTGGTCGGACCATTCAGGGAGAATTACCTGCATTATTCTTCCGATGGTATAGAATTGAATTTTTTGAAAGAAGGCGGCTATACCTATAGCATTCTTCCAGGTTTGATTAAACAGAAATCTTCGGGAACTTATTACTTATTTAATACCCGTCTAGATGGTGTTGGAAGAGAAAATACGGATTACAGGCAATTTCCGCTTAAAAAGACAGAAATTGACAGCATTTGGAATGAGTACCTGGACCTGCGGAGTTATACCACCAGGCTTTTTGATGGCTATGGCTATTATAATTATAAGGGGCGTATCCAGATGAAACTGGATACGGTTTTAGAGAAAAAGATGCCTTTTGTTAAAAATGTGCTGATCTATAAAAATGATGAGCCTGATTTTGTGAAGGTTTATCCGGGTAACAGTAATTACTTCTCTAATCTGGAAGCAGGCGGGTACAGTGTGCTGTACCTGTTTAAAGACAACCGTTATTTTACGGTAAAAGATGTAAGGGTGAAAGCACCGGGACAGAATTATTTTGAGTGGTCGGATGTTCAGGTGTTGCCGGCAGATCAGTTGAGTAAAACGATAGACCGGCTGATCAAATCTGTAAAATCGGACAGGCGGAATGAAGAGGAGATCCGGGATCAGCTTGCACAGGCTTTTAATGGGAAGAAGATAAGTATGGTGATTCCAGTTCAGATTAAAGGACGGGTTTTTGATCTGGGTAGCAGGAAAGCTTTGCCGGGAGTGGAAGTGCGGGTAAAGGGCTGGGATAAAGGGACCATGACGGATAATGAAGGGCGGTTCACTTTGGAGGGGCCAAAGAAAGGAAAACTGGTATTTAGCTATATTGGATATGACCGACTGGAAGCTGTAATAAATGCCGGTAAATTGGATTCCGTTTATTTAAGGGCAAATAGTAATGATTTGAACGAGGTTGTTGTTGTAGGTTACGGTGCGCGGATGAAACAAAATTTAACCGGGGCAGTAACTGCTCTTCAGGGTTATGCGCCGGGTCTTGCATTGAATGAAGTTTCTCCTATGTCTGCGCGCTCTGTACAGATTAGAGGAACGAATTCATTGGGAGGCAATCAGCCTTTATATATTGTAGATGGAATGCCTGTGTCTGCGGAAGCCGCTAAAATCAGTCCGGATATGATTGCGGATATGAAGGTTTTAAAAGACGCAGAGGCTACGGCTATTTATGGTTCAAGGGCTGCAAACGGCGTGATCGTGATCAATACCAAGGGTGGTAATAAAACCCTGAATGCCCAGGGAGAACTTGTAGGTCAACAGCAAACGATGAGGACTAATTTTTCTGATTATGCCATCTGGCAGCCCAAACTTTTTACGGACAGGGAAGGAAAGGCTAGGTTTACGGTGAAATTCCCGGATGACATCACCAGCTGGAATACCAGGTTGATTGCCATGAATGGACATCAACAAACGGGTTTAGCGGAGACTTCAATCCGTTCTTTTAAAACATTGAGTGCTAATTTCGTTTCTCCGCAATTTGCGCTGGTGGGCGACAGTATCCAGGTGATCGGTAAGCTGATGAATTACAGTACGGAGGAGAAACAGGTGCTGAGGAAGTTCAGTTACAATGGAGCAGAACTGCTTAATGGTCCTGTGCGTTTCAAGAATTCCCGTATTGACACCATTCCCGTTGTCGCTGCAGGAAAGGATAGTTTACAGTTTGAATATACGCTAAGGCAGGAAAATGGCTATTTTGATGGGGAAATCCGTAAAGTCCCTTTGCTTCAAAAAGGGGTGCTGGAAACCAAAGGTTATTTTAATGCTTTGCTGAAGGATACAACCATCAATTATCATTTTGATGCGGGTTTAGGTAAAGTGAGCCTGAGGGCGGAAGCTTCTGTATTTCCAACATTACTGGATGAAATGGAAAAACTGCGCAATTATGAATACCTGTGCAATGAGCAAATGGCTTCTAAACTGAAATCACTATTGCTGGAAAAAACCGTCAGAAAGTATCTGGGAGGTGATTTTAAGAATGAAAAGGCCATCAAAGAGCTGATCAAAAAATTGCAGGCCAATAAAAGACCCGAGGGTACCTGGGGCTGGTGGCAAAGCAGCAATCCGGAACTCTGGATCAGTTTGCATGTAACGGAGGCTTTATTGCTGGCAGAACAACAAGGCTATCCGATTAACCTGGACAAGACCAGGATTTTGACCTATCTAACAGATAAACTGAGCTACAGTACGGATTTGGATCAGGTTATGGCCATCAAGCTGATCCACGCACTGGACGGTAAAGCTTATCTTAAAGACTTTGTACTCCGGGTAGAAAAGCAAAAGAAACCGGAAAAGCAGAGTTTATTTGAACATTTACAGATCCTGCGTTTAAAGCAGCTGGCGGGGATGGATATTGATGTTAAAGCCTTGCTGGCATTGAAAAAACAGACCATGTTTGGCAATATATACTGGGGAGAGGAACGGGCGAATTTCTGGGACAACAGTATTCAAAATACGCTTTTGGCTTATCAGATCTTAAAAGCTACAGGAAAGTACACTGCAGAGCGGGACAACATTGTGCGTTATTTCCTGGAGCAACGTAAAGATGGGCAGTGGAGAAATACGTATGAATCTTCTCTGATCCTGGAAAATATTTTACCGGATCTGATCCAGGATAAAAAATCAGGTGAGCCTGCTTCACTGGTGTTAAATCAGACCGAAACGGTAAGTGCTTTTCCTTTTACTAAAAGCATAGAAGCCGGGACTGCACTAAATATTCATAAAAAAGGAAATGGCCCGGTATACATTACTGCCTATCAGCAATTTAATAATCCTAATCCGGAGAAAGTAAATAAGGATTTTACGGTGAAAAGCTGGTTCGAAGAGAAAGATCAGAAAGTCAACGCACTAAAGGCGGGTAAAGCTGTTAAGATCAGGGTAGAGGTTGAGGTACGTGCAGATGCAGATTATGTGATGATCGAAATCCCTGTTCCGGCGGGTTGTTCTTATGAAAATAAGGTTCAGCAATTCTGGGGTATAGAAACGCACAGGGAGTATTTTAAGAACAAGACTTCGATATTTTGCACCAAATTGAAAAAGGGCAAATATAATTTTGAGGTGGAACTGATGCCAAGGTATTCGGGCAGTTATACGCTGAACCCGGCAAAAGCTGAAATGATGTATTTTCCTGTGTTTTATGGCAGAGAAGGCATGAAAAGGATTACTGTTCGATAATTGCGGATGATAAAAGAATCTTGTTATGAAGAAATTTAAGATTGAAATTCCAAGTCCTTGTACCCAGAATTGGAATGACATGCAACCTGGGGCAAATGGACGGTTTTGTTTGCATTGTGAAAAGGAAGTTATTGATTTCAGGACATATGGCGACCAGGAGTTGATCGCCTGGCTGGATAAGCCTCAAAAGAAGACTTGTGGTCATTTTAGAGCAGATCAGCTGGATAGTTTTAACCGGGAAGAAACTCGTGTGAGGAATCGATATATGAAAGCCAGAATATTTATGATTTCTCTCCTCGCCTTTTTGACAACGAAAGATGTGACGGCTAAAGCTTGGTCTGAAACAGACCGGCCCACTTATATGTCATCTGATCGGTTTAAAAAAGAAAATCAGTCTTCGGCGGAGATAGTGTGCAAAGATACGACGACCATTGTCAGGGGAGTCATTATAGATCAGCAAAAAAATCCTTTACCCGGCGTTCAGATATTCGTAAAGAATAGAAAGATGACTTTTGCAACAGATTCCAGGGGATGTTTTTTTCTCTCTCTTCCCTTAAATGGACCATCTCATGAGGAAACTTTAAGAATCAGTTATATTGGTTTCAAGACCATTGAAAGAAAAATAAAACTAGGTGGACAGGCAACAGATCTTGTTATTGTCCTAAATGAGGATGACAGGGTTCTCCTTGGGGAAGTGGTCGTTGCCTATCCTAAGAGAAGCCTGTTTTATAAAATAACACATCCTTTTAGGAAATGTTCCAAGTAGTTCTTATTCCCAGTTCCAGATGCGGATACTGCGGTCATCACTTGCGGAGATGAGGTGTTTCCCGTCTTCGCTCCACATCATTTTATTAATGGAGTGAAAGTGGCCGTCGGTGCCTTTTTCTATGCTCAGGATCTTGTAGAGTTTAAAATCGGTACTGCTCCAGATCTTAATGCTCTTGTCCTGGCTGCAGGTGGCAAAATAAGGGAGGCTGGGGTGGAAAGCAATGCTGTAAATACTGAATAAATGAGCTGGGATATTCCTGTCCATTTCATAGCCGGGCAAGGCCCAGATCTTCAGTTGTGCATCCCGGCTTCCGGAGATCATATAATTGCCCGAAGGAGCATATTGAATAGAGGTAATGGGTAGGGTATGTCCGGTCAGTTCCCGGCACAGGCTGTAGTCTTCTGTATGATATATGCGGATAACGCCGTCTTTAGCACCCAGGGCAAATTCTTTTTCATCATTGCTGATGGCAATAACCCTTACCGTATCGCTAAGTACAGGAAAATGGTACAGGAGAGAGAAATCGTGTAAAGACCATACGGCAACGCTTCCGTCTTCTCCTGTACTGAGTAATTCATTTTTGTATCCGACGGTTTTTAAATCGAATACTGCTTTTTGATGATGCTTCAAGGTAGCCAGCAATTCTTGTTTCCGGAGGTCAAAAACCAGGATCAGTCCGCTTCGCTGCGCAATGAAGAGCAGATGGTTTAAGCGATGAAGGGCATAGACCGAGCTTTGTACAGGTACGATGACTTTTACAAAGGCCATATCCGCAAGGGACCATTCCACAACACCTTTGTCATTGCCCGCGCTGTAAAACCGTTCCGGGTTTTCTGCAGTGGATAGGGCATAGACTGGATTTTGATGACCGTTAAGGGTTTGCTGGTGTTTGAGCATGTTTGTTATCTTTTATGTCTGCTTTCCAGGTTCAGGGCAATATCGTTTAAAGTTTTGCCTTTTTCTTTGAGCAGGACCAGTAAATGGAAGATCAGGTCTGAACTTTCGTTTACAAAATCAACGTCGGTCTCGTTCAGTGCGGCAATAACAGTTTCTACACCTTCCTCTCCCACTTTTTGTGCAATCTTGTTGAGCCCTTTTTTGCGAAGTTTGTTCACATAGGATTCTTCAGATGGATTTTCGTACCGGCTTTCAATGATCTGTTCCAGTTCGAAAATGAAGTTCTGATTGTAATTTGTTTTAAAACAGCTGCGGCTTCCGGTATGACAGGTAGGGCCTACAGGCTCAGCTTTGATCAGGATGGTATCTTTATCGCAATCAATATGAGTTTCTTTTACAAAGAGAAAATTACCGCTTTCTTCCCCTTTGGTCCAGAGTCGGTTTTTAGACCTTGAAAAGAAAGTAACTTTACCTTCTTTTTGTGTTTTCTCCCAGGCTTCTGCATTCATATACCCGAGCATTAAAACTTCCAGGGTGTGTACGTCCTGTATGATAACAGGGACCAGGCCCTGTGTTTTTTCAAAATCTATATTCATAACCTTACGGGAATGCCGTGTTTATTTAATTCTTGTTTTAGATCGGGAATGGCTATCTCTCCAAAATGGAATACTGAGGCTGCAAGGGCAGCATCTACACCAGTTTGGGTAAATACTTCTGTGAAATGTTCGGTTGTTCCTGCGCCACCTGATGCAATAACCGGGATATTGATACTCCTGCAGATTTTATCGAGCAAGTTACAGTCAAAGCCTTGTTTGGTACCGTCATGATCCATAGAGGTAAGCAGAATTTCTCCGGCACCCAGTTCTTCGGCCTGTTTAATCCAGGTTTCAGTTTCCAGTTCAGTGGCCAGACGGCCACCATTCAGGTGGACCAGGTTCTTTCCTCCGGTATATTTGGTGTCTACAGCCAGTACCACAAATTGTACACCGAAAGCTTTGGCCAGTTCTTCAATTAAGGCTGGGTTTCTTACCGCTGCGGAATTGATGCTGATTTTGTCGGCACCTGCATTGAGCAGGGCTTCTGCATTGGCTACAGAGCTGATGCCCCCGCCTATGGTAAAAGGAATATTGAGTTCCCGGGCTACCGCTTTGACCATATCAATGGTGGTGTCCCTTCTTTCATGGGTAGCGGTGATGTCAAGGAAAACCAGTTCGTCGGCACCTTGCTGTGCGTATTGCGCAGCAAGGGCAACAGGGTCTCCGGCATCCTTCAGGTCT
>NZ_DATMRL010000591.1:0-3747 GCF_035566355.1 Pedobacter sp.
TTTATCTGATTGGCCTTTCCTTTGGTGGGATGCTCGCCACAGAAATCGCTAAGAAGCTTAAACCAATACACACTTTTCTGATTTCCAGCACCCCTGTTTATACCCACTTGCCCTGGTATTACAGAACAGCGGGTTTCCTTCAACTTGAAAAGATGGTTCCGGTAAGCCTGATGAAACAAAGCAATTCACTTGGTTTAAAGTTTATTGGCGGTAAAACAACTGAAGAACTTTCCTTAATAAAACAATTGGTTGCAGATAGCGATCCTTATTTTATGAAATGGGCTTTAACCTGCATCCTAAACTGGAGAAACAAAGAAATACCCGCAAACCTTACCCATATTCATGGTACAAACGACAACGTATTGCCTGCTAAATACACCAAGCCCGACCTTCTGATACAAGGTGGCGGGCATTTTATGGTTTACAGTAATGCGGGAGAAATTTCAAAAATCATCATTGAGCATATCTGACGGCCCAACAATGATTTTTTTAAAGATCTATGGATCTAATGGCTCATCAAAATCAATCTGCAGTGACATCGTATTCGGATAAAACTCCAGTTCCTGATCAGATAGGCGATTTCCAATACGGTAAGGCACATATCCAAGTTCCTGTACACAACGCTGAGGCATAACCCCGCTGATGTACATACTTTGAGATTTTACCGTCACCACCAGAGCTGGTTTATCCATAGGAATACCATACCGGAACATGATCCTGGAAGCATTACGCATGTTTGTCGTGGTATGTCTTGCATGCGGCTCCATTAAGATGGCTTCTTCCGGTATTTGCATGGTGTTTTTCAGAAATTTCTTCATCTCATAGGCCTCGCTATACTTGGTCTTATATGGATGAACCCTTCCTCCGGAGACCATAATAAAAGGCGCAACACCTTTCCGATATTGTTCTGCTGCCAGACGGCAACGCAACATTCCACCGGCACTCAATTCGGTTTCGCGTTCCTCAGGGCCTTCGCCAGGCACCAGGATCAGACTGTATTTATAATGGGTAAAATTTGTTTTTTGAATAGACAACAACGCTTCTTTATTGACCGTGCTGACCATCGGCTCGTAATCTGCAGCATCGTTTCTTTCGTTAATTTCCAGGGCAACCAAAGCAAACTGCATTGCGGGTTCAAAAAACAAGGTGTTTTTTGAACCCAGGCTTAACAAAGCATTGGTTTTAACAAGTTCAGGGTAGCTTTTATCTTTCACATTGAAACCTATAGAATCTATTGCCGGATAATTGGGCTTCCGGCCTTCAACATAAACATCAATTGCATAGTTAACGGCTTTTGCATCCTGCTCCCATGCTTTGATCAACAGCTCTTTAGGGGCAAGATCTGCATAGCTGTTATAGCATCCGGAGGGGATTAACTGGTTCTTAACCAGAAGATCTAAGGCATTGCCAGTTTTGAACAGACTGTTTAAACGTTCTGCCACAACACGGATTTCATCGGCACTGAATTTAACTGCTGAGGTAAAGCAGGATATGTCGCCGGTACAACTTTTTAAGGCATTATTGATCTTTACCTGTTTATCCTTTAAGACAGCATTCAGAGCCTGATCATCCTGGATCATTTTCTTTACAGCCTGGTCTTTCTGCCACAACGTAAACAAGTAGTAATTTTTATACTGAACCGGGTTATGGGTACTTTGTAAAAGGTATGCTTTATCAGGCCCCGCCTTTTGAGCCAAAGCATGCAGAGACATAAACCCACAACAGATCAAAAAAGACAGAACTCTCATAGAATTTAATTTATCATCAAATATATTTAAAATTAAAGAGTGCCCGGAATTTATACTTTCCGGGCCTCTAATTTGCTTGAAGCATTTAATAACCGGTATTTTGCCAGCCGGATTTATTGGTAATGTTATCAATCTCCGGTTGAGGAACAGGATACAAGCTTCTAAACGCAGGTATACCTGGAAAAACTGATGTCATTTGATTGGTTCTCACAATATCAAACCATCTATCCGCTTCCAGAGCCAGTTCCAGCCTGCGTTGTAAATACACCTCTTTTCTGAAATCGCTTTGAAGTGTGAGCATTGCTGGCGTTTTTATCGGAATACCTGCATTTGTTCTTACTGCATTCAGTGCAGCAAAAGCTTCAGCGTTACCATAAGCAAGCTCATTTAAGGCCTCTGCATACATCAGCAATACATCCGCGCAACGAATCACTGGAAAATCACTGCTGGTCTCCGTATTGTTGGATACTGGATTATTGAATTTTCCAGGACGGTTTCCAATATTTGTTGGAGCAACCAATGCTTTACGGTTATCACCGGCTTCAAATAAACTCTGCGGCAAAGTTATGGTGTTGGTATTGCTGTTATTTCTATAACGGTTATCCTGGTTAACAGCCTCTTTGACCCCGCCGGCGAGATATTGCACAGCAAAAATAATATCCTTACTGGTTTTCAAACTGTTCGGAAATGTAACTGGCTGAGGCACGGTTGACAATACAGTACCTGCATAGATTGCAGCGACTATCGGCTGTAATGTAGAAGCGGCCAGATCATATTTCTTCTGATACAGATAGACCTTAGCCAGCAAAGCAGAAGCCGCATAACTTGTTGCCCTTCCTCTTTGTGCGTCGGGCCAGGAAACAGGTAGTTTTACAGCAGCATCCGTTAAATCAGCAATGATCTGCTGATAAATCTGAGCAGAACTTGTCCTGCTGTTTGCTCTGGCCTCTTCTGTTTTCTGCACCTTCAGAACCAGGGGAACATCGCCCCATAAACGGGTCAGATTAAAATAACTAAGGGCCCTGATAAATTTAGCCTGTCCAACGATCTGATTTTTAGTTCCCTCATTCATGTTAATACCAGGCGCTCGGTCTAAGATAAGATTACTTCGGTAAACCGCTTTGTAATGTCCCTGCCAGGAAGCCGCGAGAATATTGTTGGCTGGGGTTTCTGAAAAAACCTCTATCTGATTGCGAACACCAGCACCAGAACCAGGGTCGTTGTCAGTCACATTGTCTCCACGTATCTCACCAAGAGTGAGCAAATTATTCCCATAAAGACTGTCCGTCTGCAAAGCATCGTAACAACTGATTAAGCCACCCTGTAAACCTTTTTCGTCTACATAGAATGTATTTTCAGTATAAGAATCAAGAGGTTTTAAGTCAAGGAATTTTTTACAAGATGTGGCTGTAATCATTAAACCACAAGTCATTGAGAGTATAATATATTTTTTCATGGTTCTTAGTTTATAAAGTAATGTTAACACCGATTGATATGGTTCTGGAGGTTGGATAAACACCATAGTCTTCCCCATTTGTAGTGGCAGCAGACCTGTTGGTTACCTCTGGATTATAACCGGTGTATTTGGTAAATGTAAAAGGATTTTGTGCGGAGACATATAACCTCAGCTTGGATAAATACATTTTCTTGACCAGATCGGAAGGAAAGGTATAACCCAATGCAATATTGCGGATTCTTAAATAAGATCCATCTTCAATATGCCAGGTAGAGGTGGTTCCATTACTTCCCTTGGCAACGCGGTTTGCCCGCACATCTTGTCCGCTTCCAGGATTACTTTCAGATATCCAGCGATCTAAAGAACTGATCATATTGTTCATATTCCCCTCTTTATTTGCAAAATACCTTCTCGACAAGTTCAGGATCTTATTTCCGTAAACGCCTTGCAGGGCAACACTTAAATCAATCCCCTTATATTCGGCAGATGTTGCAAAACCATAAGTAAACTTTGGCAAATAATTACCTACAATTTCCCTGTCTT
>NZ_DATMRL010000592.1:0-5308 GCF_035566355.1 Pedobacter sp.
TATCCTGGATTATATAGATCATCTGGAGGCTGGAAATAAAGCAGCTAAAGCGTCGGTGGATATTGCTTTGCATGATCTGGTAGGTAAAATCATGAAACAGCCCTGGTATAAAATATGGGGTTATGATCCCTCTAAAACACCGAATACTTCTTATACGATCGGGATTGACACCCCTGAAATGATTCGTAAGAAGGTGAAAGAAGCGGATCCTTACAAAATATTAAAGGTGAAATTGGGTCGGGATACCGATAAGATGATGATCGAGACCATTAGAGAAGTAACCGATAAACCTTTGTGTGTGGATATTAATCAGGGTTGGAAGGATAAGGCTTTTGCGCTGGATATGGCACACTGGCTGCATGAAAAAGGAGTCGTGTTTATTGAACAGGCCATGCCGAAAGAACAGGTGGACGATAATGCCTGGTTAACGGAACATTGCCCGGTGCCAACAATTGGTGATGAAGCGGTGCAAAGGCTGGAAGATGTGGTGAAGGCCCATAAAGTATACAGCGGAATCAATATTAAGCTGATGAAGTGTACCGGGATGCGGGAAGCCCACAAGATGCTGGAACTTGGGCGTGCCCTGGGTATGAAGATTATGATTGGTTGTATGACGGAAACTTCCTGCGCCATTTCTGCTGCTTCGCAACTGGCACCGATGGTAGATTGGGCAGATCTTGATGGCGCTCTGCTGATCAGCAATGATGTCTATAAAGGAATGGAAGTGGTAAATGGTAAAGTGAGGCTGAATGATCTTCCAGGTCTAGGACTGAAAAAAATACGAAGCTATTAGAACATAACAATCCACAAAATACCTAACCTAACCTAAACAAGATGAAGAAAACCATTACTTTACTCATTTTACTATGTTGCTGTACGCTCCGTTTATGGGCCCAGGAGAAAGAAATCAGCGGTAAAATTACCGCATCCGACGATGGGCAGCCAATTCCCGGAGTGAGTGTGACCGTTAAGGGAACCAGCAGAGGAACAGCTACGGACGTCAATGGGAATTTTTCCATCCGTGCCGGAGCAACAGAAACGTTGTTGTTTCGCTCCATCGGTTTTTTGCCTAAAGAAGTACTGGTGGGCAGCCAGTTGAAAATCAGTGTGGCTTTGGCTTCAGACAATCAAAATTTGTCGGAAGTGGTGGTCACGGCGCTGGGAATCAAACGGAGTGATAAATCGCTTGGTTATTCTGTGCAGCAAGTGAAAGGCGATGACCTCACACTAACCAAACAACAAAACGTAATTGGCGCGCTTGCCGGAAAAGTAGCAGGGGTACAAGTGGTCGGTTCTTCGGGAGCAAGTATGGGTGGAACCCAGAAAATTAAAATCAGAGGTGCCAACTCGCTGACAGGAAAAGATCAACCCTTAATGGTGGTAGATGGAACGCCCGTCTCTAATCAGAATTTTTCCAATAGTACCTCAAATGGTGCTGACTATGGAAATCTTGCCCAGGATATTAACCCTGAAGATATAGAGTCTGTAAGTGTTCTGAAAGGTCCGGCAGCATCTGCATTATATGGCTTGCGTGGTCAGTATGGTGTGATTCTGATTACAACGAAAAAAGGAAAAAAAGGTGCTAAACAAATCGATATCCAATTGAACTCTGCCTTTTCAATTGAAAAAACCGGAAATTTTATGCCACTACAGAACATCTATGGTGTTGGTAACAGCCAGAGTTTTCTTACTCTAGCTAATGGACAAAAATACCTGGACGGTAACGACGAAAGCTGGGGGCCAAAAATGGATGGTACACCAGTGCGGATGTATTATAGTTTTTACCCGCAGGATGCCCGTTATGGACAACTGACACCCTTTGTTCCTCATCCTGATAACATCAAAGATCTTTATGAAACGGGATACAATTTAAATAATAACCTTTCAGTAGCTGGAGGAAATGAAAACTCTGCCATAAGGTTTAGTTACAACAATGGCTATGTAAATGGAGTTTTGCCGAATACCTGGTTAAAGAAAAATAACCTGAGTGTTAACGGTTCTTTAGACATTACCAAAAAGCTCACCATTGGCGCAAATCTAAATTATGCAAATAATAGTGCTCAAAGGCCAACTGAAGGATATCAGGGCTCTGGAACTGGCTCTGTTCAGTGGTTTCAAAGAAATATTGATATCAATGAACTTCGGAACTATAAATATCCGGATGGAACTATCCTGAACTGGAATGTAAACCCAAATAAAACAACAGGTACTATAACCAATGCAAACAATAAGCCAAGTGATTGGAATAATCCCTTCTTTGATTTGTATGAAAATCTGAATAAGGATAACAGGGATCGTTTTTTTGGAGATGTAAATGCAAGTTTTCAGGTGCTTCCTGAATTGAAGCTAAGTGGATTTATTCGTTCTGACAGGTTTACCCAAAATCTATCACATCAGGAAGCCTTAGGTGGACGTAATGTAGATGGTTATTGGACGGGTAAGTACCAGAATACGGAAAACAATTATGAATTTTTGGGGCAATATAACAAGACCTTTGGAGAATTGTCTGTCAATGCAAATTTAGGAGCTAATATTCTAACCCAGCAATACTCCTATGTGCGTGGAGAAACACAGGGTGGGTTATCCAGTCCTGGTTTTTATAGTGTTGAGGCTTCTGTTGACAGGCCTTTGGCTACTTCTTATTTGCGCCGTAAAGAGGTAAGAAGTATGTATGCTACAACTTCTTTCGGATACAAAGATACTTATTTCCTGGAGGGTACAATTCGTAACGATAATTCGTCGGCGCTTCCTAAAGGTAAGAACTCTTATTGGTATCCATCTGTATCGGGAAGTTTTGTGTTTAGTGAACTGATAAAGTGGACACCTTTAAGTTATGGTAAAGTAAGGATGGGATATGCCATTGCCGGATCAGATTTAGCAGCCTATCAAACTTCATATTATTATGAAACCGGTGCGGTTTACAACAATGGTACCACACCTATAAATACACAGTATGTTCCTGACCAGTTAAATAATCCAGATGTTAAGCCGTCTTTTGCCCATTCTTTTGAGGCTGGGGTTGATGTACGGTTTATTAAGAATAGATTGGGTTTGGAGTTTACTTATTATAAACAGGAAAACCAGGATGAAATTATACCTTTAACTGTATCTGGTGCTACAGGATATTCGAGCTATTTGGTCAATGCTGGGAAAATTGAGAATAAAGGTATTGAAGTTACTTTAACAGGTAAACCTGTGGTGGCTAAAAGATTTAGCTGGGATGCTACTTTAAATTTCAGCCGGAACAGGAGTACGATTAAAGAACTGTATCCTGGTATAGATGTTTATCAACTGGATGCAAATGTTTATTCGAAGGTAAATATCTATCTGAATGCAAAAGTTGGTGCGCCTTTTGGAAATTTGGTAGGACAAGGCTATAAGCGTGATGCAGCAACAGGTAAGATTCTTTTGGATAAAGATAACTTGCCTATGTACGAAGCCAATCATGATTTTGGTTCTGTACTTCCTAAATTTACAGGAGGTTTTGTGAATAATTTTCATATTGGTCAGTTTGACATTAGTGCAATGATTGATTTTCAGTCTGGAGGTAAGTTTTTTAGCTGGAGTAAAATGCTGGCTGTTAAATCTGGACAGGCTGCAGAAACAGCGGCTTTAAATGACAAAGGAAATAATGTCCGGGATGCAGTAGCAAATGGTGGTGGAGTGAAGGTGAATGGGATATCTTCTGTTACAGGACAGGAAGTTACAGCTTATGTGGAGGCAAGAAACTATTACCGGAATATTCTTGGAACGCAAGTTTACGAGGAGTGGCTGATGGATGCTTCTTATGTTAAATTACGGGAAGTTAGTCTGGGTTATAACTTAGGGAAAAAGATGTTGAATAAGTTGCCTTTTAAGTCTGTTAAAGTGGCTTTAATTGCGCGGAATCCTGTGATGATCTGGCAAAAGGCACCTAAAGGACTTGATCCTTCTGACCTTTCTGCGGGTAGTGCCTCTATCAGTTGGATTGAAAAAGGTCAATTACCAACAGTTCGATCTTTTGGGGTAAATCTTAATCTCACATTTTAATTACAGGTCATGAAAAGAATAAATAAATTAACAGGGATACTTGCAATTGGGCTTTTTTTTAGCGCCTGTTCCAAATTTGATGATTCCATTAACACCAATCCAAATAAGGCAAGTGTCGCATCTGGGACTAAGCTTATTGCCAATGCTGAACTATACTTACCAGATATGAGTTCTAATGCTTATGGTAATCTTTACCCTCAGTATCTTTCCAATACAACTTATACTGAAGACGCGAGGTATGCTACCGTATACTTTAATTTTTATAGCTGGTATTATCAGCCGCTGATTAATTTGGAGACCGTGATTAATTCCAATACCTTAGATGCAAATGAGGGACCGATTGTAAACCAGCTGGCTATAGCCAAAATATTGAAGGTCTATTTTATGTGGCACATGACGGACAGGTGGGGTGACTTGCCTTACAGTGAGGCCCTGAAAGGAAAAGCGGTGGTTAATCCAGTGTACGATAAACAACAGGCTATTTATACTGCCCTATTTAAGTTGTTAGATGAGGCGAATGCAGCCTTAAATGTTTCTGCTGGTACTATTAAAAATGATATCTTGTATGGTGGTGATATCTCCAGCTGGAAAAAATTGGGGAATACCATTCATATGCTAATGGCTTTGCGGCTGTCTAAGGTTGATGTTACAATTGGTAAGGCGGAGTTTAATAAAGCGCTTGCTGCTGGCGTTATTGACGATAATAAGTTTAACTTAATATATAAACACCTTGCCGAACAAGCTAATGAAAATTATTGGTACAATTCATTTACACGGCTTGGAAGGAAATGGTATGCTGTAAGTAAAACGCTGGTAGATAGGATGAAACCTTTTGATGATCCCCGTTTGAAAGTATATGCAGATAAGAACCTGTCGGGTAATTATGCAGGACTGGAATATGGCTTAAATACATCCGTAATAGTGGATGATTATTCTTTGCTTGGTGCGGCCATCCGTCAACAAAATTCACCGGTATATCTGATTACTTATGCGCAAGCTTTGTTTGCACAGGCGGAGGCAGCGAAAATTGGATGGATTGCAGGGGGGGACGCTACTGCTCAGGTAAATTATGACCTGGCAATTGAACAATCAATTCGACAATGGAATGCAAATGATATCAGTGGTTTAGCTGCATTTAAGGCACATCCTGAAGTGGCTTATGATGCTAATAATGGTCTTGCTAAGATTGCTACGCAACGTTGGGTGCATCTTTTTATGAATGGTTATGAGGCTTGGGCAGAATGGAGGAGAACTGGTTTTCCCGCGTTAAGTCCGCCGA
>NZ_DATMRL010000593.1:0-2656 GCF_035566355.1 Pedobacter sp.
TATTATCCCTGACTACTGCCTTTAATATATATTGTGCGCTTGCTGATGATGCCATTATATAAAGCATCAGCAGCAAATGAATTCTTCTTTGCATCGTTGAAATAAATTGAGTTGATAAAAAGTAAATGGTTAACTAACTAACTCAATTGAGGCGGTTGCCAAATAGGTAATGAAACTGTCGTTAATCTGTCAATGTATTGAGCAAAATGTTGAGGTGGTTGTTGTAAAAGCGGAGCTTTTATTTCTTCGAGTTGAAAGTTTATTGAAAATCCTGAGCAATTGCCGCAGGCAAAAAACGGAGAGCAATTACCATTGCAATTATTATCGTGAGAACTGGTTTTTTGTGCAGTCTTGTCATCAATGCAACAATTATTCTTGCAGCACGGGGCCGCAGAAAGAACTAAAACCAAAATTGCAAGTACAAAACTTACCAATTTCATATTCCAAAGATAGTGAGTAAGATTTGAATTTGGAAAAATTCAGTTTCAAATGGATTTATTTAAAAACTCAATTCACTCGAAATAAATTTTTTTACTCCTTCCGGACCTGTAATACTTAACCACGCAAATGAAGTGTCTCCATTAACGGACAAACTGAAATCAAAAAAATCACAACAAACTCTTTCTGTTTTTATGAATTCGGTCAGCTCGTCAACAACTTTGTTATTACCTTTAAATTTATAAGCATATCCGTTTTGTAATTCTTTTTTTTCTATCACCTGTTTTTTTAAACTTGCAACAACAGTCTCAATTCTTTTTCTCATTTCTGCACTGGTCAATTTGCATGTAAACTCAACCTTTTTATTATTAGTTGGCCGATTGCTTAAGTTGCTATCAATATTTTTCATTTTTGAAGTATCATTTTGAGCGTAACAAAAAATAGAAAATGTCAGTATCGGAAATATTAGTAACTGTTTCATATTTATCTGATTGTTCTTGGAGCGTAAAAAATTATAAATACACCAATGAGTGCGACCAGTGCGCCAATGATATCATACTGGTCCGGTTTAAAGTTATCTACTTTCCATGCCCATAATAATGAAAGTACAATGAATATTCCTCCGTATGTGGCATACACCCGGCCAAATCCGGCGGATTGCCAGGTGGCTACAACTCCATACAAAGCCAGAATAAGACCCCCAAGAATTCCATACCAAATGGGTTTTCCGGATTTTAACCATAACCAAATAAGATAACCACCACCTATTTCGCAAATGCCAGCGATCAGAAAGATTAGTAAAGATTTAGCCACCATCATAATATGTGTTTTGCATAAAGATATTTTAATAGCGTTGGAAATAATAATCACGAGTTTTGCTATTCGAATTTTCGAACACAGATACCTATACTAGAATTTAGAAAAAAAATTAGAGAGCAATGCGTTAAAGGAATTTGATTTTATATTTTTAGGAATACGAAAACATTCTTCTCTCGCCGCTGAATTTTTTATAATTATTTTTCTGCGAGTTCCTTTGGCAACTCATCTTTTACACAACGGAAACCAATATGGTTAGTTGAGGACCGGTATTCTCCTTTACCTCTTGTGCCCACCATATAGCGTGTGCAGTACTGGTCAGTGCATAAAAAAGATCCCCCTCTTTGTACTTTTTTCTTCTCTGTAGGCTCTGATGGATCATACGAGGTATTGGGGCCTTTCGGATTTTTAGCAACTCCTGCTTTCGAAAGGTTTTGATAGTAGTCAGGGCGATACCAGTCAATGCACCATTCCCAAACATTACCTGCCATATCATACAATCCATAAGCATTTGCGGGAAATTGTTTTACCGGGGCAATCCCTGGAAAACCATCACTGCCTTCGTCATGTGCCGGAAATTTTCCCTGGTATATATTGGCCATCCATTTACCATCAGGTTTAAACTGGTTGCCCCAGGTAAATAATTCACCAGCTTTCCCTCCTCTTGCAGCAAATTCCCATTCAGCTTCAGTAGGCAAACGCTTCCCTGCCCATTTCGAATAGGCATTGGCGTCATCCCATGCAATATGGACGACTGGATAATTCTCTTTCCCTTTCAAATCGCTATCAGGTCCTGATGGATGCTTCCAATTCGCGCCATGAACATAGCTCCACCATTGATATTGATTATTCAAATCAGTAATTTCAGTTGGGATAAAAACGACGGAACCTGCTACCAAATTTTCTTCCGGGGCACCAGGAAATTCTTCCCTGGTGGGCTTTTGTTCTGCCACTGTAATATAACCTGTTGATTTTACAAATGCAGCAAACTCGGCATTGGTTACTTCTGTTTCATCCATATAAAAACCGCCTACATACACCCGGTGCACCGGCCTTGCGTCATTCATGGATTCGTGTCCGCCATCATTCATGCCAACAGGGTTTACACCTCCCATGCTGAATTCTCCACCGGGTATCCAGACCATCCCCTTAATAGTAGCAATTGCTTTTGTATTATTTACGATTGACGGTTTAAATTTAGTGCCTCCGTTTTGCATATATAAAACACTGTCTGTAGGAATAAGGCCAATAGATGTGCATGAAACGGCACCGGCAATTTTTGCCTGGAATAATTTTTTTTCTTCTTGCCCTTTTTGTTTTGCCTGGTTACAATAAGTAAAGCTTGTCATAAGAATTAATCCTAAAACAAATAATATCGTATACTTCACAAGCATTTTTTGGA
>NZ_DATMRL010000594.1:0-14289 GCF_035566355.1 Pedobacter sp.
CAGACAGCACAATATTCGTCAAGCATTCCCTTAGACCAAGTTTTCCTAAAAAATAGTATGGAGACCATTTGGGCTTTACAACCTGTGAAAAATCTTTTTAATACTGACGAGGCAGCCACATTTATCATTTTACCATCTCCAGGTCCTGGCAGTGTTTACCCCTTACAGTTACTAGATGATTTTCTAAATTCTTTCGAGACTGGTGATCAACGCAAAACTGAATGGATCAGTCATATAAACTACGAGGGAAACGATTATTTTTATCCTCAAAAGTATAAGGTTCCTTATGGCAGTTCGTCGGTCACAGAGTACCCAATTGTTTTACGTTTAGCGGAACAGTATTTAATACGTTCAGAAGCAAGAGCATTGCAAGGCAAAATTGCTGGCAGTCAAAATGATTTAAATGTCATTAGAAATCGTTCAGGTCTCGGCAATACTACAGCGAGTAGTGCCGAAACGCTTTTAAGTGCCATTTTAAAGGAAAGACGAGTTGAACTATTTACTGAATGGGGGCATCGTTGGTTTGATCTAAAAAGAACTAGTCAAATAGATAATGTCATGAAAATAGCCGCTCCTTTAAAAGGGGGTATTTGGGCACCTTATAAAGCTCTATATCCAATACCATTACAAGAGATTCAAGTGAATGGAAATTTAGCACAAAACCCAGAGTACTAAATACTCGCTCTCTCGGAAGGTATAATCCCTTCAATATTTATTAAATTTAAAATCAAACATTATGAAAAAGATTATCCTGTTGATGTTAGGGTTATGGCCTTTAGCAAACTATGCTCAAATAAATGAAGCTGTATCATTTCTTCAACTTCCAGATTGGAGCACAGTATTAAAAAAAGCAAAAACAGAACACAAAATAATTTTTGTTGATGCCTACACTACCTGGTGCGGACCGTGTAGACAAATGGATCAAGAGGTATATAACAACGATGAAGTTGCCAAAATCTTAAATACACAATTTATTTCCATTAAAATACAAATGGACTCTACGTCTAAGGACAATGAATATGTAAAGAGATGGCAAAAAGAATGGCCAGTTTTCCAGAAATTTATTGATGCCTACCCCTCTCTGCTATTTTTGTCTCCTGACGGAGAATTAATTGGTAAAGATGATGGATATCATAGCTCCGATCAATTAATCTCTTTAGCAAAAAAAGTTATTGATCCTGAGAGGAGTTACCAAGGGCAAGTAAAAGCATTCAGAACTGGAACATTAGATGAAAAAAGTCTTCTAAACTTAGCTTTCACAGCTAATAATTATAAACAGGATTCATTAGCAAAAGAAATTGCAAAGTCCTATAAGCAAAAATATATAGATACCAAAAGCCCAGCACAAGTTATAAATCCTAGAATGATAGACTTTCTAGTACTATTTAACGAATTTTTTCCCTTAAAAGATAACTTCAATAGATTTATCTATGTTAATCAGGATACTGCTGACAAACTATTTAAATCCCCAGGGTTCTCTAAGCGTTATATAGATTTTTTAATAACTAGAGATATGTTTTCTTCTGTAACAGACGCAAAAGGAAAAATTATAAATGAACACCCAAATTGGAACGAAATTGAGGAGAAAATCACCAATGCTTATGATAAAACAACAGCACATAGGATCATATTAGCTGAAAAAATTTCTTTCTATAGCCAAAAGAAAGATTATAATACACAGGCAAAATATGAGTTTGATCAGATTGAATTTAGGGGAATCGATACAACGGACGAGATGAGCCTCAGAGCGGTTAATGACATGATTTATACTGCAATTTTTCAAAAACCGGTAAGCCAGGTGATATTAGAAAAAGCAATCTCTTATATGCAGTTCATCTTAAAACAGAAACCAGATAATTATCATTATATTGATACATACGCTAATATTTTATATAAAGCAGGATACAAAAAGAAGGCCATTGAAGAACAGCAAAAAGCAGTTAATCTGGTAAAAAAAGATAGAAATGAGGATGCCAACTCCATACTTTCCTACGAAGCAACTGTCCGTCAAATGAAAGAAGGAAAACCAACTTGGACAACTTCAAATTAATTCGTCTTTATAAAAAATAGCTTTAATACTGCACTGCCCATGCAATTACACTATCCTAATTTTGTTCAATGATTTATTCTAAAAATTCCATCATGTTAAATCTTCTTCTATCTCAATGGAGGATTAAAGTCAAAGGTTTTATAAAAATTGTAATTCCTTTAACTATTATATTTCAAGTAAATATTTCGTTGGCCCAAAAACCGCCGCTTCAACTTGACAATTATAAAAGCTGGACAAATATTGAGGGAGGTAGTATAAGTAATGATGGAAAGTTTGCGTTCTATCAGATCGAAAATACTCCAGTCAGTACAGATGCATTCATAATTAAGTCTATGGATAAAGACTGGATGCTCGGGTTTGTAACTCTAAGCAATCCTTGCTTCAGTGACGACAGCCGTTATTTATTTGGAATCCTACCAGGAGATACACTGATTAGTCTTAATCTCAAAACAAAAATAATTATAAAAATTCCTAATGTTATTGATTTTAAATCTCTTAAACAAAGAACAGAAAATTTATTAATATATCGGGATAAAGAAAATAAACTCGTTTTAAGGGACGTCAATGGAGCGATCATAAATTCTTGGCTACAGGTTAATGAATATATCATCTCTCCAAATAGATCCAATTTTTTTATTCAAAAATGTATATCTAAAGATACATTTCAGATTGTCAGCTATGATCTAGTTTCAAACGTAGATAAAGTTATCTATGAGGGATTAGCACCAAGCAACTTACTTACTAATGAATCTGGTTCCCAATTCGCTTTCTTGTTGCACACTGATAATGGAAATGCAATATGGTATTTTGATAAAAGTATGTCCTTTGCAAGGGAGCTGATATCTAGAAATTCACCAGGAATAGATTCAACCAAAAGTATTGATGTTGGCCAATTTTACATGTTTTCAGGTGATGGGGAACGATTGTTCTTTTATTTAACAGACTTGAGCCATTCTCATATCCAACAATCTCAACCTTCTGATCTTGAAATATGGAGTTATCAAGACGCATATTTAAAAAGCTATTACTATAACAATGGAGAAATTCCAATAGCTGCCTACTTATCTATAATTCAGATTCATTCAGGTGAAATTGTTCAGCTACTTCACAGCAATGAGGAAATTGCAGGCGATTTCGATGATTTTAGATCAGGTAGAGACAGTATATTCCTAGTAAAATCATCATTCGGGCCTGTAAATGAGCGATGGAATACAAGCTCCAGAACCAGTTACTCCATATGTTTTTCTAGAACTGGAAAAATGATTCCCATAGAAACTAATAGATCTATTCCCTTGGAGTCTCTTAAAATCTCACCCAATTTCAGGTACATTGCTTATTATGATTCTGAGAGAAAGAATTATTACAGCTATACAGTTGCTACTGGTGAAAAAAAAATACTCACCAGTAAAATTTCAGCGAAAAGTTTTACTAACTATCAAATGGAGAACTATCCAATTTCATACACTTGGCCTTTAGGTATAGTAGGCTGGATGGATGAAAACAATATGATAGTCCAAGGCAACTATGATCTATGGAGTATTGACTTACTCGGCATGCGAGCACCCTTGAATCTAACTAGCTTTGTTGGTGAAAAAGAAAGAATCGTATTTTATCCTGGAATTGAAAATTTCAGCTCTAAAAATGGAAAAAAGCAAATTATACTTACTGCTTTTAACACAAAAACAAAAGATTATGGCTTTTATTCCTTGAATTTAAACACACACGCACTGATTATGCTTTCAATGGCACCACGCTATTGCGGAGCAATAAAAGATGTCTATACTAAATTATCTCCGCCAGAATTTCTAAGAGCTAAGGAACAGAACTTTTTTCTAATAAGATGGGAAAATTATAACCGTGCACCCAATTATTTTTTCAGTAAAGATCTAAAAAAGTTCAAACAAATTTCAAACAATCAACCTCAAACAAAATACAATTGGCTAACAGCAGAACTACACACTTACAAAGATAGCTTAGGAAATTTCTATCAAGGTGTTTTGTACAAACCTGAGAATTTTGACAAAAAAAATAGGTATCCTCTTATTATGAATATTTATGAGGAAAAGAGCAATCTATTAAATTCATTTCCTAGCGGTATTTTGTCCCCAGGTGAAATAAGCATTGCCACTATGGTTAGTGCTGGGTATTTAGTATTCCTTCCTGACATTAAAAAGGAACTTCCTAAACATGTAGGAGAATGTATTATGCGATCAATTATCAGTGCAGCAGACCATTTAAAACAATATGAATGGATTGACCAAAAAAAATTAGGGATATGCGGCGGGAGCACAGGTGGTTTTGAAACCAATTACATTATAACGCATACAGACCGCTTTAGTGCGGCCATCTCCGGTGCAGGTGTTAGCAACATGATTACCCAGGCTACGATGCTTAGAAATGGAAATTCTAATATTAATCAATTAAATGGATTTGGTTACATGATGGGAGCCTCCCTACCCGAAGATCCTATCACTTATATTAAAAACTCTCCCATACTTGAGGTATCAAAAGTACATACACCTTTACTAATTCTACACAATACTGGTGATAATTCGGTTAGTTATACCCACAGCCAATCTCTTTTTATCGCTTTAAGAAGTTTACAAAAAAAAGTATGGTGGTTAAATTATAAAAATGAAGGTCATGGGATAATGGACATGGATAAACGTATTGATTATAATAAACGCGCTATTGGATTTTGGGATTATTATTTAAAAGAAAGGCCTGAACCTAAATGGATGAAAGATCACCTATCTGTTACAAATCGCTAAATGAAGGCCTTTTTTATCAGCCCTTCATTTGCGCGGTTAATCTGTCAAATACCATGTTTTACAAGTACAAGGAAGTGTTGGACTAGTAGTTGCACAGAAATAGGTTGGAAATAAATTGACTAATGTAGTATAACCAACTACGGGGACTGTACACTTTGTTGTCGGATCTGTTGATTTATGAGTATAAATAACAAATTCATGATTAGTGGTTTTAAATGAAATGAATCCACTAATTATAGTCAAAAGACTTATTAGAGCTAGAAGCATTTTAGCTCTTCTTAGTTTCATATATTTCATTGCATTAATTTTGTTATTAAGATATTGAAACCTAATCCGTATAATACCAGGTTTTTAAAACACAAGGTAGTGTAGGACTAGTTGTAGCAAGGAAAATGACAGGCCGTCCATTGGGAACTGTTGTGATACCTAAAAATGGAACCGTGCATTTACTTGTCGGGTCTGAACTTGAGTGGACATACACCATTTTTGTTAAATCTCTGACTTTAAACGATAAATTAATAGATGCAATGGAGAACAAAAAGATGGCAATAAATAATAATCTTGCTTTAGTATTATTTTTCATGATCTAGTTTTAAAATGTAATGGAATTAGATAAAAAGGCTGGAATTAACCAGCCTTTTTATTTTTCATTAATCAGTAATATAAAACGTCTTAGTAACACATGGTAAACTAGTGGTTGTTGTAGCAAAGAGCGTTTTAGGTGCCAAGTTAGTTGTAGTAGTATAACCTACCAATGTAACTGTGCATCTTGTTGCTATTGGATCTGTTGAAGAGTGAGTATAAACTACAGCTCCAAGATTTCTATTGGCGTTAGCAGCAAATACACCACCAGCAACAGCCAGAACTGCAATAGCAGCCAGCATTAATTTTGCTTTTTTCATAAAAAAATGATTTTATCAATTATTTATTTTCCCTACTCTGATCAAGGGTTTTCGGGTTCCCCCTTATATTTCGCGAAATAATTCAATTCAATCTCTGAGTCATTGATATAAACTTTTCCATCTTTACCTGTCCATCATACACATACTGCAATACTCCTTTCTTATTGTAAAAAGCATTAAAAGGATAACCACTCAACTTATAATACTTCAAGAAGAAATTAGCCGTATCCAGGCCAACAACAACGTTAGCGTACTTCTTCAATCCATTCCGCTCAGCAAAATTCTTCATCCCGCCAAAGCTCTCTCCAGTGAGTAATACAAACTGCACGTCTTCTAACTCAATCATATTCGCCTTCATTTCTTCCATCTGTTGCTGACAGTATGGACAATTGGGGCCAAAGAAGAAAAATACAGTTGGTTTGCCTTTAGCCTGGTCGGTATGATAAATCGTAGAACTATCGGGGAGTAATAAATTAAAAGTTGGCAAAGGTTGCCCTTCTTTACCTGTAATCAAATTTGTTTCTACAGGGCGATTACAGGAGAAGGCCATTAAAGATATACACGCTATTATAAGTACTTCCTTCCTATTGAACATGGATATGGATAATTAAAGGGTTAATCTCAACTCCCAGAATTATATAGAGACGGCAAGTATTGGATGACCCCTACCATTCCCTATATAATCCAGGCTCTCATTTAATCCACAAAATTTATATTACTATGAAAAATCACATCTGGAGAGAGGCGTTGCAATTCGCCCCCAACCAGATCATGAATAAAGCTATCGAGCTATTACAGTAGAAATTTCACTGATCTAAATGTTGGGTTACGGGTTAATTCGTTTTCAATTCAAAGGTAATATAGCTTACACTCATTTTACCGCAGCCTATATGGGAGATAGAGAAAAATACTTTGGAGATACAGGTTCCTCTCAGGTTCGGAATGAAGGGTATAAAAAAGGACAGCTGGAAAACTGTCCCCAATCCATTTAGAAGTATAAATATTTGTTTACCATTAAGAAAAGATATAGGATTTAATCTTCCTGAAGATATTAAACTCCGCTGTTATCCAACTTCAGTTCCCATAGATCAATTCAAACATTTATGCTCAGATATTACCTTTTATAAAGTACCGCAACTTTATATAACAATACCAATTGCTCCATACATTTTAAATACATAAAATATAATACGCTATGAGCTTTAACAGCGCACCAGAGTTTTACATCTGTTACCCATCTCCAACTCCAGATATAGAAAACATCTACATTTTTCATCTGATTCCACCTGCCTGGTTTGGAAAAGTTACACCGAAAAGTAACGGGACACAGCTTGATATCATCACGTATTTTGGCCCATCCCCAGCAAAGGATATTGAAGCCCAAACCTTAAAAGATGCAGGCGAATTTGTGAAGATTTTTTTTGAAGAATACAACAAAAACCTTTTAAAATACAGCTTAAAAAAATAACAAGAACAATAAAAAAGGCGATGGTTAAACCATCGCCTTATGTTACATTTTTTTTCCTCGGCTTTTCTTCTGGGTTTGCCCTAAATGCCTTTTAATAGCACTGGCTATATTGGGCATACGCTGTATCCATTCCTTTTTTAGCGATACTGGATCGGCCATGATAATTTTTCCCTTTTCCATAGTAGCCAATAACTGAGGTGTTTTTGTGCCATCGTAGATATTTAACCTACTTGCAATGATGCTAATGTCATTTAAATTTTTTAAACTGTTTGCATAGTTAGCTTTCAAATTTGCTTCCGGCAAACCAAAGTTCATCTTACCCTTACCCTGTATACGCAGCTCACAGTCTGCTACACTGTCCGGGCAAATAAAATTCATTTCTACTTTGAAACCCGCTTTCTTAAAGTTATCATCTAATGTTAAAAACGTTTTTAAGTCCAATGGAACCTCTAGCAAAAAATTTTTATGCTTAGAGATGGCTTCAACCATCTTGCCTACCAAACCGTTTTCCATTCGCTCCGTTGAAAAATAAAGTGCACGGCTCGCAGGCATCTGCTTTACTAATTCTTTAAACCCCTGCTCAAACTCCTGTTTCGTATTAAAGGAGATACTGTCCTGTAAACCTCCAGCCTTTAATGATTCTGCTAACGTCGTTTTACCCCCCGCAGGAGGCCCATCTACAAGAATAAGTCTAGGCTGTTCCTTGTTTAAATTCTTTTCCATCTGCTACTGATCTATCCCTGCACCCCTTTGTGCAGTTGATATAAAGCTATAAACTACACCTAGTGCAGTCAAGCCATTTCCCTAGCAAAATTTAATGGGGATGGTAGAATTCTACGCATTCTACTGCATCATGACGGACCAGGTATAAAAACAGATGCTGCCATCTAAAAAGATCCGGCACATACCATCGCCCAGAGCCATTAATTACATCTGGAGACCAGTTAATCTCCTGTACTTTCTCTGGCGGCACCTTCATGCACATCTCTCCATACTTGGTATTTCCTATAGCCATGCTGTAAGCCGCAAACCAGGGATCATCCCGAAAGCCGTTCATCGGTTCCCAATCTACTAGTCTAAGTGTAAGATCTCCTGAAATGGGTGTAAGCGGCGTACCCCTTGACCGGCTCAATTCATATACCCTGACCACAAATGAAAAAGGTCCGTGTATCTCTTGATAACCCTCTGCCACTGCCGATGTAACTCTGTAATATTGCCCCACTTTCAAATTCACGGAGCAAATATGCTAAAAATATTAGCAAATCAAAATGAAATAGAATTAGAAAAGATAAGGCTTAATATCCCGAAGCCCGGTTTTCAATATAAGCCAAAAGACGCTCCACTAAAACATAAACTCTGGTAAAAGGGCATGCTTTAGCCGCGTTATTGCCTGCGTGCATGGTTTCTAAAGCATTTGCCCAGGCTATGGCCTGCTTTACATTACCCTCTGCATGGATTCGCTTGGCCAGCTCCAGCATATTTTTTTCGTATTTAACACCCAATATCTCCGACAAAGTTTTGATATAACTACTTCTATGCAATGCACTTTGTAAAAACTGAAAATGTAACACATACCACAATTCAAAACTCTGGTTAGAATGCCCACTTTCAATGCCTTCCTTTAGTGCAAGTGCAATAGCGTCCTTGTAATGATGATCAGGAAAATCATCTTTATCATACACTGCCCACACTTCATCAAATGCTGGTAATCCGGTATTCCTTTTCCTTTCATCACGTAGCTGTATAGCTTTCTTCACCACATTTAAGGTATTATCACCCGCGCCCTTTACTTCAACCGTTTCTACCAGATGTTTAGGCAACATACTGCCCAGAAATTCAAAATAAATAGGTTCTGTTCTTATGCCTTCAGTTACAACTAAAAAATACTTGCGCTCTTCTCTGGCATCAACAGTGAGGGTAGTTGGTTTTGCTGCAACCAGTTCCTTTAACATATCTGCAAAAGATGATTCTTTATGTTTTTGCTTATTGGCCATCTTTTAATATGTTTTCAAGGTTTTCAATAAATGGAATACCCCCGTATTTACCATCAAGGTAGTTTTTATCAAAAGGTGTTTCTTTTCTAACTTTATATTCAACCAGGTTGACCACGGTAGTAGCAGCCAGGTTATTTTTCTCTACTAAATAAATCTGATCTCTGCGTAATAAATCTCTGTCCATTACTGCCGTGTCATGGCACGCTGCCAGTAACTGGGCCTCTGTTTTTACCTCTGTGCCGTTAAATAACCTGATAATGGATTTGGTTAATAAAGTATGAATCCTTGCGTCTATCTCGTCAAAAATAACCAGACGGTTTTCTATGACTGCACGAAGCAGAACACCAATAATATTGTAAAACTTTTTGGTGCCTTCAGATCCCTGCTTCTCCAGGTCAAATGTTATTTCGTTAATAACCTTACCGTTGTTATCAAAAACATTATGCATAGTTAGTATGGGCGTAAGTTTGGCCTCCAGATAGCTTTTCATTTTTTTATCTGTCATGCCCTGGATATTCACATATGCATTTGTGTCGGTTGGACTTTCGCCTACATTAATAGATTTAATTCCCAGATCGGCTTTCCTAATCATTTCATTGATTAAAAAATTGTAGTTAAAATTCCGCATCATCTCATTGGTATCAGATCGGTAACCCGAATCGCTTAAACCTTCAATGGTATCTATGCTATCAAACCATGCATATATAGTTTTTGCCACTGGTACATTCCATTGATCCGCAACCGATAAAAAGAGTACGTTAGTATTGCACCTTGATTCAAGGTCTTTTGCATTGATAAACTTTTTATGATCGATTTGAAATTTTTGCCCAATGCGTAAATATAACGGAACCTGCGTGGTTGCCTTTACTTCAAGTAGCCATTCTTTGCTCACTTCTTTTTCATTGGCTTCAAAACCGTACCTGTATTTTTTGTTTTTGATAATAAATTCTGCTTCAAAGAAGCTCGGAGCTGTACGTGTTTCTTCATTAAGCAAAAAAGGTTCTACAGGAATGTTTCTGGTGCTGTTAAAGTTGGTTGACAGCAAAATCATATCCTTATATACCTTAAAGGCATCCAGTATCTTTGATTTACCACCTGCGTTAGCACCATACATCAAAACAGTTTTTAACAGCCTGTCTTTCCCCTTTTCAAAAACATTCGTTTCCTCATGTTCATTGATGGCTGTGGCAGCAAAATTAATAAGTATAGGGTCTTTTATGGATTTGAAGTTTCCGACTTTGAAATAAACTAGCATAGTTCACGGGTTTTGCACAAATAAAAACAATTTTATTAACAAACCTATTAAAAATACGTCATTTTTGCGGATTTTCTACAAAAATGACCTATTTTTCAATCTTCACTTATACATACTCAATTCCTTGCTCCTGCTCTCCCATGCTTATCGGCAAAATGGACGCTGTTATTTTCCACCATTAACACCGTATTAACCCTTTTCTAAAGTAAAGCACCTAAATTGCGGGCCATAATTTCAGTTTTACTGTAGCCCGGTATTGTAGATGGTTGTTACCTGGGTTTACACCAAATATTGCTCAATAAAAAACACGACTTAATGAGGTTCCCCGTTTTGGCAAAGCCAACAGAGAAACTATTGCCATAAAAAATACTAAACCACCATACAATATTATAAGATATGTTGAAGTACTTCGCTTTCCTGCTGGTATTCCTGTTCGGATGCCAAAAGAATACTTATGTGATGAAAAGTATCGCCACTTTTGACGATTTAAACGTGACGCTTAGCATTGCCCCCGACACCAGAGACTCATCCTGGGTTACCTTAACAATCACCAATAACTTACCCGTTAATCGGTATTACATTTCCAAATCTATTGACGTGAAATGGGATGAGGAACTCGATGTCTTAAATCTGAGGCATCTGGCCACAATAAGCCAGGACTCGACCATCATAAAAAGCCTAGGGCTTTATTTAAAGCGTAGTCATTCATATACCATCAATAAGCACATAGCCAACAAATTTGATGCAAACACTTATGTATCCTTACAAGACGTATCCCTTACACTGGCTAGTATGGACATGTACGATACCACAGCCATGACGCAACGTAAACCTAGGCTTATGGCCAATTTTGGCTCCATATTAGTAGCACCCAGAAACTATGACAATAAAAGGGCGACCGATACCGCTGTAGCCTTATTTATGGATAGAATTTCAGGTACTTTCTTAGATGCCAAGCTGGAGGTGAAGCGTAGAAAAGATGGTACTGCCCTGTTGGCCCTACATCTGCGCAATGAGAGTAAAGAATTTCCGATCAGCACTGGTTTGGAATTGAATCCGATTTGGGACCATGAAGGAAACAACCTGTATATCAGCGTAGTGCCACAACTCAACTTAGAGGAAGATACGATTCATCAAGTGCTCATCCCACCAGGAGCCGCCAAAACCATTATAGATTCCGTACCTGATTATTTCAATGCAAATACAACCATTATGTTTACCAATACCCACTATGTGCTAAAAAATACTTCCAATCCAGCTCCAGGCCCTCGGCCCATCCTATCCAATTACCGTGATGCCCACAATTTGGCCGCAACCTTTAATATACAGCAGTTATAAAAAGCAATTCAAAATGAGGAATTATAGATACATCATTGTACTGTTGGTAGGCTTACTGGGATGCAAAAAGAACACCTATGTAATGAACAGCACCGCTATGTTTGATCATTTATTCATAGAAACTAACATTACTCCCGATACCAAAGATTCATCCTGGGTAACCTTAGTGATTACCAATAATTCAGAATATGAAAAGAAATTTGTAGCCAACAAATTTCTTTACAAATGGGACAAGCAAGCGGATACCCTTCACTTAACTAATTTTGCACCCATGAACTGTGACAGCCTAACCATACGGCGCGATGGCAAATATTTAGGGCCAAAGGCTGCCATTACCATAAGACGGCATGTTGAAAACAGATTTACCGATCATACCATTATCGGCCTGCGGCATTATGCCCTACAATTATCAGATGGTGATGCCAATGACAGCACAGCTTATGCAGCTACCCATCAAGATATCGATGTGCTGTATGGAAGCTACTTAGTAAGCCAAAGAAATTTCAAAGCCAATGTTGCAGATACAACAAATGGGGCTTTGTTGTTTAAAGATCGGGTCCGTGGTACCTATTTAAGCGCAGGTATAGAAGCACGTCGTAAAAAAGATGGCAGCGTTTTGTTAGTTCTGGAAATGAAAAATGAATCTGAAACAGATACCATTGCTACAGGTTATGAATTAGAAACGACCTGGAACAAGGCAAAAAATGAATTGTTTTTACAGGTAATGCCTCAAAGATACCCCTCTAAGACAGAACAGCTGAAAGAGATGATACAACCGGGCGCAGTTAAAATGATCAAAGATTCTGTACTTAATTATTTTGATGCGCATACTACCCTTGTTTTCGGCAATATACATTATCTGACAAAAAGCGAGCCTGAAGGCTGTTCATGTCTTTTTCCTTTAGAACCAGATCCGTCTGATATGTACAAGTTGGGGGCTAGATTTAGCATGTATAGACAGTGAGCCTGGGCTTACAACTTTCCTAAATACAAACTATCTGTACAGGCCATTCCATTCTCTGTAATGAAGGAAAGATAGGTTTCTATCTCTCCAGCACCTGTAAACTCTGTTGGCAACAGCAATACCTCATAACCTGTGTTGCGCTTTGCACCACACAGGTTATACACTGAACGGTGTAGCCTTGGTACATAGGCCAACAACATGACATGATCTGTGCCATGTGGGTAAGTTAGATCGGGTGTCCAGCTAAACTTCAGCTCATTGCCTAGCCTCACTACAGATGGATTAATGCCTTGGTTGCTTAATGGACCTTCGGTAAGCCGCACCTGGCTGTATTCTATTTCTAAATTAGGGTATGTGCCTATCAAAGCATGTTTTACCTGATGGGCTACTGCGGCATTATAGGCCGAATAGCGTTTATCTTTTGCAGACCAGGCAAAGCCTACTTTTACAAAATCTGTACAGGAAGATAAGAGTTCATTCACCAATTTGAGTTTCATTCGGCAACTGAGTTGCTTTAAAGATGGGGCTTTGGTGGGCTTGCGCTTACGAGAGCGGATGATTAAAGCGCCTTTAAGCATATAACCCTCCACCGTACCTATAACGCCCGAAAACGCGCCTAAAATGCCATTTATTAATCTTGCCATGACTTAAAGTTTAAAAACCCGCTGTACACTGCCCCTGTACAGTCTACAACGGGTCTGTGAATTACAATACTGCGAGGTTGCCTGCATAATAGCTATTACTCACTATTGCATCTGTAGACTGGAGAGCCAAATAACAATACACATCATCTGGCGCAAAATCCGCAGGTAGCTGCAGGGTGTATGTTAATGCAGAACGTAGCGCAGCATGGGTTAATACCACGTACTGTTGCTTTGTGGGGTTATAAACCAGTAGGGAGAGCTGATCGCTTGGGTTATTCAGCTTCACCAGGTTCTGGCTCATGGTCCAGGTAAATTTCAGCTTTGCTCCAGCTAAGGCTTCTACTTCTACATCTGAAACATTATACAGCTTACCTCTACTGTAGGAGAAATGAGGGTAATCGAGCGTAAACAATGGAGAGATGCCGGTAATAGCATGGTCCAGATTGTAGGCTACCGCTGCATTCATAGCGCTCAGCTTTACCGCATGGGCTGCAAAGCCGATATTAATTAACTCGCTTATATAGCTGCAAAAGTTAACAATGAGTGCAAACTTGCTGCGCTGGTCTAATTGCTGCTGTGTGGGTGGCTTTTTAGACCGCATGGGTACACTGGTAATGATAAACTGTCCTTTTACATATCGGCCTACTAAGCCTCCGGTTTTACCTACAAATCCGGAAAACGGGCCTTTGAACTGCTTTCCCATAATGATGCTTTTTTAAAGGTTACGAAATAGGTAACCCAATGAGCATTACAGGGAATGCCGGCATCCCCCTTTTGGGGGTACATTGGTCATAGATTGAACGTGTGTTGATCGTTTGTTGATGGTGTTGGACTGACTATTGGTTCTGGTATGACCGGGTTACAATTGTAAAACGTGGTACACCATTAAAAGTTACAACATAT
>NZ_DATMRL010000595.1:0-8648 GCF_035566355.1 Pedobacter sp.
AGCGCTGGTCACATCAGGTCCCTTGCCAAATGCAAAGCCGGACCATAAAGTTAAGCCCTGACCAAATTGAAGGCTGTAATCTCCAATAACAAGTTTGGTCACTCTCCCAAGTTGGTTAAAAGCCAGTGAAAAAGAGAAGAAATCAAGATTGTATGTATTGTTTCCGCTGAAAAGTTCTTCACCTGCATCTTTCTTGAATACAAGAGAAGCTGAAAAACGGTCACTGTAATTATAGTGGTATTTAATAAGTATTTTTCCAGGCGTTCCGAGATACCTGCTGCCCGGAAGGTCACTGTAGCCTTTTTGTTTCTCCAGCCCTTGTGCATATCTAAGCATCAGGCTTTGGTTTGTCTTGCTTCGTAAATTTTTAAAGGAAGGCATTTCAATTTCAGGGTATTCCCCCAGGGTCACAAATGGGAGCAGATTTGAAATGGTTTCCAAATCAAATGCATCAATTGCCTGAAGTTCTTCAATTGCCAGTAATTTGCCGTTACTGAGTATATGTGCAAAAAGGTTAGCGATTTGCAAGGGAGATAAGAATACAAAATTCTTTAGTTCCTCTGTAGAAGTATGGTTTAGGTTGACAGGGTGTTTGCTGTAATAATTTAACCTTTCAGTAAGCTCTGAGAGGTCATAATCATCCGGTAACGTAGGCGCCAGACGTTCTATAATCTCTTTGATAATAGTTTGCTCTTGTGCCTTCGAAATTGAAGGTATAAGGAATACTAAAAGCAAAAAACGGCATGCGGATTTATTCCAAAATAAATTGATCATTCTAAATGTGTTTACATTTAAAATGAGGTAATATTTCTCTGAATAAAAATTATTTACTTTAAAATATTATATTTCTTCGTTGAGCTTAAGTAAAAAGTCTTTGAGTTTCTCTAAGGAATCGATGATCTTTTGATTTTCCTTAACCTCGCCACTGTTGTTTTTTAAGTGTTCTTTAGCTCCTTTCAAGGTAAAGCCTTTATCGTCGACCAGGTGAAAAATGATCTTTAAGTTTTCTACATCCGCAGGTGTAAATAAACGGTTTCCTTTCTTGTTTTTCTTAGGTTGCAATACATCAAATTCTTTCTCATAGAATCTGATCTGGGAAGCGTTTACACCAAACATTTCCGTCACTTCTCCCATAGTATAATACATTTTATTAATTTCCCTTTCTTTGTACGGCATAATTTGATGTTGATTATTAGCTGTTTATAGCATTTATTTAAAGCATTCAAATGTAAAGGGATTTTAGTAGAATACCGCAATAAAATTTTAATTTTGTTGCATAATAAACTAGAAGGATGACAGCTAA
Source organism: Pedobacter sp. (assembly GCF_035566355.1). Taxonomy (GTDB): domain Bacteria; phylum Bacteroidota; class Bacteroidia; order Sphingobacteriales; family Sphingobacteriaceae; genus Pedobacter. Next base: position 1,304 of record NZ_DATMRL010000595.1, read on the forward strand.
AGAAATCAGAAGCGCTTATTTAAAATTTTTCGAATCTAAACAACATCATATTGTTCCATCTGCCCCAATTGTGGTTAAGAATGATCCAACACTGATGTTTACCAATGCAGGAATGAACCAGTTCAAAGACTTGTTTTTGGGAGAAGCCCCTATTAAATATAAGCGTGTTGCCGATACCCAACGTTGTCTTCGTGTTTCCGGTAAACACAATGATTTAGAAGAAGTGGGTATCGATACTTATCATCATACCATGTTTGAAATGTTGGGAAACTGGAGCTTTGGTGACTATTTTAAAAAGGAAGCCATTGCGTGGAGCTGGGAATTGCTTACAGAGGTTTATAAGATACCAAAAGACAAACTCTATGTTTCTGTATTTGAAGGAGACGATAAAGAAGGTTTGCCGCAGGACACTGAAGCTTACGAAATCTGGAAACAATATGTTCCGGAAGACCGCATTATATTAGGTAATAAAAAAGATAATTTCTGGGAAATGGGCGATACAGGACCATGTGGTCCTTGTTCGGAGATCCATGTAGATTGCCGCCCTGATCAGGAACGTGCTGCAGTTTCCGGTAAAGAACTGGTTAATGCAGATCATCCCCAGGTTATTGAGATCTGGAACAATGTGTTTATGCAGTTTAACCGGCTGAAAGACGGTTCTTTACAGCCATTGCCAGCAAAACATGTCGATACCGGTATGGGTTTTGAGCGTCTGGTTCGGGTGCTACAAAACAAAGCATCCAATTACGATACTGACGTGTTCCAGCCACTTATTCAGTTTATTTCTGCAAAAGCAGGAATTGCTTATGGGGCCGACGAGAAAACGGATATTGCTATGCGTGTAATGGCCGATCATATCCGTGCCATTTCATTTGTAATAGCAGATGGGCAATTGCCTTCTAATAATAAAGCCGGATATGTGATTCGCAGGATTCTTCGCCGGGCAGTTCGTTATGCTTACACTTTCCTTGATCTGAAAGAACCTTTTCTGAATCAGTTGGTACCTGTTTTAGCGGAACAGTTTAAAGGTGTTTTTGATGAATTACTTGCACAGCAAGACTTTGTTCAAAAGGTTGTTCTGGAAGAAGAAGTATCCTTCCTCAGGACCCTGGCTACAGGTATTCAGCGTTTTGAAAACTATACCAAGAAACAAGCAGAACTACTGATGGCAGAAAATGCAATCGAGCTGGAAAAGTCATTCGAAGATGCATGGGTGTACAGTATCTTAAAAGATCAGATGGTGATTTCCGGAGAATTTGCTTTTGAACTGCAGGATACTTATGGTTTCCCAATTGATTTAACTGATCTGATGGCCAGAGAAAAACGCTGGACCATTGATATGACTGGGTATAATAAAGAACTGTCTAAACAGAAAGACAGATCAAGAGCGGCAACAGCTATTGATACGGGAGACTGGGTACCGGTGCACCCTGATCTGGAAACTGAATTTGTTGGTTATGATGATTTTGAAGTAGAAACAAAGATCATTAAATACCGTAAGGTAAGTACCAAAGGAAAAGAACAATACCAGATTGTATTAAGCAAAACGCCTTTTTATGCGGAAAGTGGAGGCCAGGTTGGTGATACTGGACGTATTGAAGACCACAGCCGTTTATTCTTTGTAGAAGTAACGGATACAAAAAAGGAGAATGGAGTTACCGTTCATTATACCGATACCTTGCCTGAAGATCTTGAAGGAGATATGTGGGCGGTGATTGATGAAGATAAACGTTTATTATCCCAGGATAACCACTCCGCAACTCATTTGCTGCATGCGGCTTTGAAAAAAGTACTTGGTAATCATGTCAACCAAAAGGGCTCACTGGTGAATCCGGATTATCTGCGTTTTGACTTTTCGCACTTTGCGAAAATCAGTGAAGATGATCTGGCCAAAATAGAGCATTTAGTGAATCAGAAAGTGCGGGAGAATATTCCGCTCAAAGAAGAACGTGATGTGCCTTATGACCAGGCGATTTCAAGTGGAGTAACAGCTTTGTTTGGTGAAAAATATGGAGATTTTGTACGCGTTATTACTTTTGATGACCACTATTCAAAAGAATTGTGTGGTGGAACACATGTTCAGGCAACTGGTCAGATCGGTTACTTCAAAATCATATCAGAAAGCGCTGTGGCTGCAGGGGTAAGAAGGATAGAAGCCATTACCGCAGATAAAGCTGAAGCTTTTGTCCTGGACCAAAACAGAGAACTCAATGAGTTGCGCGCTTTGTTAAAAGGGAATAAGGATCTTAAATCAGCTGTATCTTCTTTATTGGAAGAAAACGCCAAGCTAAAAAAGGATGCTGAAAAAGCCGTTATTGAACAAGCCGCTAATTTAAAGCATGAAATTGTACATCATCTAAAGACTGTTAATGGAATTAATCTGATCGCAGTTCATGTAGATCTTCCGAACGCTGACGCGGTGAAAAATCTTGCTTTTGCTGTAAAGGATCTGGTAGATGATTTATTCCTGGTTTTTACAACTTTAATCGATGATAAACCGGGGATTACAGTGATGTTGTCTGAAAATCTGGTTAAAGATAAAGGGCTGAATGCTTCAAATATTGTCAGAGAGCTTGCGAAGGATATACAAGGTGGAGGTGGAGGCCAGCCTTTCTATGCCACTGCCGGAGGTAAGAATAAGGATGGTTTGGCAGCAGTGCTCACTAAAGCTGAAGGTTTAATAAAATAAAGGTAATGAAGCTGTTGTGGGTTAAGCCATGGCAGCTTTTTAAAATACATTCTCATGAAAAAATTGATGCTCTCGCTCATACTCACAGGTCTTTTCGCTACAGTAAATGCCCAAAGACAAAATGTATATTTTCTGAAAAATAATGATAAAGAGGTCAAGGAAAGAGACAGCGCAGATTTTATCCGTATTATCCAGGAACCTGATTCGGGAAATGTTAATTTTAAATTATTGGAGTATTATCCTGAGGGAGGTAGAAAAACAATAGGATTTACTTCCCAAATTATACCTTTAGTTTACGAAGGAGCATATATGTCCTTTAATAAGAAAGGAAAAAAAATAGGTCTTTTAAATTATAATGCCGGATGGCTAGAGGGGCCCGCCTATTATTTCTTCGATAACGGCGTACTGCAAAAACAAATTGATTATGGTAAGGAGCGAGTTTTTGACCGTATCCTTAATGATGGCCGATATCAGACCACATCAAAAGTAGTTTATATAGCAGATTCTCTGGGGAATGTGATGGTGAAGGCTGGAAATGGTCATTTTGTCCAAAAGCAGAATGAAAAGAATGGGGAGATGCTGACTGAAGAGGGCGATTATAAAGACGGATTGAAAGAAGGGGAATGGACGATGAAAAGCTCGTCCGGAAATTACTGTTACAAAGAACAGTTTGAACAGGGGAAACTGTTGTACGGTGAAAGTTTTAAAGATGGCTTAAAATATAGTTATACTGTAGGCGAAAAGCAGCCCGAATATGAGGGCGGAATGGAGAAATTCTATAAATATTTACGTAAGGAGGTGAAATATCCAGCTGAGGCCGCTGATGATAAAGCCATGGGTAAGGTGTTTTTAAGTTTTACCATAGAAAAAGATGGTAAAATTACAGGACTAACAGTGGATCGCTCAGCTCACCCCTCTTTAGACCGTGAGGCTTTGCGTGTTATTAATAAATCTTCGGGGTGGGTTCCTGGTTTACATCACGGTATTCCTGTTCGGATGAAATATAGTCTCCCAATTAGTTTTACCATTAGCGGATATTGATTTGTTATGATCATGTTAATTCAGCTAACTCTATTGAAACTAGGATCTCAGCCAGCAACTCATTAATCTGTTTTTTAGATACATTTGGCATACAGATGATATGAGACCAGCCGCTCTCTGCAGCCAATTGCCATTTCTTGCGTATTTGTAAGGGCGGTTCAGGAAAATTAACGGTAATGGCATTTGGATTTCGCCAGGCCTGGATACCGATTTTCTGCAATTCTTTTTCTGCATATTCAGCAACTTCGAGGCACCTCATGGCGCGCTCCTTCAAACCCGCCGTTCCCAGCTTTTTAATCGTATACCATAAAAACAGTGGACTATGGCCGTTTCTGGAACCAGAAATCGTAGTGTCCATACTACCAATATATGCTACAGAACGCGCAATCCGGTCGCGGTTGGATTTTTTAGCTACCACAACCCCGCAAGGCATAGGAGAGCCCAGGAATTTATGACCACTAATGGCTATGCTGTCTGCACCATCTGCAAAATCAAAAGCAGGTCTTGGTTCTACAAAGGCACTGTAACTTCCAGATAATGCCCCGTCAGCATGAATGTAATAGTGTTTTATGGCTAGTTTTTTAAGAATAGCTTTAATACGACCAATGTCATCCCGGGCCTCTGTCATGGTGGTGCCTATATTGGCCATAATGATCACAGGCATCTGTCTGTTCATCCGGATGGTGTTTTCAAGGTCGTCATAATCAATCTCTCCATTGGCTTGAGTACTTATGATGATGTTCTCCATGTTTAAAAGGTGAAGATTCTTTTGGACACTATAGTGAGTAGCTTCTGAGTAATATACCATTCCTTTTGGATGGAGTTCTCTTGCAAGGTACAAGCCATATAGATTGCCTTCAGATCCTCCGTTTGTGACATAACCCCACCAGTCATTTGATTGCGCTCTAAAAAGATCTGCAAAGAATTTCACTACCTCTTTTTCCAATTCTCTTGAGCCTACTGCATAAGTAGACGGAACAAATGGATCGCCCAGATTATTCATGGGATATTGAAGAAAAGGCATCAATTCCTCATAGTTAAAGTCTTTTGATACCGGATACCCCATAAAAAACTCTGTATTGTGCTTAACATCCGCTAAGAGCTGAACGAGTAGCTGATCTTCCTCTGGTGATAAAGAATGTGACATATATAGTGTGATTTTGAGGGTCAAATTTAATGTGTTCAGAATTATATATTATTATTTATTGTATAAAAAGAATATTATATTTTTTTATGTGTTTTTAAGGAATATAATATTGATTATTAACGCTAACTGTATATACACAAAGAAGAAAATTTGCTTATTTTTGTGTTTGCTGAAAATTATGAATAAAAACGAGTCTGACATTCAGGAAGAACTTAACGACGAGACATTGGCACCTTTCTACAAGAGAAGTTCCTTTATCTATCTGGCCATTGCTTGTCTTGCCCTTATTGCAACTGCAGTAGCTGCTGTATTTTATAAGAACCATCCCGATCTGGATAACATCTCTAATATTGCAGATCACGACCTCCATGCAGGCGGCTATAAAGCAATTCTTTTGTTAGACAAAGGTGAAAAATTTATGTTGTCAGACGTTGGTAAAGGCGAAATCACCAAAGAAAATGGCATCCGGATTCTGGAGAATACCGGCGGAGAGCTTCGGTATCAGACGGAGAATCTGGCAGTTGACACCATTTCCAGTCCGCTTGCAATGGCTTATCATGTTATAAAAACACCACGAGGCGGGCAATACAAGATTGTGCTGTCGGATGGCACTAAGGTTTGGCTTAATGCAGCATCGTCTCTTCGGTACCCAGATAAATTTAATTCAACAGTTCGCGAAGTCGAATTAGAAGGAGAGGCTTATTTTGAGGTTAGTGAACAAGATTCTATACCTTTTATCGTAAAGAGTCCATTACAAAAATCTCTGGTTACCGCGGGTCATTTTAACATTAGTAATTACTCCGATGATCCCGCTACCACGGTAACGCTTTTACAAGGACATCTGGAATTGTCTTCAGTAAACAAAATTCAGAAAGCAAGTGATGATTTGACCCCGGAGAAAGTTTGGCTTGAGCCTGGCGACGAAGGTTGGATAACTGCCAGGGGTATAAAACTGGTTAAAGTACGTCCGGATGAATCGATAAGCTGGAAAAATGGCTATTTTCAATTCAGTAATGCAGATCTGAAAAGTGTTATGCGCGAGATGTCGAGATGGTATGATGCAGACGTGATCTATGAAGGAGATATCCCTGATGTAAAATTTAATGGAGAAGTAAGACGGGACGTAAGTGCATCTGCATTTCTGGAGATGCTGGCTTATCTAAAAGTTAAGTTCAAGATCAGAAAGAATGATCATGGTCGAAATGAGATTTTAGTAAGAAGACAGAGGAATAACTAAATAATAACCCTATCTTCACCCATACCGGCAATTTGTCCGGGGTAGTGTTAAAATATTTTTCTTGCAGAAGATCTTCAGTAAACTCATTGATAGTTTTATAGACAATAAAGTAGGCGTAACGGATGATTTTCTGACCAGTTCGCTGGCCATTAACTTGAAACAGAATCTCATTGAGTTGTATGCCGCACAGCAATTTAGAAATGCAGGAATAGGTAATGAACAGCTTGTTCGCCAGAATCAGCTGATTAGAAGCGATCAAATCTATTGGTTGGACCGTAAGCATAACAATAGTTATGAAAATAGCTTCTTTGACTGCATAGATCGTTTTGTTATTTATTTAAACGCTACGTGTTATGCTGGGATTACAGGATATGAATTTCATTACGCATTATATGAGAACGGAAGTTTCTATAAAAAACATCTTGACCAGTTTCAAAACGATGGCAGTCGAAAGTACTCGATGATTATTTATTTAAATGCAGACTGGAAAGACAGTGATGGAGGAGAATTATGCATACACCATCCAGATCATTTGCAAATGATCAGTCCTTTGAACAGAACATGTGTTTTTTTTCAAAGCAGTGAATTGGAGCATGAAGTATTATTGACCAATACGAACAGGTTGAGTATTACAGGATGGCTAAAAGGATAGCTTTAAAAGGAAACAGGGATGGACTATGAGAGTCATCCCTGTTTAAAGATGGTTAATCCACCACAGATCAACCTAAACCAAACAAACTGCAACTATAACGAAGGATATTGCTTAAATGTTTTATCTTTTTTTAAAATTTTTTAAATAATTTATTAATTATCTGATTTACAGAATATTATTTTTTCGATTTGTTGTTTGAATTTTATCCTTTAGCGAAGACACTAAATAAAAAAAGCATCCAATTTGGATGCTTTTTTTATTTAGTGTCTTCCGTGACCTCGTCCGTTTCCATGGTCATTATCATGACCTCGTCCGTGGCCGTTATCGTGGCCTCTTCCCCAGTTATCATGACCTCTGCCACGTCCGTTATCCCAATGTCTGTTGTCACGTCCGTAATCCCTGTAAACTACCCGTTGAGGTCGGTTGTATACATAGCTATTACTTGCGTAACGGGTTCTGTAAACATTATGTTGTAAATAAGGACGATCTCCATTGATCACAACTTTCCGTCCTCCGTAAAGATCGTAGTTCCTGTATCTTGATGGTAAATAACGGGCATGAATCCATCTGTTTCCGCTT
>NZ_DATMRL010000596.1:0-13901 GCF_035566355.1 Pedobacter sp.
GACTGGAATTGCAAAACGTTCACCGGAATCTATAGCGAAGAAAATCTGTGAAGGCAAGGCGGTGATTGCAGTGACAAGTGGGGGTGTTTGGGCAGGATTTGCCTATTTTGAAGTATGGGATGGAGGAAGATTCGTATCCAATTCCGGCTTGATTGTAGCACCGGCTTTCAGAAATTGTGGTGTAGCACGTGCCATCAAAGAAAGGGTATTTCTGGTTTCCAGGAGAACCTATCCAGAGGCAAGAATTTTTAGTATCACTTCCGGACTAACGGTTATGAAAATGAACTCTAGTCTGGGCTTTCAACCTGTTACCTTTTCAGAAATTGCGCAAGAGCCTGGTTTCTGGGAAGGTTGTAAGAGTTGCGTTAACTATGACGTTCTGGAAAGGAAGAGCAAATGCAACTGTCTTTGCACGGCGATGCTCTTTGATCCGATGGTATCTGCAGTTCCATCAGCTGTTGCGCAAAATACAGCTGTTCAACGTTAATTTTTATGGATTTAAAAAAAAATCAAATGGATCTGATAGAAAATGAGCCGTGTTTGGTTCTGGCAGAGAAAGAGATAAAAGAACCGAAATTTCTAGACACAATGATCTTAAACTGCACAGTTGGATGTGACCGACATTGTGCTGGAAATAAAGGGAATAATGTGATTTGCGGAGCGATAGAAGATATTCACTGGTTTTGTACCCATATCTTCCCCATAGAAGGAAATTTGAAGGATCCGGTGGAAATGACCGTTCTGGAAATTGAAACCCTGGCATTGGATAACGGAAAACCATATACCTGTACTTTTAAGGTCGAAATTAAATATACCTCTAGTTATAATCGCAAGGAAATTCTGAACACTGTCAGAAATCATGTTTTCTGTCAGTTCGTAGTGGAGCAGGAAGGATAATAACCAGGCTTCAGCTTTAAATTCAAATTATATTTTGATAAAATATTAATGCTTAATATTGCTTAAATTATCAGTTTATGCAGAATACCGTTCTAATTATAGACGATGAAAAGAAGATTTGCAGTCTTTTGGCGCGCATTATAGAACTGGAAGGTTTTAGGGTTTTTCAGGCTGGTACCGGAAAGGAAGGCTTGAAACTTCTTGCCAATCAGGAAATTGATGTGGTGATCAGTGACGTGAAATTGCCCGATATTAATGGAGTAGAACTGGTTAAACAGATCAAGAAATTAAAACCTTATACCGAAGTGATCAATTTGACGGCTTTCGGGACCATTCAGGATGGGGTAATGGCCATGAGAAATGGTGCTTTTGACTATATTACCAAGGGAGATGATAATGATAAGATCATTCCGTTGGTCTATAAGGCCATGGATAAGGCTAAATTGCAGCTCCGGGTATATGAACTTGAGAATAAGGTGAGCCGGCAATACAATTTTGATGCAATTCTGGGACAGTCAAAGGCGATTAAGGAGGCCCTGGAACTGGCCAGGAAGGTCGCATCAACTGATACCACTGTATTGCTCCTTGGGGAAACAGGTACAGGTAAGGAGGTATTTGCGCAGGCTATTCATTACGAAAGCTTGCGGAGCCTGAAGCCTTTTGTTGCTGTAAATTGCAGTGGATTTAACCCGGAACTGCTGGAAAGCGAACTTTTTGGCTACAAGGAAGGGGCTTTTACCGGTGCATTGAAAGATAAAAAGGGTTTACTGGAAGAGGCTAATGAAGGAACGCTGTTTTTAGATGAAATTGGGGAGATGAATTTAGACCTGCAAGCCAAACTGCTTCGGGTGCTGGAGAACCAGACCTATATTAAAGTGGGTGATACACAAACTAAAAAAGTAAATGTCCGGATCATTGCCGCAACCAACCGGGATTTGAAAGAAGAAGCGGAGGTTGGAAAATTCCGGCTGGATCTGTATTACAGACTTTCTGTTTTTTCTATCGAACTGCCTCCATTAAATGCGCGCAAGATCGATATCCCTTTGATTGCCAAACATTATTTGAAAGAATTTGCGGCCAAGGTAAATAAAACTGATTTTACGATGGAAGAAGATTTTGTCCATCTTTTACAAGAGCATTCCTGGAAAGGCAATATCAGAGAGCTGAAAAATGTAATGGAACGGGTGGTGATCCTGGCCGATACGCAGGTATTAACAGCGAGTCTGCTGCCTTATGAATTTCATGTACATAGTGCCAAAGACGACTCGATGAGTATGGAAGCCATAGAAAAACAACACATCATCAAGGTGCTTAAATTTACCAGAGGAAATAAAACGGAAACTTCCCGCTTGTTGGGAATAGGATTGACCACACTGTACCGAAAGATGGAAGAATATAAAATCAGTTAATTCTATACTGCCTTTTTCAATATGATAAAAACCCTTCCATTTTGGAAGGGTTTTTTGCGTTTAAAAAAGTGATGAAAATAATTGTTTGCTGTTTTTAATCTGATAATCAGCTTGTTGCATGCATGCCTGCTGAGTGTGGTATACAGATTGGGTATTGGTCTTAAAAATATACAACTATGGTCACATTTATTCTTCTTTTAGCCCTGCTTGCCTTTTGCTGGGTGTTTTATAAATCAATCGACTGGTTCGAAAAAATCTAAATCACATGATCGCATTATTCATTATCGCAATTGCCGTATTCCTGTACATGGTTTACGTCTTAATTAAACCCGAAAAATTTTAAAATCGCTTTTCAACAATTAAAAAATGAACACTGAATTATTTGGAATCATAGCAACCTACCTCCTAACGGTAGTTTTGGCTATCCCTCTGGGAATTTACCTTTCCAAGGTATTTGCCGGAGAAAAGGTCTGGACAGACTTTCTAAAACCCCTGGAGAACGGAATTTATAAACTTTCAGGCATCAATATTAAAGAGCAGATGAACTGGAAACAGCATATGAAAGCATTGATGACCATTAACCTGGTTTGGCTGGTGTATGGTTTCTTTGTGTTGCTCCAGCAAGATAAACTGCCACTAAATCCGGATGGTAATCCAGGAATGTCTCCTGATCTCGCCTTTAATACCATCATCAGTTTTGTGGTGAACTGTAACTTGCAGCACTACTCTGGTGAGTCTGGCGTAAGTTACCTCACGCAGCATTTTGTATTGATGTTCCTGCAATTTGTGAGTGCAGCCACCGGGATTGCAGCAGCTGTGGTTTTCTTTAAAGCCTTCAGAGATAAAACAACGACCTCTCTTGGTAACTTTTGGGAGTTTTTTGTGAAATCTATTACCCGTTTATTGCTTCCGCTTTCCGTTTTAATGGGACTGATAATGGCCTTTAGCGGTACGCCAACCAGTTACCAGGGCAAAGACCAGTTTATTTCCCTGCAGGGAGATACTGTACATGTGTCAAGGGGACCTGCTGCCGGATTTATTGCCATTAAACATTTAGGTACTAATGGTGGCGGATGGTTTGGTGCCAATTCTGCACATCCTTTGGAAAATCCAAATTACCTGACCAATATGGTGGAAATGATTGCACAGGTAATTATTCCTATAGCGATGGTGATTGCCTTCGGGTATTTTATCCGCCGTAAAAAACTGGCCTGGATGATCTTTGGGGTAATGACCATTGGTATGTTAATGCTGTTGTTTCCAACGTTGAGCAGCGAGCTTGGTGGTAATCCGGCTATTGCGAAAATGGGGGTGTCGCAGGCAACTGGCGCCATGGAAGGCAAAGAGGTCCGTTTTGGACCTACAGCATCGGCTTACTGGAGTACTGTAACCACGATTATTTCTACAGGTTCTGTAAACAGTATGCACGATAGCGGGATGCCTTTAACTGGTTTATGGCAGTTATTGGGTATGATGATCAACTCATTTTATGGTGGTTGTGGTGTCGGTATGCTGAATTATTTTATTTATCTGATTATAGCGGTATTTATTTCTGGTTTAATGGTAGGGCGTACGCCTGAATTTCTGGGTCATAAGGTGGAAGCCAGAGAGGTGAAGATTGCTGCGTTAATTACCTTGCTTAGCCCCTTTCTGATTCTTGCAGGTACGGCCATTGCGGCTTATGTATTTACCAATCATGGTGGTGCAGCCTGGGCTGTTCAGCCTAAGACCTGGTTAAACAATCCTGGTTTCCATGGGTTCTCGGAGATGTTGTATGAAATGACCTCTTCGAATGCCAATAACGGTTCTGGTTTTGAAGGACTGGGTGATGGGAATACATTCTGGAATGTTTCTACCGGCTTTGTATTGTTGCTGGGCAGGTTCCTTCCTATTATAGGCCCTGTAGCGATTGCTGGCTTGTTGGGTGCCAAGAAATTTATCCCGGAATCAGCGGGTACTTTAAAAACCGATACGTTGACATTTAGCCTGATGACCTTTGCGGTGATCCTGGTTTTGAATGCCCTTTCTTATTTCCCTGCATTGGCCTTAGGTCCTTTGGCAGAGTATTTTACCTTATTTAAATAATAAAAATGAAAACCTCAAATAAATTATTTGAACCTGCCTTGGTGCAAACTGCATTAAAACAATCATTTATTAAGCTGGATCCGCGGGTAATGGTTCGTAACCCGGTTATGTTTACGGTAGAAATAGGCACGCTCGTGATGGCTTATGTAACTGTTTATTCCGTAAGCCATAGCGGACAGGGATCTGCTTTATATAATTTTATCATATTTCTGGTATTGCTGCTGACGGTACTGTTTGCAAATTTTGCAGAGGCCATTGCAGAAGCCAGGGGTAAAGCACAAGCAGATAGTCTTCGTAAAACTCGGGAGGAAACTCCTGCTAAACTGGTATTGGCCAATGGTTCTATTGAAATGCGTTCGTCCAGCCAGTTGAGAAAAGGCGATGTATTCTTTTGCGAAACAGGTGATATCATTCCAACAGATGGAGAGATTATCGAAGGCATTGCTACGATTGATGAATCGGCCATTACCGGAGAGTCTGCACCTGTGATCCGGGAGTCGGGGGGGGATAAATCTTCTGTGACTGGTGGAACCAAAGTATTGTCCGATGAAATCAAGGTAAAGGTAAGTACCGAGCCGGGCGAAAGCTTTTTGGATAAGATGATTGCTTTGGTGGAAGGAGCTTCCCGTCAAAAAACGCCCAATGAAATTGCTTTGACCATTTTGCTGGCAAGTTTTACATTGGTGTTTATCATTGTCTGTGTAACGCTGAAGCCATTTGCTGATTATGCCAATACACCAATTACCATTGCGGCTTTGATTTCGTTATTCGTATGTCTGATCCCAACCACAATCGGTGGTTTGCTTTCAGCTATAGGTATTGCGGGAATGGACCGGGCTTTGAGGGCTAATGTGATCACCAAGTCTGGTAAAGCTGTGGAAACTGCGGGCGATATTGATGTATTGTTGCTGGATAAAACAGGTACCATTACCATCGGTAACCGTAAAGCAACTAACTTTCATCCCACTGAGGGAGTAAGTCCGAATACTTTTGTGGAGGCCTGTGTATTGAGTTCTCTTGCTGATGAAACTCCGGAAGGTAAATCCATTATCGAACTGGCCAGCGCAGATGGAAGGCCGGCTTTGCGTAAAGCCCCTGAGGGCGCTCAGTTCATTAAATTTACGGCTGAAACACGTTCCAGCGGAATAGATACTCCTGATGGCAGAAGAATTCGTAAAGGTGCATTTGATTCGATACGTAATATTGTAGAGAAGGCTGGGAATCATTTTCCTGCTGATATTGAAACCGAGGTGAAAAATATTGCTTCCAACGGGGGAACACCCTTAGTGGTTTCTGAAAATGAAAAAGCCCTTGGGGTGATTGAATTACAGGATATTATTAAACCAGGAATTAGTGAGCGTTTTGAGCGTCTGCGCAAAATGGGGGTTAAAACCGTAATGGTTACTGGTGATAATCCTTTAACGGCAAAGTACATTGCAGAAAAAGCAGGAGTAGATGATTTTATTGCTGAGGCGAAGCCGGAAGATAAAATGAACTACATCAAAGAGGAGCAAATGCAGGGGAAACTGGTGGCCATGATGGGAGACGGTACCAATGATGCGCCGGCTTTGGCTCAGGCAGATGTAGGTGTGGCGATGAATAGTGGAACACAGGCTGCAAAAGAGGCTGGGAATATGGTGGATTTGGATAATGACCCAACCAAACTGATTGAGATTGTTGAAATTGGTAAACAATTACTGATCACCAGGGGTACTTTAACCACTTTCTCTATTGCAAATGATGTGGCCAAATACTTTGCTATTGTACCGGCTTTGTTCATTGCTTCTATTCCGGCTTTGGAGAGTTTGAATATTATGGGACTGCATAGTCCCGAAAGTGCTATCCTGTCGGCAGTGATCTTTAACGCGATCATTATTCCGATCTTGATTCCACTGGCCCTAAAGGGCGTAGCCTACAAACCGATCGGCGCAAGTGCCTTGCTGAGAAGAAATTTATTTATTTATGGTTTGGGTGGTGTTATCGCTCCATTTATAGGGATTAAACTCATTGATTTGGCTGTTGGCCTGTTCGTTTAAAATTATATATATCATGAAAAAGTACTTATTACAATCTATACGTCTCACTGTGGTACTGTTGGTGCTGTTATGTGGAGCTTATCCTTTATTTCTTTCTTTTGCCGGTGGTTTCTCCAAAGGTAAGGGAGGGGGAGAGAAGATCATGGTGAATGGAAAGGTGGTTGGTTACGCGCTGATTGGTCAGTCCTTTACCAAACCACAGTATTTCTGGGGCCGCCCTTCGGCAGTTTCCTATAATGCGGCTGGTTCCGGAGGTTCTAACAAAGCGGCTTCCAATCCTGATTATGAAAAGGATGTTCAGAACAGAGTGGATTCTTTATTGAAGTATCATCCTTACCTGAAAAAAGGGGAGATCCCTGCGGATATGGTTACCGCTTCAGGAAGTGGACTGGATCCGAACATTTCAGAGCAAGGCGCCGCTATCCAGATCAAACGGGTGGCTGAATTTAGAAAACTCGATGAAAAGACCCTAGCTGATCTGGTGGCCCAAAATACAGAACGCCCTTTATTTGGTCTTTTTGGGCCAAGTAAAGTGAACGTATTGAAATTGAATGTTGCACTGGATAATTTAAAGAAATAGAAAACATCCCAAGAGTTACCCGATCCTACGCGTTTGCCAAGTTGCAGGATCCGGGTAGCTCCACAGGACTTACACAACAATATTAATGAAACCATCCTGAGCTTCCAAATAAAATAACAACGGCTCATGATCGCTTCATTACTATTGAAAGACATAAAATATTAATGAAAAAAATAATCACATTAATTGCAGGATTAGCTGCAAGCGTCAATTTATTTGCACAGGAAGAATCAAAAGTGAAATTTTCAGGCTATGTAGAGGCCTATTATGGATACGATTTTAACAAACCTTCAGACAACAACAGACCGGGTTTTATTTACTCACATAACAGAAGCAATGAGGTGAATATCAATTTAGCTTATCTTAAAGGAGCCTATGATGACGGCAATATCCGGGCAAATGTTGCGGTAATGGCAGGTACGTACGCCAATGCAAATATGAGTGCGGAATCTGGTGTGCTGAAAAATATTTATGAGGCCAATGCCGGTGTTAAATTGTCTAAGACGGCTAACTTATGGTTAGATGCAGGTATATTCTCTTCCCATATTGGATTTGAAAGTGCCATTTCGAAAGATTGCTGGGTATTGACCAGGAATATTTCTTCTGAGAATACACCTTATTTTGAGACAGGTGCAAAACTTAGTTATGCAACGGCCGATGGGCAATTCAGTGCTTCGCTTCTGTATTTAAATGGCTGGCAGCGGATCAGCAGACAGGATGGCAATCGTAAGCCTGCCGGTGGTGTCCAGCTGACCTGGAAGCCAACAGAAAAAATTACAGTGAACTATAGTAATTATTTGGGAAAAGAAGGTGCGGATTCTGTTGGTGTGACCAGGCTGTATCACAATTTGTATGGAATCTTCCAACTGGATGAACAGTTTGGTGTGACCCTGGGGGTTGATTATGGTACCCAACAGACATCAAAGGGAAGCAGTACCCATAATCATGTTTTTGCACCGGTAGCGATTGCTCAGTATAAATTTGATCCGAAATGGGCTCTTGCAGGAAGAGTAGAGTATTATGATGATAAAAATGGGGTATTCATTGCGACAGGAACGTCTCAAGGCTTCAAGACAACTGGGTATTCGCTAAACCTGGATTATGCACCTGTGAAAAACGCAGTGCTGAGGCTGGAAGGGAAATTATACAACAGTAAAGATAAGGTGTTTAAAAGGGACCAGGATTTGGTAAATTACAATGGCCTGGTTACAGGGAGCATTGCGGTATCGTTCTAATACATAAATAAAAAAATAGCAGCATAAAGAAGCAAATTCTTCTTTATGCTGTTTTAAATAAGAAGAAAATGGAAGACAACAAAGAAGATTCTGTACGCAAGTTCCTTGAGCTGGTTAAAAAATCGAGACGGGGAAAACTGAAGATCTATATTGGCATGAGTGCTGGTGTGGGGAAAACGTATCGTATGCTACAGGAGGCTCATGCTTTGTTGAGGGGCGGGGTAAATGTTCAGATCGGGTATATCGAAACGCACAGGCGGGAGGAGACCCATGCTTTGCTGGACGGCCTGCCACTGATTCCAAGGAGAAAGATTTTTTACCGGGGTAAGGAACTGGAGGAAATGGATTTGAATTCCATTTTGAGCATCCACCCGGATGTTGTTATTGTAGATGAGCTGGCCCATACCAATGCGGAGGGCAGCAAAAATGCAAAGCGTTGGCAGGATGTATTCGATTTACTGGATGCGGGCATCAGTGTGATTTCTGCGGTGAATATCCAGCACCTGGAAAGTATTAATGAAGAGATAGAACATATTACGGGAGTTGCAGTTACAGAAAGGATACCAGATAAAATTCTGGAAATTGCTGATGAAATTGTCAATATAGACTTAACGGCAGATGAACTGGTTACCCGTTTAAAAGAAGGCAAGATCTACGATAAGAGCAAGATTGCGACAGCACTCGGAAATTTCTTCCAACCGGAAAGAATTTTGCAGCTAAGGGAGCTGGCACTGAAGGAAGTGGCCCATCAGGTAGAGCGAAAGGTAAGTTTGGAAGTGCCAAAGCAGATTAAATTAAGATCGGAACGCTTCCTGGCCTGTATTTCTTCGAATGCAGATACGGCCAAAGTGGTGATCCGTAAAACGGCAAGGCTGGCTTCGTATTATCGTTCTCCATGGATTGTATTATATGTGCAGAGCAGCAATGAAAGCGGGGATAAAATTAAACTGGATAAGCAGCGCCATTTGATCAATAACCTGAAGCTGGCTACTGAACTTGGGGCAGAGGTTTTAAAAATAAAAAGTGACCAGGTGACACAGACGATTATAAAAGTTGCAGAAGAAAAAGAAATTACAACAATATGTATCGGAAAGCCGCATTTGAACCTCTTTCAGGTGATCATGCGAACAGCTATCTTTAACCAGCTTTTGAGAAGCCTGGCCATGAAGGATACTGATCTGGTGATTTTGAGTTAACAGCAAAGAATAATTAATATCTATAATAATGAAGATCAAAACAAAACTCCGTCTCGGATTTGGATTCCTGTTCGTGATGGTACTCTTCTTCGGTTCCATTTCACTTTTCTATCTGAATGAGATCTCCGGCAGTGCAAAGGTCATCCTGAAGGACAATTACAAAACACTGAAGTTTACGGGGGCCATGAGAACACTGCTGGATGAGCACGATCTGCCGCTTACGCCTGTGGTACAGCAGGATTTTGAGCAGCAGTTGCAAGGAGAAGAGAAGAACATAACAGAGGTTGGTGAAGGCACCGCTGTAAAAGCATTAAAACAGGCTTATCAGGAAATGACGGCTACCGGGGTAGCTGCGGTAGTACAACAAACAGCCTTAAGAAATGTGCGCGCACAGCTAAGGACGATTGAGGATGTGAACATGAAGGCGATTGTGAGGAAGAACGATGCAGCGCAGGCATCTGTTTCTAAAGCTACGCTCTACCTGGTTTTTGCGGCTTCCATCAGTTTCTTGATTTTATTTAGTTTTATAGTGAATTTTCCCGGTTTTGTGGCCAACCCGCTTCAGGAGTTTACAGAGGCCATACGCGAAATCAGTAAGAAGAATTATAAACAGCGTCTGGAGTTTCATAACAATGATGAATTTTCTGAATTGGCTGCAGCCTTTAATGGAATGGCTTTACAGCTCAATAAATGGGAAAACAGCAATCTTGCAGAACTGAAGTCGGAGAAGCTGCGGATAGAGGCTATTATTGAACAAATGGATGATGCGATTATAGGTTTGAATGATAAACAGGATGTTTTGTTTATCAATAAAGTTGCCGCACAACTGATCAGCCTTTCTCCGGCCCAGGTGGTTGGCCAGAATGCAGCTGATCTGCAAAAAAAGAATGAACTTTTGAACCGGATCTTGAACGGTCAGGGGAAAGACCAGAACCTGAAGATTTATGCCAATGAGAAGGAGTCTCATTTCCAGCTGGAGAGCAGGGAAATTGTAATCCCTAATTTTGAAGACCAGGAGAATAATGTAATTTTCGCTTCCGGGAAATCGGCGGGTAAGGTGTATATCCTCAAAAATATTACAGAATTTAAGGAATTGGACCAGGCAAAGACAAATTTTATCGCTACGGTGTCCCATGAGTTGAAAACTCCGCTTTCTTCGATTAAAATGAGCCTTAAATTGCTTAAGGATGAAAGGGTAGGTGATATGAATAAGGAGCAGAAGGAATTGGTGGAGCATATTAATGAAGACAGTGACCGTCTGCTTAAAATTACGAGCGAATTGCTGGACCTTGCGCAGGTGGAGACGGGAAATCTACAGCTCAATTTTGTGAAATCAGATCCAAAACAAATTGTGGATTATGCGATAGACTCTGTGAAATTGCAGGCCGAGCAGAAACAGATTCATTTAGAGCTGGTGAGTAAAAATTCCTTGCCAAAAGTAAATGCTGACGTAGAGAAGACCGCCTGGGTACTGATTAATTTCCTTTCCAACGCACTTCGGTATAGTCCGGAGAAGTCTAAGCTGGTTATCCAGGTTTTAGAGAAGAATAGTGAAGTTGAGTTTTCGGTTCGTGACTTTGGAAAGGGGATTGAAGAACAATATCAGCAAAGATTGTTTGACCGTTATTTTCAGGTACCTACTGATGGAAATAATAAATCCGGATCCGGACTTGGACTGGCCATCTCGAAAGATTTTATTGAGGCCGAACAAGGCAGGATCTGGGTTGAAAGTGCTTTAGGGGAGGGGAGTCGCTTTTGTTTTGCTTTGCCTGTAGCGGGTTAAATCATCTTATAGGAGATTCAGTACGTTTATAATCGTTTTACAGACTGTGTGGATTTCCTCTTCCTTAATAATTAAAGGAGGGGCGATCCGCATGGCGGTTTCACAATGTAAAAACCAGTCGATCACCACACCGCGTTCTCTGCATAGGGTACTTACTTTTTCTACCTGTTCAAAACTATCCAGCTGAATGCTGAGCATTAAACCTTTACCGCGAACTTCTTTAATTAGCGGATGGACAAGAAGCGTACGGAAAAGTTCTCCTTTTTTGTTGACGTCTTTAACAAGTTCTTCTTCCAGTATCACCTCCAGACTGGCCAGACCTGCGCTACAGGAGACCGGGTGGCCACCAAATGTAGTGATATGTCCAAGGATCGGGTTTTCTTTAAGTACTCCCATCACTTCTTTATTGGCAATAAAGGCACCGATTGGCATACCTCCTCCAAGGGCTTTAGCCAGTAATAGAATATCAGGAACGATACCAAAATTCTCAAAGGCAAATAATTTTCCGGTACGGCCAAATGCGGCCTGGATTTCATCAAGGATCAGCAAGGCGCCAACTTCGGTGCAGCGGTTGCGGAGTTTGGTCATGTAATTTTCAGAGGGAACGCGAATACCTGCTTCTCCCTGAACGGTTTCCATAATCACACAAGCGGTTTCCTCTGTGATCATGGAAAGCTCTGCTTCTTCATTGAAGCGGATAAATTGCACATCAGGAAGGAGTGGGCGGTAAGCTTGCTTATAATGCTCATTTCCCATGACGCTTAGCGCGCCGTGGGTACTGCCATGATAGGAATTGAAACAGGAAATAATTCCGCTTCTGCCGGTATATCTTTTGGCGAGTTTTAAGGCGCCTTCTGTCGCTTCGGCGCCTGAATTGACAAAGTAAACATTGTTCAATGTCTCTGGTAAGACCGAGAGGAGTTTTTGTGCAAACAGGATCATCGGGCTTTGTACATATTCTCCGTAGACCGTGAGGTGCATGTATTTGTCCAGTTGTGCTTTTATGGCATCGATCACTTTTGGATGTCGGTGTCCGATATTGCTCACTGCAAAACCCGAAACCAAATCAATATAGGGTTTCTTTTGTTTATCGTATAGATAGATTCCCTCTGCATAATCGATTTCCAGTAAATTGGGACTGGTAGAGGTTTGTGCATTGTTGAGAAGGAAAAGTTGTTTGTTACTGATCATAAATTCTAAAAATATTAGCCCTTTTTGGGAGCAGGTGTTCTTTTGAGGGCGATGGTGCCTAGAATGCCGGCAACAACAGAGGCGAGCAGTATGCCGTATTTAGCCTGATTGATCATGGTCTCACTGGTGAAGGCGAGGTTGCTGATGAACAGAGACATGGTAAAGCCTACTCCAGCCAATAAGGCAACACCTGTAATGTGGGTCCAGTTGGCCTGATCTGGAAGGCGGGAGATCTTTAATTTCACCATGAGCCAGGTAAAGAGTAAAATGCCCGTAAATTTGCCTGCGATGAGGCCAGTGGTAACCCCCATACTCACGGGGTTTAGCAATGCACTGAAAAAATCGGATCCGATGACCATACCTGAGTTGGCTAATGCAAATAGAGGCATAATCATAAAAGCCACCCAGGGATGAAGGGCATATTCAATTTTCTGCAAAGGGGTCTCTGCAGCGGTGCTTAATGCTTTAACCTCTTCAATGGTTTGATGCTGCTGAGGGGTGGTCAATGTGCTGTTATTGGGTATTTCCTGCTCAAAATCTGCAGCGAGTTTTTTGAGTTTTTTTGCATACATCATTTCGTCGATCTTTGTAGAGGCCGGAATGGTAAAGGCAACCAATACACCGGCAATCGTGGCATGAACTCCCGAAAGCAGGAAGCCCATCCAAACGACTAGTCCCATGATCAGATAAAATGCGCTGCTTCTGATGCCCAGGAGGTTTCCAATCATCATGATCACCAGAAAAAGCCCGGCTATACCAAGTGGGATGAAATTTAAGTCTGAACTGTAAAAAAAGGCAATGACCAAGACTGCTCCGAGATCATCGGCTACCGCAAGGGCAGATAAAAATACTTTTACAGACGATGGGATGTGTTTTCCCGCCATGGATAGCAAAGCAAGGGCAAAGGCGATGTCTGTAGCCATGGGAATCCCCCATCCGTGTTCAGATTCCATTCCTTTATTCATGAAAAAATAAATCAGTGCGGGAACGATCATTCCGCCCAGTGCGGCCATCATGGGTAAGGAGGCTTTTTTCATACTGGAAAGTTCTCCATCCATAAATTCCCTTTTGAGTTCCAGCCCAATGACAAAAAAGAAAATAGCCATTAAGCCATCGTTGATCCAGATGTGCAGGGGTTGATCGAACACATGTTTATCAAAGCCTACTGACAAATGGAGATCCCAGACCCGGTGGTAAGAATCATGATAAGGTGAATTTGCCCAAATAATAGCTGCAATAACGCTGAGCAGTAAAACAATTCCACTGGTATACTCCAGATGGATAAATTTGCTAACCGGGGCTATAATTTTATCAATAGGAGATTTTTGCATAGGGTATCTATTTAGGGCGTATGGCAAAAATAGGGTTTTATATTAAAATAAGATTTTTAATCTTGGACTGTATGTAAACAATTAAAACCAGAAGGCTGGTTTATTGTTCCTATTTTTACAGTTCTAAATTAGAGTATGATGGCAAATTTTTCAGAAAT
>NZ_DATMRL010000597.1:0-25845 GCF_035566355.1 Pedobacter sp.
GAGTCTGATCGCTGGTTTTATAGCTAAAGCCGCTAACAATGAGGCTACTGTGTAAGTCCGGGACTGGTAACCCAGTGCCGAAATACGAACCCTACGCTCCATCATGGTATCGGCTAAATTTAAAGTAAAATGGCCATTATAATCGGCTACCGTTCCCTGGTTACCTGAGGGTATGCCAATACTTGCATAAGGCAGGGGTGCTTCATTTGCTCCGGCAACAACATTGCCAGTCAAAATGATCTGCCCGGATTTCCGCTTAATGTTCTTGGGGCTCAAACTCATCCTTGCTGCCTTTGCAGAAGATAGGAGCTGGTCACTGAAAGGCTGACCGTTTATTTTTAAGGTCTGATCAAAAAAGCTCAGCGTCAATTGATTCATCAGTTCATAAGCCGAGCCAGGTCTGACAATGGGCGTTGAAATACTGCTGAAATCTTCATGTGATGCTCCGTTAATGAGGGCGTAAATATAGGATCCCCCTGGCAAAGGGGTATATGTACTGTCTACGGATAAGTCGTCTGTTTTGTGGTCGCTTTCTAAATAGGCATATGTCTTTTTTAAAGCAGATGGTTTCCAATAGATGCTGTTTCGGAGGTCGTTGAAATCTTTATCTTCAGCCTTATCCCCGCCATAATAGTGTTTCTCAGACCCATCAAGCGAAAGTATTGATTTGATAGCGGGATACTTTTGTGCCATCAAAATAGCAGCGACGCCGCCATAGCTATAGCTAAGGATGCCGACTTTAGTCGTATCAGTCCCTTTGTTTCCCAGGAAACGCAGGGCAAACTCAGCATCTGCCACTTGTTCCATAACATCTGGGAATCTGGTAGTCATATTTCCGGGATAGCGGCCAATGGAACTGATAGATACCACAACATAACCATGACTGGCCAGATTTTCAAATAAGGGAACATTCTCATAGCTCATTCCGTTAAAGGCTGAAAAGTAAATAATCAATGGAAAACTACCTTTTATAGGAGGGATATCTAAATGGCTTTTAGTTTTTACCGTTTTGCCGGAAGACGTGTTTTCTATCGTAAAATGACGGGATAACTCATTAGTCAATCCCTCATACTTCACACTGTCCTGAAATGAATTGGCACGCCTTTCAAGTAGGGAAATGAAATAGGAATAATCTAAAGGGGAATGGTTTGTAACTGTTGTTGCAGGGTACCAGACATCAATTTCAACCGGGCGGAAAAACAGTGGGGTACCATTTACAGCACCTGGCTTATAAGTTCTGGAACTGTCAGTCAGTTTGTATTCCCAATACCCAGGGGTATAAGAGGGGGCTTTTTTTGTTTCCAATACCTGGCTAAATGCTGGAATGGAAAAAAGAAAAATCAATAGAAAAGATAAGATCTTGTTTCGCATAAATATGACTCTTAAGGTAGTAGATGCCAGAAATCACAAAATGGTTGCATCTGAAAGAAAAATCCCTGCCATTCATTCTTTACAGAATTTTGCTTTGATTTATTGCGCTGTGATAATATTTTTTGTGTAGTGAAAAAATGGTAACCACTTATTCGTTTTAATTATTTACTATTGCAAAATGATTTTGTAAAGGGCTCTTGCTCTTGTATCTCAATTCAAATAAAATAAGTAAATTAGGTAATATTAAAGGTATAGGTTAAATACACTATGGCTACAGAACAACCATATAGCAACATACACTTGCCCATTCATTTGAGCCATAACACCGTATTTGATGTCACCTACCAAAGTTATTATCATCCTCTATGCTTTTATGCTTCAAAGTTTGTGGGCAGCGAAGCAGAAGATATTATTGAAGATTTGTTTGTTAAACTCTGGTATAAAAAGCAGGTGTTTAATGATATGGGGCATTTGAGGGCTTTCTTATACCAGGCTGCAAGAAATGCCTGTATGGATTATATCCGTTCCAATCGTAAGTTTGGCGAAAAAACAAATACAGAAACAGCAGAAGGCCTGGCTATATCTGATGATGATCATTTGAGTTTTCTGATTAAGGCCGAAACCAGGGGAGAGATTTACCGGGCGGTAAATGCATTACCAAGTCAGTGCAGTAAAGTGATTTCTTTAAGTTTCCTGGAGGGCTTAACCAATGCCGAGATTGCTGCCCAGCTTGGGCTGTCTGAGCAAACGGTAAAAAATCATAAGGTGCGGGGATTGAATATACTGAAAGACAGACTTACAGGGGATGCATTTACTTTGTTGATGCTTTTGGTTTGGGTAAATTAATGTTCTTGAGATGTTATCAAAGCATAATCATTAATTCTTTTGTTGGTTAATAAATATAATTGTAAATTTATTAATTATTCTTTTTATGTTTGCGATGTAAGGGTGCTGAAGTGCCTTTTCTGATAAATTGTTAAATCTTGTTTTTGTATCAATAATGGCTAAATTGAATTACATTTGTAATAAACGTGACTATGCAATGCCGAATACCGAGAGAGAAACGCTGCTTCTGAAAAGTATCCATCTGAAGGGATTTAAGTCTATCGAAGATCTTTCTGTGGATGTTAAACCTGGGCTTAATATTCTAATTGGAAAGAATGGCTCCGGTAAATCTAATTTTTTGGAATTTTTAGAGGGTGCAATAGGTCGCGGTCATAAACTCAATTATACTTTCGCATCTTTAGATTATTTTTCAAAGACTAAGAATTTTCAATTGTCCTTTGAAAAAGAAAAGGCTCAAAAGAATTTCAAAAATAAACTTGATGCTGGAATTGATAATGAATATTTAACCAAAGTTGATGTAGAAGGAAAGAACTTATTCAATTCTAAGGCATATGTTTCCGGTCAAGATCAGGAAGCTTTTAAATTATTCCAAAAGTTTGCAGCTGAGGTAACTGGAATAACTCATGCAGAAAAGTCCCCTAATGGTTTTCGATATTTACAAAGAATATTAAAACCACTGATTATCAAATTTAACATTCCGGAAACTATTGGTTTTGTTTCTACACCAGGAGTGTTAACTGTTCCTTACGATGGTGCCTGGTCATGGACCGATACGCTGGATTTTATTGACGATATCGTGTGGGATTTAGAATTTCTAGAAGATGGCATTGATTTTAACAGTGACAATACAAAACAAGGAATTATTACTGATTTTAAATTCTCTGAAGAAATTATTGATAATTTAAAGCTGTTCACTCCAATAAAGAATTTGCGGCTCAATGACGGTTTTAGTGTGTATGATGCCGATAAAAATTTCATCGTAGATAACTTACGGCTTGATTTTTTAATAAATGACACCTGGGTTCCATGGTCATATCTGTCTGATGGTACTAAAAGACTGTTTTATATTGTCACTGAAATCACCTTTAAAAAAGATGGTTTGATCTTAATTGAAGAGCCTGAGCTTGGTATCCACCCACATCAGTTTCATTTGTTGATGAACTTTTTAAAAGAACAATCGAGCGACAAGCAAATTATTATTTCTACGCACTCTCCTAAAGCTCTGGATATTTTAAATCCAGATGAATTAGATCATATTATGATTGCAACCTATGATGTAGAAAGAGGTACTCAGATTAATGGAATGACAGAAAACCAGAAAATTAAAGCAAAGGACTACATGAGCGAGGTTGGTTTTCTAAGTGATTATTGGTTAATGTCTGATCTGGAAGAATATACGGTTTCTCGTTCTCCGGACTATCAAATCTCGCAGTTACCAACTGCGAAATTTGATGATTTATTCTTATAATAAGCTTTACACTCTATTGCTATTTATAAAAAATGCTCCATCAAACCCCATGGAATGGTCATTAAAACGGTTTTTAAAAAAAAGTTCATTTTCAATAGGTACTTTTTTCGGGTTTATACGTGTTGTGGGTATATCGTTAAAAAATGACACCAGAATACGACCAAAATATAGACCGAATTATCTACTTGCTGGCTACCAAGGCGACTGGAAAATTGAATGCGGAGGAGCTTAAAGAATTGGAAGCCTGGAAGGACATTGCGCCTATAAACCGGGAGACTGCTGATGAAGTTTCAGTTACTGGTTTTACAGCTGATTTATTGAATAACTGGAAACAGGAAAAGGCAGATTATTCTTTGGGCAGAGTAAAGCAGCAAATAAAACGTAAAAATTTACGGGTTCTATTTCCTCGTATCGCTGCGGCAGCAGCTGTTCTTTTGGTTGTTGGCTTGGGTGTTTTCTTTTACATCAACTCTAGCCACCACGTCATCCTGAATTCAGTTCAGAACCTCGGACTCGCTGGTAACGACATCAAACCCGGAGGCAACAAAGCTTACTTAGTCTTATCCAATGGCAAACGTGTATCCTTAACCGATGCGGCCAACGGCGAACTCGCCAAAGAAGCAGGAGTGGAGATCACTAAAACCGCCGACGGACAAGTAGTCTATAAAACGGCGAGTGATATTAGCGGTCGCATAAACGGTCGTCATCCTGAACTTGATTCAGGATCCCGGACTAATTATTCGAATGCGCTCAACACAATCGAAACCCCCCGTGGGGGGCAGTATCAGATCCGGCTCCCTGACGGATCCAAAGTATGGCTTAACGCCGCTTCTAAATTGATTTATCCTGTTTCCTTTAATGGGCGTGGGCAGCGGGTAGTTGAACTTAGTGGCGAAGCCTACTTTGAAATATTTAAGAATAAACTCCAACCTTTTGTAGTCAAATCCAAAAATCAGGAAGTAACCGTACTGGGAACCCATTTTAACGTGAACAGTTATACCGATGAGGGCAGTGTGAAGACCACGCTTCTTGAAGGTAGTGTGAAGGTTAATAACGCTGTACTGAAACCCGGCGAGCAAGCTACCCTGGCCAACAACCAACTTAAGGTAGCCGAAGTCAATACCGCAGAAGTAGTTGCCTGGAAAAATGGTGACTTTGTATTCAAAACACAAGACTTCAGAACCATTATGCGGCAAATTGCCCGGTGGTATGATGTAGACATTATATATGATCCTTCTGCTCCGGCCGATGTTCCGCTGGGTGGGCAGATATCCAGATCAAAAAACATATCAGCCATATTGAAAATCATAGAAGCAACAGGAGATGTTCACTTTAAGATAGAAGGAAGGAGGATTACGGTAACCAAGTAAACAAAACAACCACGTTTATGAGCAAGCAAGCCAGAAGTGCGACTAACACCCCTGGCTAATGTTGGCCATTTCGTTCATATTATTTCGACAACAGTATCAACTAACCAACAACCGAATGTACAGAATTTATACCAAATATAAGTGTATGCCCTCGGCCTGCATTTATAAAATATTGCTGATTATGCGACTAACCACCGTTTTGTTAATAGCAAGTTTAATGCAAGTGAGCGCGGCTACACTTGCGCAGAAGATCTCCCTGAAGGAGAAGAATGCCCCTCTGGAACAGATTTTTGACCAGATCAGGCAGCAGACTGGCTATGATTTTCTTTATAACAAGAATTTGCTGAAGAAAGCCAGGCCTGTAAACATAGATCTAAAAAATGCGACTATGGAGGAAACATTAAGTGCTTGTTTTGCAGGGCAGCCTTTTACCTTTAGCCTGCAGGAAAAGACAATAGTAGTAAAAGATAAAGCGCCCACCTTTCTGGAGAGGGTGGTTGCCACCCTTAATAGCATTGACGCTTCTGGCAGGGTGGTGGATTCGGAGAATCGGCCGCTTCCTGGTGCGAGTGTGAAGGTAAAGAAAACAGGGAAGGGCGTGAGTACCGATAAGGATGGGAGGTTCTTTCTGAGGGGGGTAGAGGAGGGTGCTGTGCTGGTGGTGAGCTTTATTGGGTATTTGCCAAAGGAAGTGAATGCTTCGGCAAATATTGGGAATGTGGTGTTAGAGCAGAGTTTGTCGAAGCTGGATGAAGTTCAGGTCATTGCGTATGGAACGACGACGCAGAGGCTGAGTACTGGAAATGTGACGACGATTAGGGCTGATGTGATTGAAAAGCAGCCAGTGAATAATCCGTTGTTAGCTTTGCAGGGGAGAGTACCGGGATTGTTTATAGAACAGGCAACCGGGTTTGCTGGGACAGGTGTGAAGGTGAGGATTCAGGGGCAAAATAGCATGGCTAATGGCAACGATCCACTATATGTAATTGATGGGATACCATTTTCTTCTCAGCTTCTTCCTGGCGGGAATTCTATCTTAGGACAATCTGGGGGAACTACAGGCACCTCCTACGGTAATCCATTAGACTATTTAAATCCAGCAGAAATTGAAAGCATTGATGTGTTAAAAGATGCAGATGCTACTGCAATTTATGGTTCGCGTGCAGCCAATGGGGCGATATTAATCACAACAAAAAAAGCACAGGCAGGAGATATCAAAGTCGATGCGAATTTACAAAGTGGTTGGGGAAAGGTAACACGCAGACTTGACCTTATGAATAGTCAGCAATATTTGGAAATGAGAAGAGAGGCTCTTAAAAATGCTGGGATAGATTTAACTTTACCTCCTTATAATACCGATTCCTATAAAGTTTTTAATTCTGCTGATCTCAGTTTTTGGGATACTAGTCGTTATACAGATTGGCAAAAGGAACTTATTGGAGGAACAGCTCAATACCACGATATACAGACCTCTATTTCCGGGGGAAATAGTATTACTCAATTTTTGGTAGGAGCAGGTTATCATCAAGAAGGTAATGTATTTCCAGGTAATTTTGATGATAAGAAGAGTTCAGTACATTTCCGCATTAATAGTACTTCTTCTAATCAGAAATTCAAAATACAATTGTCGGGTTCTTATCTATTTGACGATAACCAATTACCAGGTGATGATCTCACACAAATGGCTATGCAGTTGGCCCCAATAGCCCCAGCATTATATACTTCGGATGGAAAAATTAACTGGGAACCTACTCCCTCTGGAATGACTACTTTTATTTTTAATCCTCTGGCAAAAATTGTAAATAGATTTAAAAACAAGACGACTAATCTACGAGGAGATGCAATTTTGAGTTATAGAATTTTGCCAGGATTGGATATTAAAAGTTCTTTTGGTTATACCAGTTTACAATCGGATATTATTTTCGGCCAACTTCCTGAATCGTTGGCTCCAGAATTTAGGACTTATTTTGTCAGGAACACAAATTTTAACACTAGTAAAAATAACGCTTGGTCCATTGAGCCTCAATTAAATTATAACAATTCAATTGGAAAAGGTAAGCTAGAAGTTTTACTTGGAGCAACCCTTCAAAAAAACAGTAGTGATGCTTCATCTATAAATGCTTCTGGATTTAACACCGAGCAGGTTATAGAAGATGTAGGATCTGCGACATCACTAATAGTAAACTGGGCCATCAACTCTGTTTATAAATACAATGCACTTTTTGGTCGGATCAATTATAATTGGGCAGACAGATACATACTAAATCTCACCGCTAGAAGAGATGGTAGTTCTCGTTTTGGTCCTGAAAACCATTTTCATAATTTCGGGGCAGTAGGAGCTGCCTGGATATTTTCTAAGGAAAAATTATTGGAAAATCAATTGGCATTCCTCAGCTTCGGAAAGCTTAGAGGAAGTTATGGTACAACAGGTAGTGATCAGATATCTGACTATCAGTATATTAGTTTGTATAATCCATATAGTGTTGATATCGTATATCAAGGAGCTAAAGGATATTTGCCTGATAGATTAACTAATCCATATTTACAATGGGAGGAAACTAAGAAGTTACAAATAGGGATTGATCTGGGGTTTCTAAAAGATAGGATTTTATTAAATACAAATTATTCGTTTAATCGGTCATCAAACCAATTATTAAGTTATCCTTTGCCTTTAATAACAGGTTTTGGGTCGATTTATAGGAATTTGCCTGCGACGGTGCAAAATACAGGGTGGGAATTTACTTTATCTACAACAAATGTGAAAACGTCTAATTTTAGCTGGACAAGTAGTTTTAATCTAACATTGCCAAAGAATAAACTTGTTGCGTTTACTAACTTAGAAAATTCTTCCTACAATAAACAACTTGTTGTAGGTAAGTCATTGAATATTATTCAGTTGTATCACTTTGTTGGCGTGGATAACGCAACAGGTATTTATAAATTTACCGATCAAAGTGGGAATGCCACGTACTCTCCAGATAGAAACAAAGACAATACTGTTATTATTAATCCAGATCCCAAATTTTATGGAGGTTTCCAAAATTCTTTCGCATATAAAGCGTTTCAGCTTGATGTTTTGTTTCAGTTCACTAAACAGATAGGTATGTTCAATTCGTTTCCACAGGTTACTGCTGGATATTATAATTTGGGGAATGGTAATCAGACAACGCAGCAACTTGATCGCTGGCAGAAGTCTGGTGATAATGTTTCGAGACAACAGTTTTCAGCTGCATTTCAGTCAAATTATATTGATGGTAGTGATGCTGATTTTGGCGATGCATCATATGTCAGATTGAAAAATTTGTCTGTTTCCTGGCAAGTACCACTGAGTTGGCAAAATACGATCCATTTGAGAAGCTGTAAATTATATGTACAAGGACAGAATTTATTAACAATCACAAACTATAAAGGCCTTGATCCTGAAACAAAGAGCTCCTACTCATTGCCTCCATTGAGAGTAATAACGATGGGATTAAAGATCGGATTATAAGATTTAAATAGGTTAACTAAAGAAAATGAAAATGAAAAAATTAATACATTCTCCGTTAAACGATAGGTTTATTTCTGTTTGTAGTTACTTAATCAACCGAATAGGGTTACTTATTATTGCCTTGGTCTTTATTACTTTTCCTAGTTGTAAGAAATTAATCGAAGTAGGTGGACCAAACACGAGTGTAAACTCTGAAAATATATTCGAAAAGGATATTACAGCCAGTTCGGTTTTAACAGCGATCTATTCGAAATTAAGTGCTGCATCAATCTTTCAGGGTCGTGCGATAACAAGTATGTCTTACTTGGCCGGGTTATCCGCAGATGAATTGACCCTTATTAGTCCAGACAATTTTCTCAAGGCATATTATACAAATACTTTAAATACTCAGAATGATGTTGGAACTCAGATTTGGAATAATGCTTATCCGGATATCTATGTGATAAATGCTACCCTAGAAGGAATTTCAAATTCAACGTCCCTAACTCCGATTGTAAAACAGCAGCTATTGGGAGAAGCCAAATTTTTACGGGCCTTTTACTTTTTCTATCTTGTTAATTTATATGGTGATGTTCCACTTATATTAAGTACAGATTACAAGGTAAATTCTTTATTAAAAAGAACCCCTAAAGAAAAAGTGTGGGAGCAAATTATTATTGATTTAAAAGATGCACAAAATCTGCTTAGTGAAAAGTATTTAGATGCTAGCCTACTAATACAAACCGAAGAAAGAGTCCGTCCGACCAAGTGGGCAGCAACAGCATTGCTTGCTCGAATATATTTGTACACAAGAAATTGGGACAGTGCTGAGAGGGAAGCTTCAATATTAATTGGAAATAATAATTATGGACTTGTTACCTTAAATCAGGTATTTAAAATGAATAGTAAGGAAGCTATTTGGCAGTTGCAACCTGTAACTAGAAACATTAATACACAAGACGGAATTGCATTTATTCTGACCCCTGAGACTGGTGTTGGAACTTCACAACCTGGATGTATTAGTGCTAGTCTCCTAAACAGTTTTGATATTGGTGATCAGAGAAAAAAAGACTGGATAAATAGTGTCAAGATTGATGATGTGGATTATTATTATGCTTATAAATATAAAATAGGTTATGTTGTTGATGGCCCTGTTTCTGAATATTCAATGGTATTACGTTTAGCCGAGCAATATTTAATCCGTGCCGAGGCTAGAATACAACAAGGAAAAATAAGTGAAGGGTTAGATGATTTGAATATACTAAGGGATCGTGCGACAGATAAAACTGAGGGAGCCGTTAGGTTATCTAAATTATCGACATCGTTGGCTCCATCTGATGCATTATTGGCAGTGGAACATGAGCGTCAGACAGAGTTATTTACAGAGTGGGGACATCGTTGGCTTGATTTAAAACGCACCAATAGAGTAGACGAAATAATGGCTATTGAGGTTCCGAAAAAAATAGGAGGAGGAGTATGGAAAAGTTTCCAGCAATGGTTTCCTCTGCCTACATATGATTTACAAAAGGACCCAAACCTAATACAGAACACAGGATATTAATTAATATAAAAATATGAAACGATTTTTTCTAATGGTACTGTTCAGTTGGGGAGTTCAATCTATTTTTGCTCAAAAGCCAGTAATTGATTCAGCCGTCTATGACAAATGGCCTATTATTGGACTTGGTGCTGTTATTAGTAATGATGGAAAATATATTGTATATAATGTTGAGAAAGGGCCATCCGACAGAACAGGTTTGGTGATTCAATCTACTCAAACGAAATGGACTATGAAATTTCCATTTGATATAATACTTGGTCCAAAAATCACAGAAGATAGTAAATATTGTTTTTTTATTACGCAAAATAACATCTTGAACATCATTGATTTTGCTGACAACTCGGTAACCAGAATACCAAATGTTTCGAACTTTTCTGTCGCCGAGAGTAAACCCGTCCTGCGGTTTGCTTATCAAATAAATGATTTTAAAAGAACATTAGTTATTCGAAATTTCATAACGGGAAGGGAAGTAACATATTTGAATGTTTCTTGGTATAATTTAAGTAATGATGGGAAGTTTCTAATTATAAATCGATCTTCTGAAAGGGATAATAGGCACCAGTATCTGGAATGGGTAAATCTTGCAACAAATAGAACAATTTCTATTTATGATGGTGGGGAAATGGATAATATAGTTTTGGATTTAAAGCATAGACAATTGGCATTTAAAGTAAGTAATTCTATCTGGTATTGTAAGGTTGGAATATCTAAGCCAACTTGCCTTGTTAAATCAGAAGGATTAGGCAATAGTTTTGGTTATTTGAATAGATTTAGTGAAGATGGTCGTTATCTATATTGCGAAATAAAAAAAGATATATTTCCAACTTCCACTAAATCAGAAACCCCAGTAGTGCAGGTTTGGAGTTACAGAGATGTAAAGCTGCCATCAGAACAGGAAAAGGTAAAAAGTA
The DNA here is from genome assembly GCF_035566355.1 of Pedobacter sp. Taxonomy (GTDB): domain Bacteria; phylum Bacteroidota; class Bacteroidia; order Sphingobacteriales; family Sphingobacteriaceae; genus Pedobacter. Next base: position 10,997 of record NZ_DATMRL010000597.1, read on the forward strand.
GTAAGATATATGGTGCAATTATTCGGCTAAATGATTGTAAGATTATTCCATTGCAACTATATGATGATGAATTTTTTTTAAGCGATAGTTATAATAAAACATTATTAAGTAGACATCAAATTAAAGATAGTAGTAGTACCGGCGTATGGTGGAATACAAAACCTAAAGTAAGGTATGAATTACTCAACAGTAGGACTGGGGAGAGAAAACAATTGACTTTCCTAAATAATAATAGCTCTTTACAATCAATGTCTTTTTATTCCATAAAACTCTCACCGGATCAGAAGTTTATTATCTATTATGATATCAATGAGAAGAATTTTTTTAGTTATAATTTGAAATCTGGAGAGGTTGTTAATCTCTCAAAAGAGATTAGAACATCATGGGTGAATATTGATAATAATGATCTTCAAAAGAATTCTCCAAGAGGTATTGCTGGTTGGCTACCGAATGATAGGTCTGTTCTGATTTATGACCGCTATGATATTTGGAAGTTCGATCCTCAAGGAAAAAGTTTACCTATAAATGTTACAAATGGCTATGGGAGAAGAAATAAGATTATTTTTAGTTTAATCAATTTTGAACAATTTTCAACTGATATAAATATTGTCAGAGAAAAAGACAAGTTAATTTTAAGTGCATTTAATACAGTCGACAAGAATAATGGATTTTTCAGCGGGAGAGTTGACAGATGTAACGATCCGGTGAAACTTACCATGGGGCCATATATTTATAAGATAAATAGTGGAAATATACCGTTTAATGTATATGATTTTTCGCCTTTAAAGGCTAAAGAAGCTGAAAATTATATTGTTCGGAGAATGAGTGTTAACGAAGCACCTAATTATTTCAGCACAAGAGACTTTAGATCATTTAATAAATTGACCGATTTTAACCCTCATAATGACTATAACTGGTATACCACAGAACTGCACAGTTGGAAGTCATTTGATGGAAGAACTTTGCAAGGAGTGCTGTACAAGCCTGAAAATTTTGATCCGAATAAGAAGTATCCAGTTATATTTTATTATTACCAAAAACTTTCTGATGGATTAAATGCTTATTTAGAACCTGAATATTCGTATGGAGCTTTGGATATACCCTCTTATGTTAGCAATGGTTATCTTGTTTTTTGTCCGGATATTTATTATTCGATAGGGGATCCCATGCAAGGTACTTACGATGCAGTTGTTTCCTCCGCAGAATACCTATCTAAATTACCCTTTGTTAATTCAAGGAAAATGGGGATTCAAGGACATAGTTGGGGAGCGATACAAACTAATTATTTAGTAACACAGACAAACCTCTTTGTGGCGGCTTGTTCTTCTTCAGGTGTAGGTGATTGGATTAGTAAATCTGGTACATTACGGGGAAATCCGACAATAGGATATAGTAACAGTTTAAGTGAGGATTTTGAATTGGGGCAAAGTAGAATGGGTACTGCTCTTTCTGAGAATTTAGCTGGCTATATCAAGAACTCTCCTGTTTTGCATATCAATAAAGTTATTACTCCATTATTGATAATGCAGACAAAGAATGATCCTGCTTGCCCATATCCAAATACATTGGAGCTTTTCTTAGAATTACGTAGGTTAGGTAAAAAAGCTTGGATGTTAGTTTATCCAAAAGGGAATCACGTTCTTAACGGTGATGAATCTAAGGATTTTACAATCCGCATGCAACAGTTTTTTGATCATTATCTTAAAGATAAACCAGCTCCAGCCTGGATGTTAGATGGGACTAGTGAGACAGGAAGAAGGGAAGATTCTGGACTAAAGCTTGATAGTACTGGAAGAATCCCGGGGACAGGTTTACTAACATTAGAAGAACAACGTAAAGTGGATAGCCTAATGACACGAAAGCCTATAACTATTACACTGAAATAAGGAGATATAAAAAAATATATTAGTATGAAAATAAAAACGAGAAAATACTTGTTTCTGGCTACCGCCTTGCTTAATTTCTGGAATATTGAGATGTATGCCCAGAGTAATAATGATTATGTTCAAATGCCTTTTTTGGCAAAAGAGGCAAGATTGAAAGGTGACAAAATATTAGCTAATAGCTATGCACAGGATTACATCAACAAATATCTTTTTAAACAAAAGGAGGATGTTCTTTATAGTAAAGAGAACCTAGAGTTCATTTGGCAATATTTGGGTAATACAAAGAGTAATGCTTTTAAAATGTTTCAACTTAAAAGTGAAAAAATCAATGCTGTACTAGGGAGAGACAAAGCAGAGTATGCTATCAGATCCATAATCGCAGAGGAATATCTACCAACAGAAGAGAGTATAAAAAAAGATAAACCAGATTGGGATAATATAGAAAAGACAGTTACCGATGAATTCGGTACTCTTGGACAAGAAGTTGTTCAAGGTAGAAGAATGATGTACTATTCGAAAATTAGAGACTGGGTTAATTTCGGAAAATACTATGTATTGTATTTTGAAAAGGCGCTAAAGCGGCCAGAGTATATAGTTAACGAACCATCATGGTGTGTATTTGAAAACGTAGATGATCCTGAGGTGGTAAAGTTTGCTTGCGATGTAGTGATGAAGTATGCTATTGAAGAATGGTATTCGAAAGAGCCGTATGCCTATGATACTTATGCAAATTTACTATATAAGTCCAGAAGAGTGAAAGAAGCAATTGGATGGCAAGAAAAAGCTGTAAAACTTGCAAAAGGAACGCCTTATGAAGATGAAAATAATGGTCATTTAGAAAAAATGCTCAAGGGGAAGAAAACCTGGCTTACTCCTGCAAATAACTAATTCCTATGAAATATAAAATCTTAATATCAATGCTCTTTTTAATGGTTGGGTACACTGCGGTAGCACAACAAGTGCTGCCGCTTTACCCGGATACTATTCCCGGAAGTACAGTAAAACTCTCCAAAGAAGAAGAGCCAACCTTGACCCTATATCTACCCATTAAAGAAAAAGCTAATGGAACTGCGGTGCTGGTCATCCCAGGAGGAGCTTATGGTTTCCTCGCTTTTGAAGAAGAAGGGATAGCTATAGGTAAAGCCTTTGCAGAAAAAGGAATTGCAGCCTTTGTACTCAAATACCGTTTGCCGAAAAAGGTAACCTTGCGGGACAAAAGCTACGGGCCATTGATGGATGCGCAGCAAGCCATGAAAGTGATCCGCTCCAACGCCGTAAACTGGAACCTCAATCCTAGTAAAGTTGGTGTGATTGGATACAGCGCTGGAGGGCATTTGGCAAGTACTTTAGGAACCCATTTCTCTAAAAATTATATCCCAAATAAAGACAAGATCAGTCTACGGCCAGACTTTATGATCCTGGTTTATCCTGTGATCAGCATGAATGATCAGCTCACCCATATGGGATCAAAGATTAACTTGTTGGGTATGTATCCAAGTAAAGAAAAGGTGGATTTGTTTTCTAATGAGCTCCAGGTCACTAAGGAAACTCCGCCTGCTTACTTGACGCACTGTGGCGATGATAATGTTGTGGATGTAAACAACAGCATTGTGTTTTATCAGGCATTACAGAAGAACAAGGTAGATGCGGAATTGCATTTGTTCCCGAAAGGGAATCATGGGTTTACGCAGCGATTACCTGTGAGTGAGTGGATGGAACCAATGCTAACCTTTATCAAGAAGGAGGGGTTTTATGAATTCAAGTAAACGAAATATTCTGGTTGAGATCATTGCAAGCCTATTCATTTTACTTTTTGTATATGCTGCATTGAGTAAGTTTCAGGATTTTGAGAAATTTAGAGTTGAGCTAGGCAAGTCCCCGGTATTAAATGTTTTTTCTGATTTTATGTCTGTTGCTGTGCCAACAATTGAACTTTTAGTGTCTACTTTTTTGACTATAAGACGTTTTCAGTTACTTGCGTTATATGTGGCTTTTAACTTGATAGTTATGTTTTGTGTCTATATTATAATCATTTTGAAATTCAGTCCATACATTCCTTGCTCTTGTGGTGGCGTTTTGCAGAATATGACATGGAAAGAACATCTGCTTTTTAATACCGGATTTCTCGTTCTTGGAGCCTTGGCAATAATGGTATATCCAAATCAATATAAAAATCTTATGTGCACAATAAGAGGGGATGTCGACCCCCTTAATAGAAGACAATAACCTAAAAACTAAAAAAATGAAAATTAGTAGAATTTTATTTAGTGCGGCATTCCTGTTAGCGATAACCGCCACTATAGCAACAAAAGCCAAATCAGTACTGGTCTTAGGAAGTGCAAAAATTAATCCAACTACTTGCTTAGTCGGTCCAATTAATGAAAGTCCATGTTCACCTGTTGGAACTCAACGTTGCACTGTGACGATCGGAGTTACAAATTACGATGCATTTTACGAAGATAAGTGTACGCTTCCACTGTATGTCTTTAAACCATAAATATTGTATTCAGCCTAGAGGGCATACCTCTAGGCTCCCTTAAAAGAATAATATGATTAAAAGAAAACTTGTAATTTTAGGTATTTGTATTTTTGGAAGCAGTGGATTTGTAATATTGCTTTTTATTATTTCAAATAAACTAGCGCAATCGCCTAATCACTTTATTAGACAAACAACAGCCCACTCCGTTGAGGGTATTTCTTGCCTGGATACAAAGCAAACACATCTCTATTTTATGGGAATTGATAAGAAGGAGGATGTTTATCTTGGAAATAGGGAGCAAAAAAACAGAGTATTAAAAGCAAGGTTTAATAAGAGTGATAATGTACTTATTACTGAGACGGCACTCTTTGATAAAGAATTGCAGATATACAATGACAGTTATTTAACAATAGATTCAAATAAAATTTTTCTGTTTGAGGGGTATAAATCAGAAATATGGAGTGGTAAAATTAGTGATCTAAAGCTATCTACCAAAATTCAAACCAAACGTTTTGCGACTGGGATTTCAATTGATACGGGTTCATTTATTTTTGTCCGTATCAATAGGAATAACGAAAATGAATTAGTTAGATATGGAGCAGTTAATTTGGGATTTGTAGGAAAAAATCTACTGCAAAAACAAATAGATGGCCTTTTTTGTACTGATGGTCAACTTATAAAAGTGCCAAATTCAAATAAAATATTCTATACGTATTTCTATCGTAACCAGTTTATCTGTGCTGATACAAATCTTAACCTTCTATATAGGGGTAAAACTATTGATACCAATACATTTGCAAAAATTAAGATTGCAAAAATCACTTCTGCAAATCAGCTTACATTAGCTTCACCTCCAGTTACTGTTAACAATCAGACTACAGCTAATGAAAAGTATCTGTTTATCCATTCAGGATTAAAAGCGGATAATGAAACTGCAAATATGCACGAAGAAGGGGCTGCAATTGATGTATACAATGTTTCGGATGGGAAATATAAACTTAGTTTTTACCTGCCAGATTTCAACGGAAAGAAACTAACGGATTTTAGGGTCTATGGACAATCACTGTATGCTCTTTACGATCACTACCTGTATAAATACCAATTGAATTTTTAACCTCTATCAAGATGTCAAAACAAGGATTAAAATACAACATACAACTCTTCGTTGAACTTCTGGATGACCTGGAAAATCACTCCATTGACATTCCTGCTGCGGTGAATGACAGGGTTGATCTTGCTTACAGAGGTTTATCCGGTTATCTCTTTGAGCTGATCTTATCTCAGGAAGAGGACCTGGAATATAAACGGTCGGTGATTAAAAAGTTTGTTTCTTCCTTGCTGTTCAGAACTTTCGCCTTGCTTAAAGAATATGGCCCGGTGCCTGAAAAATCCGGTATGGAGTTGAATGTACACCAGTCTGTCCTGATCCAAGTCAAAGCGGGTTTACTTCGCATATTACAATTCATCAACTACCAGCCATTGGAAGAAATCTTCCTGGAACTGGATCTGGTGTATCGTCGAATCTTAAAACAGAGTTTATGAAAGAGAATTTTATCCCCGAAGAATTGGTCAAAGCTTTCCTGGAGCATGTAGAAGGGAAATCCTTTACGCTTGCAGAAGTAGCAGTGGCTTTAAACTTAGATGAGGAAACAACGGTGAGCATCCTGATCTATGTAATAGAAAACAAGCTGCTGGATGTGACTTGTACCTGGGTGCCGAATAAAAAGTAAGAGGATGTTGCAGGAAACGAATACTTATACAGAGCGCTTTAGACTATTCAATTTAGACTACTGGCCTCCGGCCTTTAAACGATTAAAGGTTTTGCAATCTTTGATTGAACTGGATTTCAGGTATAACCGGGATATTTCTGTTTATGCGGTTAAAATGGATACCAGCATTCATGCTTTGAACAGGTTTGCAAAGGCTTATTTAGGTAGGTCTGTGTATGAGTTGCTGCAGGACAGGATTTACAGGGAGGCTTTGTATTTATTGCAGTATACGAAGCATTCGGTGAAAGAGATTTCGGAGCTGCTGGGCTTTAGTGATACCCCGTATTTCAGCAGGTGGTTTAAACAAAGGGCCGGACAGACGGCGAAGGGGTATAGAAAGGGGCTAATGGGCTAAGCCCCTTTTTTAATCTCGCATATAATCAAATTTTTGCCAATAGTTATTAGATATCTAACCAAATACAAATTTTATGATCAAAACTAGTGACCTGGTCCAGTATTTCTGGACTCATTCTAACCTTATCACCTCTAAAGAAGGCGTCGAAGTTGCGCTTCACGGTGACAAACTTATTGAGATGAGTGTGATGCTCCGTAACCACGAAGAAAATGAAGTGCGGCTTCAACTCAGAACAGCTTTTACCTCTCCGTTGAGGTTTATTGAAGCTTTTAATCTCCAATATCCCGAAGATATCAAAAAGATCAGCATGGAAAACCTGATGCTGCTGTATAAAAACGGGAAGGCGGAATTAAGTATAACTGAATATTCAAACATCTAAACGAAATCATCAAATCAACGATCTAACGAAAACTAAATTAAATGACACTCTTGAGAAAAGAAAACCCAAAAATGAAAGCGGTTCCTCTGCCTAAACCTGCTTTTGAAAAGCTTATCCAATATTTAAAGTCCATCAAAAAACCTTTACCCGATGGTCTGGAATCTTATCTGGAAAAAGTGATGACTGCTTCACTTTGCCTGGGTACGCATGTGATCCATCTGGAAGGTGCAGCAATTGATAAAGCTTATTTTATTTCCAGAGGTTTTATGATTGCTTTTTATATTGACGAAAATGGCGATGAGCAGGTATTGGACATCTTCTTTGCCGGGGAGATTGTTGCTGGAAACAGTTTTATGAATGGCAAACCAGCAAAGTATAATTTAAGGATTTTTAAAGATGCTTTTGTTCTGGAAATTACGCATGCACAAATGGAAGCCGGTTATGCGAGTATTGAGGGAATGGATGAACTGGCGCGTTTAACGCTGGCCAGCTTTGAAGATAAGAAGGTGGAGTGGAATAATGCAAAGAACAAAGGCGGGGAAGAGTTGGTGTATTTCTTGTATAAAAATAACCTGGATTTGTTGCCTCCCGGCAACGTCATTAAAGACCCTAATCTGGCCAGTCATTTGGGGATGAGTGTGGATACATTGCAGAGGTATCGGTCGTCTTTAATTAAGAAGGGATTATTGCCTGATAAAAACAGGTAAAGTGCTGTAAATGCGGTAGTTGTTTTTATTTCTGGCTGCCTATCTTTAGGTATACTAAATTAAACAACTCTTATATATGAAAACTACGCTACTCGGTTACCCAATTACATGTCGAATTAAAATAAACACTCGTGCTGTTTTTGGCCTGGTTAGCCCTGGCTTGGGTGTTGTCGGTTAGTTAAATTGCAGGTGCCAGTGGTTCTGGCACCTGCTTTTATTTCCCTGAATATTCTTAGCGGTACGTAACGCGGAATAGAGTATATAATTCATCCATTTTTTACATTAAAATTCATTAACATGAAAAAATCGTTCAAAGCGGCTTTAATGGTCGTGCTGTGTGCTGGCGGATTGACCGCAGCTTTTGCTTTTACTAAATCAGCGTCTGTTCAAAAGGCGGGTTTAATTGCTTACACGTACAATTTGGGTACGTCTACTGGTGCGAGGAATGCGTCGAACTGGACGCTGGCTACGGGTTCTACTCCGAGTTGTGGTGCTGCGGGTTCGGTGCCTTGTAAGGTGATCATTGATTCTTCGGTGTATCCTACGTTGCAGGATTACATCAATGACCAACATTTTACGAGTGATGCTGAAGTGGCTTATGGGCCTGGTGTGGTGAGCAAACAGTAAAGGTAAAGCGCCGGATCTTTTGGTCCGGCGCTTTTTTACTTGATGGTTATGATTGAGTTTTTAAAGTCTATTCTGGTTATTGTTAAAATTCTACAGGATATTAAGGTTTTGCTGGAACGGTGGGAGGCGTCGAGGGAGGGTGTTGTGGTGCAGGATGCTGTGGTTTGGATTGATGCGAGTGATGTGAAGCGTTTGTTGAATGTGAGTGATGCGACGATTTACAGGAGGAGGACTGAGGGGGCTTGGGTGTGTAGGAAGGTTGGGGGGAAGTGGTTTTATTTGAAGTCTTCTTTGTGAAAAATAGGTTTTCTGATCGCGCTGAATCTTACAGATTCTGAGGCTTGATCATGAAATCCTATTTTTCTTGGGTGCAGACTGGAGGGGGTACAGACTGGAGAGGGTGCAGACCGTGGGGGGAGAATTCAAAAAAACACTGGAAAAACCGTTATTTTCCGGTGTTTTTTGTTTAGGTGTTCTTTAGTTTTGCGTATACCCTATTTAACATCTCTTATATGTATACGCTTCTCAGTTACCTTTTGATTTTTCGAATTAAAGTAAATATCCAAACCTTTTCTGTGGCCTGGTTAGCCTTGGTTTGGGTATTGTCGGTTAGTTGCGTGCCTCAGATGCCGGTGGTTCCGGCATCTGCTTTTCACAAAATTTTGATTTTTGTTAACAAAATTTTATACTGTTTAGTTTGGTTATTTTCTTGTTTTTAGAATTTTATATGTTTTTTGATTCGGTATACTTTAAAAATTATTGATTTTAGATGGGGGGCTTTTTTACTGATTTCTTTAGGCTGAGATTTACAAAAAATAAACTCTCAGTTATGTCTTTACCTAAGAATGAAAAACAGCCAAGCTCCATTGTTCCAATGAATGCGAAAGCTTTTAAATGGCTTATTGAAACTTTACAGGCGGTTAAAAATCCTTTGCCTGATCATCTGGAGGAGTATCTTGAAAGTGTGATGCAAGCTAGGTATTGCAGGTCAACGCATATTCTCCATGAGCAGGATACGATTATTGATAAGGCCTATTTTATTTCCAGTGGGTACATTATTGTGTACTATTTTAATGCTGAAGGTAAGTTAAGTGTTTTGCGGATCTATGGTCCGGGGCAAATTGTTGCTGGAAATAGTTTTATGAACTGCATTAAAGCGGGGTACTGTATTAAGGTTTATGAGGATGCTTATTTGTTGGAAATCACTCATAGCCAAATGGAAACGGGGTATAAGACTATTCCCGGGATGGATGAGCTGGCACGTTTAACGCTTGCATCTTTTGAGGACAAGGAGATGTTCCGTGATGAAATGATCCGCAAAGGGGGTGAGGATAGTGTGCTCCATTTTTATAGAACTTTTCCTGGTTTGCTTCATACCAGGATCATTCGGGATGAATATATTGCCAGTTATCTATTGATGTCTGCTGATTATTTGCAGCGTTGCAGGATGAGGTTAATTGAGCAGAGGATTTTGCCTGAGAAATAACTAGAACTGATTTTTTATCTAATTAATATTTAAACTATGTTTGCTGAATCTACGGTCTCTATGACTTGGTTTTCTTCGAGGAAACCTTACAAGAATAATCCTTCTTATGATTTGCCTTATTTGAAGATATGTAGGGAGGTGTTCCTTATTCTTTCTGAGCATTCTCTGTTTAATCAGAGCCCTTTAAATATGTTTCAATGCCGGGAACTGGCCTATGTGCTGACTTCATATTTTGAGGATGTGGTAAATGGGATAGGTTTCTGGGCTGCGGTAGTTAAGGAACATGAGGTTTTGTACGGGCAGCGTGTTCCATTTTTTTCTAAGGAACAGCTGGAGGAATGGAAAGATTGCAACGATATTCATCCGGCTGATATCCATTATCTAGCTTTTGTTTATTTGGTGTTTCTGCAGAAAACTGGCCAGACGGAGTTTTTTCCTTCTGAAGATTTTTTTATTGTATTGAGGGAAAAGGTATTTGATCATTTAGATCAGATTGAAGAAATAACTTTCACAGATTTTTATAAGCAATATTTAATGGCTGATGCAGAGCCGATAGATTTTAAGCGTATTTTGACTTGGTTTGCTTATGATGGCTATTTGTTTGGATATGAGTTTAAGCATAAACGCGAAGCCCATGAGAAATTACTTAGAGAACAGGGTGGAGCAACATTGCCTAAGGAGTATTTTGATATGAACCTTTTTTCTGAGCTGGAAAAAAAGATGTATGGTTTGAATAGTTGTTTGTCTGGTCTGTTTCCTGTTGATATTCTGGCCACCAGTCTTGGATGTAGCGAGGAAAAAACAATTGGATTTAGAAATACTAAGTATTTGATTTACGGGATCTTTGAGTTTTTTGATGCAGATGAGAAGCATTTCTTTTTTAGGCATAGCTTGACGGATGAGGTATTTCCAATTATAAAAAAAGGTGTGGGTAATTTGGGCCACAGACTTGGAAAAGAGAAGTTCTGGGGAGCAACATTGTATCGATGGCAGGATAGTTATATAATTGTTGGTATTTGTGGCCATGAGCCGGATAAGGATGAGATTTTCTGGATGAATAAGCAAAATGAATATGAATATAAAAAACATTCTGTAACGTATCAGCAAGAGCTGAAGAACCATACTAAAACTGAAGCAGAGCGGAATTTGGCCTTTTTTGGAGAAGGGATTTTGGTTTACAAGACTATAATGGAATTTAAAGAGGCAATGAATAAATTTCATCAATGGCAGTTTGATGTAGCGGTAAAAGAGGGCCGTGCGGATGCGAATAAGAATAGACCAGTGCCGCTCAGGGCTGATCATTTGCCGGCTATGTCTGATATTGGTGTGTTTGTTTTGCCTGACGAGCCATTAACGATAATCCCTTCTTATTATGATAATTTGGCTGCTATGTCTACACTGGAAAGTGTGTATGATTGTTGTGAAAGGCGGTTGTTTTTAAATCAGCTATTTCCTGAGCATGTATGGCGTTCTTTGAGGTCTGAAGCTGTTTTGTTAACAGCAGAAAATTCTTCTGAATGGACTATGCAACGGGATAAGGATTTGGAGGCTTTATTAAGGATATATGTGCCATCGGATTATATGCCTTTTAAGCGGCCGGGGATTATGCCTTCTAAACTGGGTTTTAATTAAAGATCTGGTTTGTTGTGAAAAATAGGTTTTCTGATCGCGCTGAACCTTTTAGGTTCTGAGGCTTGATCATGAAAACCTATTTTTTTGGGCGCAGACCGGGGAGGGTGGAGAACGTTCTTTAAACGAAGTCATGTTACAGGTAGACAGAAGAGTCGCAAGGGACATCACGCATGGCTGGATATGTTGCAATATTTTGTAACAGATCTCTGTTTGTTGATTTAAATATAAATATTTTTCTTAATTAGGAATTAAATATCTTTTTGGTTATTTAATGTTGATTATTTAGATTTGTAAATATTCCTAATGTAAGCGTGGAAGTAGAGATAGAAGCATTTTAAATGGCAGACGACGTATATCCTTATTTAAAAATACCTGAAGAGTTTTACTACGAATTTTATAGCGAGGGACCAAAGGGCACTATAAAAAAAATAATCAGATACCGATTAATTCAGGACGAACCCTATAAGATTTACAATTTAGGTTTTGGTGACTGGGATGACAACGAGAATGATGTTGATGATATGGTGAATACTAGTAATGATGAAATGAAAAATATAAAAGGCAATAAAAAGCAGGATAAAGTGATTTCAAATCAAAATGCTGATTCTTTAGCTAAATATACGAATGCGCCATTCTTTAAAAAAAAGGATGAAGAGGCTATTCAGTTTTTAAAGAAACATCCGTTGCCTTCTGATTTTTGGAAAGTGTAGTAAGGAGATATGAAACCGTACCAGGAAAGTTTAAAGATTAAGCGTGATAATTACAGTGCTCTTGAGTCTGCGGAATTGAGGGGAGAGCAGCGTGGGCAGAAGCAGGGTATTGAAATAGGAGCGGAACTGGAACGTGCTAAGGCAGAGCAGGAAAAAAGGGAAATGGCAATTGAAATGCTTGCTGGTGGAGAACCTTTGGAAAAGATTGCCAGATATTCTAAGCTTTCTATAGCTGAAATCCAGGCATTAGTATAAAGTTAAGTTCAACGTTAGCAGAGGTAGTTCATATTCTTCTCTATTCTAAATTGATCTCTTTAAATACCTCTTTGGTAATTATTTTTGTATTAAACTTTATGGGTTTTCATGTTTAATGAGATTTCATAAGAATTTTCCATAATAACAGATTTAAAAAAAGAGCTACCTACATGGTAGCTCTGAGAATTGATTTTTTTGGGAAATTATTTAATTTCTATTTGACGGCTTACGGTTTTTGCTTCTTCTCTTTTTGGGATATTGATTGCTAAAACGCCGTCATTGTAGGTTGCCTGAATGCCATTTTCATCGGCACTTTCAGGTAAAGTAAACGAACGGACAAAAGAATTATAGCTATACTCGCGTTTAGCATAATTCTTTTCCTCTTGTTTGCTTTCGTTACTTTGTTCTACAGAGATGTTCAGTACCTTCCGTTCCAGGTTGATTTTGAAATCTTCTTTTTTAAGTCCGGGAGCGGCTAATTCTACATGATAGTGATCGGCACTTTCACTGATGTTAGCTGCAGGTACACGGGTAACCATACGATCTGCAAAGAAAGTGTCATTGAAGATGGAATCAAAAACATCAGTAAAGCCTGGCATTAATGAGTTTTTTTTGTTTTCTGGATTAAATTTAACCAATGTCATGGGTTTTTCCTCCTTAATTTGATTTAATGATTAAAACTTATAATTAATTAAACTCTGTGAACTTCCGTTCGGGCTAAATAGTACAACTCAAATGCCAAGTGCATTTTAATTATTATAGACTGAAAAAATTTCAAGATTGCTGAAAAATCTTCAGTTTTTAACTGTCAAAACTTCATCATTAGGATACTATGGCGGGAGGGCTGAGGGGGAGGGTAACCAATCAATTCCATTCAATTTCTTTTCAATTCCATTCAAAACCATTCAGGCCTTGTTGAGTGGTAGGATTCTGTTTATTAGGTGTTTACATTTGGTTTGTGGGGTTTTAAAAAAGTCTTGGCTGGCCAGCAGGGTGTTTTTTTTTGCGCTTTAATTAACTAATGTTTTACGCTTTAAAATTTGAATTATGAGAATATATGAAAAAGGAATCCTTGGCTTTTTTCCGGCCTACAACAGATGGCTAACAGCTAGGTATTGGATAGGGGTTAGATTCGTATTGTATTCGATGAAATGGCTATTTATCCCCAAGGAAATGCCCTTATGGGCATATTGCCCCGGCAACCTGGCTATAGATAGGCTATAAAGGCCATTTTTAAACTAAATCTTTTACTCATAAATAAGAATATCATGGCAAAAATATCTAAAGGTATTTTGGGTGCTTTTTCTGGAAAGGTGGGCCCTGTGGTTGGCTCCAATTGGAGAAGTATTGCTTATATAAAGGCTTCGCCCAGAAAGGCAAATAAAAAATCGAAACGTTCGGCAGCACAAATTGCCAATCAACAGAAATTTCGCTTTGTAAGCGAATGGTTAGTACCCTTTCATCCTTATGTTTCTATAGGATTTTTAAATCTGTCTAATGTGAAATCGGAGATCAATCTGGCTTTCTCTGAGAATTTTCACCGGGCTGTTGTAGGGGAGTATCCTGATTTCAGTATAGACTATAGCAAAGTGGTGGTAAGCAAAGGGGAGTTGGCTGGATTGGCTAATCCCTCTGTTGTGCTCGCTGATCCGAACCTGCTTTATGTAAGCTGGTCTGACAATCCTGGTCAGCGGGTATCTTATGATGATCAGCTCATGCTGGTTGTATATTGCCCGGAACTGGGTATTGCAGATGGTTTTGTTGGTGGTGCAAAACGTGCAGACAAAGCCTGCAGGTTTAAATTCAATCAGAAAATGCTTGGTAAGGCGCTGGAGGTATATGTGGGTGTAACCAGTTTTAACCGTAAGAAAATTGCGAATAGTATTTATTTAGGGAGGATAGCGCCATGAATGCAGAAATGAATACTTTAAGGACCTTGATCCTACAACAAATGGATCCGGCTTATTTCAATTTAGATGAACAGCAAGTGTTGTATTGGATAGCAGAACTGCCTGTAATTAAAGAGCAGATAATTAGGTCTATGCAGGAGGAGATGTTGGGTATTACTTCAAGTAGTTTAGTGGAACGGCATTTGAAGCAGATCCAGTATGATTGCGGCTATTTAACTGATGTTTTGTTTAAGTATCAGAAGGTACCGGTTTCTTGTATGGAATTATACGCTGCTGCCGGGGATTGCCTGGAGCAATTGCTGGAGCATATTGAAGTGCGGTATGCAGGTTTCTTTAACTGGGCAAGAGAGGCTGTTGTTGCTTTGCCTAAACGGGAAAGTAATCCCCGGATCCGGGTGTTGTTTTCCGTTGATGCATTGGCATACTTCTTTAAGTTGTTGAATAAGGCTGGCGGGCTGGATGCGGGGCCGGTTACGCAATTGATTTTGGCGATTTCGAAGAACTTCATTACACCGGGCATAGGAGATGGGTTTATCTCACCTAATAGTTTAACTACGAAGTATAAGCAGGTGGTGCAGAGTACGGCTATGCGGGTCAGAGTGTTATTGGTTAGGATGTTGAAATTGCTGGACGAGGAGTTTAATTAGGGGCTGG
>NZ_DATMRL010000598.1:0-14063 GCF_035566355.1 Pedobacter sp.
GGAAATGGAAGGACATGGGTTTCCTTCTAAAGTTTATACAATCATGGCATGTGCTAAACCATTGTTAGTCTGTTCAGGAGAAAATACACCTATTTATAGATTTCTTCATCCATTGGGATGTTCGTATTTAATCTCTGAAAATAACCTGATAGAAAAGGTAAAGCAAATTAAAACCGTACTTAAGTCGGTTGAAAAAGGAGCCTTAAAGCAGAAGGGCGAATCTGGACTAAATGAAATCTTAGCAAAATACTCCAATCATTCCGTAACCAGACAATATGTGGAACTTGGAAACAAATTGATTCAAAAGGATGAATAAAATAATACTCACTGGTGCAACAGGCTTTGTTGGTTTAAATTTAGCCTCTTTTATTCTTGAGCATAAGCTCGGTAATATAGAACGGTTGTCTATTAGAAGTCAAATCGTTCTGCCTGAAGGAGATGCCATTATTCATTTAGCAGGTAAGGCTCATGACTTAAAAAATGCTTCTAATCCTCAGGAGTATTTCGATGTTAACGCGAATAAAACAAAAGAGCTTTTTGATCTTTTTTTGAAATCTGACATTAAGGACTTTATTTACTTTAGTAGTGTAAAAGCTATTGCAGATACTGTTGTGGGCATTTTGGATGAGGACGTTAAACCCGACCCTAAAACTCCCTATGGACAATCGAAATTGCAAGCAGAGGAATATATTCTAAGTAAGAAACTGCCAGAGGGAAAAAGAGTTTTTATTCTTAGGCCTTGTATGATTCATGGACCAGGCAACAAGGGTAATTTGAATCTTCTATACAATGTAGTTAAAAAAGGCGTGCCGTATCCGCTTGGAGCATTCCATAATCAACGTTCATTCCTGTCAATTTCGAATTTGAATTATATTATTAAAAGATTGATAATGGATCCTGAGATTCCAGGAGGGACTTATAATCTGGCAGATGACGTCTCTTTATCTACTAATGAAGTTATAAGAATCATAGCAGAGGTCGATGGTTGTAAACCCAGATTATGGAAGATTAGTCCAACTATTATTCGAGCTTTTGCAGTGATTGGTGATAAATTACGTCTTCCCATAAGTTCTGAAAGATTAAAGAAACTTACAGAAAGCTATGTAGTCTCCAATGAAAAAATAAAAAAAGCTTTACAGATCAATAAATTACCTGTTTCTTCTGAAGAAGGGCTCTTTAAAACTATCCAGAGTTTTGATTCAAATTAATTATATGTTTTATCTCCTTATATCCGTCATTCTTTCTATTGCCATTTTGGTTTACTTTCGTATAGCTGATCGATTTAATATTATTGATAAACCTAATGAACGAAGCTCCCATAACAGTGTAACCATTAGAGGTGGTGGAATTATTTTTCTTATTGCCATTATTATTGCGGGATTCGTATACCCAATCTATTTGATTCCTGTTTTAGGAGCTGCAATTATTGGAACGATAAGTTTTTTAGATGACAGAATGACTTTATCTAGCCGAATCCGGATTGTATTTCACCTAGTCGCTGTGAGCCTACTTTTTTACTTTCTCAACTTATTTGTAATTATTCCCTGGTGGGCTGTTATTTGCGTCTACATTATTACTATAGGTATAATTAATGCTTATAACTTCATGGATGGAATAAATGGAATCACTGGGCTATATAGCATAGTAGTTTTGAGTGGCTTGCAATATGTTAACTTATATCAACATTCTTTTGTTGAAGCCGACACGATTTGGCTGCCAATAATTTCTTGTTTAGTCTTTCTATATTTCAATTTCAGAAAGACAGCAAGGTGTTTTGCGGGGGATGTTGGAAGTGTTACTATGGCTTTTTGGATCATTCTACTATTGGCCAAATTGATTTTAAAAACAGAGAACTATTCTTATATCTTGTTTTTATCAGTTTACGGAGTTGATGCTGTGTTCACTATTGCTCACAGGCTTCTCCTAAAGCAAAATATCTTTGATGCGCATAGGTTGCATTTTTATCAAATTTTGGCTAATGATCGGAAAATACCTCATCTCCTAGTTTCTTTGGTTTATGCAATTTTGCAGCTAGCTATAGTTGCATTAATAATATTTTCCGATTTTAGTTTCTTTACATTAGTGGCACTAGTTCTGACTCCGCTGGTTTTAATTTATATAACTTTGAAACCAAAGTTGATGCTTAAAGGATCAACAGCATAGAAAGATTAAGGTTCTTTAAGAATAAAGCTATTTTTTTGAGTTGTAAGATAGGTTAACTGGTTGTTGTTCAATATTTTTTATACTTTTTCTGCATCCAATTAGTCCTGAATTTATATCGATACTTTCATCATTAACCAGTTTGGTTCAATTATTGCTAAGTTTGCCATATTGAATAAAAATAGACATGTTTTCTAAACTCGAAATTGTACCTCGCTGGATTATCTTTGCAATAGATATTTGCCTAAGTGTTTTTGCTATGACTTTAGCTAAAGTATTGAAGCACAATTTTATCATTGAAGATATTAATATCCTTGCATTTTACAAATCTATGGTGGCTGTTATTGTAGTCAATGGATTGGTGTTTGTGAATATTAAAACCTATGCAGGGATTGTGCGTTACACTTCTGCGCAGGATTCTTTCCGAATTTTATTTTCGGTGTTGTCCAGTACTTTTATTCTTTTCTTTGTTAATGCTGCTTTTATTGCTTTTGGCGCTCCTCCCTTTTTAAGTAATGTCACCGTCATTACTTATTCCTTGTTTAATTTTCTTTTCCTGATTACTTACAGAATTATTGTGAAGTACTTTTTTATGTACATCAAAAATGCAAGTCTGGACAAGATCAGAATTATAATTTATGGTGCTGGTGAAGCGGGTTTAGCTACTAAACGAACCTTTGATCATGACAACAAAGTAAATAAGAGCATTATCGCTTTTGTGGATGACGATTTTAGGAAAGTTGGGAAAACCATAGATGGAGTAAGGATATTAAATGCAGCGCATCTCGAGGACTTGATTGTCAAACATGAAGTGGATGAAGTCATTTTTGCAAGTTATACGATTCCTGCAGAGCGCAAAGAACAGGTGGTCGATACCTGCTTGGAAAATAATGTAAAGATTTTAAATATTCCTCCTCCAGAAGTATGGGCGAGAGGTGATGTGAGTACTGCACAAATTCAGAATATTAATATAGAAGATCTCTTAAACAGGAAAACTATACAAATTGATACGGACGGGATTCAAAAGGAGTTGAAGGGCAAAAGAATCTTGATTACAGGGGCGGCAGGTTCTATTGGAAGTGAGATTGTACGCCAATTGATGAAGTTTGAAACTGGTTTAATCATCATGTGCGATCAGAGTGAAACTGCATTGCACGACTTGTATCTGGAACTGGAGGAAAAACACAAGAATTCTAATTTCCATGCTTTCATAGGTGATGTAAAGGATAAACAGCGAATGGATTTCATGTTTAATTTTTTTAAACCACAGTATGTCTATCATGCCGCTGCTTATAAGCATGTACCCATGATGGAGGATAATCCGGCAGAAGCGATTAAAACAAATGTTCTGGGAACAAAAACGATAGCGGATCTCTCCGTAAAGTATGGCATACAGAAATTCGTGATGATCTCTACAGATAAAGCGGTTAACCCAACCAATGTGATGGGGGCATCGAAACGAATTGCAGAGATTTATGTACAGTCACTGAACAATTCTCTGAACAGTTCAGATGTGATCTTCCAAAATGGATTGAGTTATATCAATGACTTACATGTTAAGCCGATTACGAAATTCATCACTACCCGCTTTGGAAATGTGCTTGGATCAAACGGTTCTGTAATCCCAAGGTTTAAACAACAAATCGAAAAAGGTGGGCCTGTTACCGTAACTCATCCAGAGATCACCCGGTATTTTATGACTATCCCCGAGGCTTGTCGTCTGGTTTTAGAAGCAGGTTGCATGGGTAAAGGTGGTGAGATCTTTGTTTTTGACATGGGTAAATCGGTAAAGATAGTTGAACTCGCGAAAAAAATGATCCGCCTCGCGGGGTTGGTGCCCAATGAGGACATTAAAATTGCCTATTCTGGTTTAAGACCTGGAGAAAAGTTATTCGAAGAGTTGTTGAACGACAATGAAAATACCATGCCTACACATCATGAAAAAATCATGATTGGCCGGGTTAGGGAATATGTTTTCAATGAAATTGAAAGCCAGATCTATACCCTGCTTGCACATGCAGGAACTAATGACAACCGGAACGTAGTTTTGCAAATGAAAACTATTGTTCCTGAATTTAAAAGCAAGAACTCTAAATTTGAAGAACTTGACGGAGTCAATGAACAATTGTCGTCGAAACAATCTTAATATATAATCTAAAATTTACAATTTTGAAGGGAATAATCCTAGCTGGTGGAAGTGGTACAAGACTTCACCCCCTAACTTTGGTGATGAGCAAGCAAATGATGCCTGTTTATGATAAACCAATGATTTATTATCCGTTGTCAACATTAATGCTGGCAGGTATTAATGAAATTCTTATTATTTCTACACCTCATGATCTACCCAATTTTGAAAAATTACTTGGTGATGGAAGTAGTTTGGGATGTAAATTCTCTTATGCAGTTCAGGAAACTCCAAATGGATTGGCACAGGCATTTGTTATTGGTGCCGATTTTATAGGGCAGGATAAAGTTGCCCTGGTACTTGGGGATAATATTTTTTATGGTGATGGAATGGCCAGGTTACTTCAAAGTAGCTCAAATCCTAATGGAGGAGTGGTGTTTGCTTATAAAGTGGCAGATCCGGAACGTTATGGTGTGGTGGAATTTGATGAGGAGAACAATGCGGTTTCCATTGAAGAGAAGCCTGTTGCCCCTAAATCTGACTATGCAGTACCAGGATTATATTTCTACGATAATAGCGTGGTTGAAATTGCTAGAAACATTAAACCGTCCCTTCGTGGGGAGTACGAGATTACAGATGTTAATAAGGTTTACCTGGAACAAGGTAAATTGAAAGTAGGTGTACTGAGCAGGGGAACCGCATGGCTGGATACAGGAACCTTTGCTTCGTTAATGCAAGCTGGACAGTTTGTACAGGTGATAGAAGAGCGTCAAGGCTTGAAAATTGGTTGTATTGAAGAAGTGGCTTACCGAATGGGGTTTATAGATAAGGATCAGTTGAAAGGTATTGCACAGCCGTTAGTTAAAAGTGGTTACGGTGCCTATTTGTTAAAACTTTTAAAATAGCATGAATTCTAAAATGAAGAAGATTTTAATTACCGGCGGAGCAGGTTTTATAGGCTCTCATGTGGTGAGAAGATTTGTGACCAATTATCCGGATTATGAGATTGTCAACCTGGACAAACTGACCTATGCAGGAAATCTGGCCAACTTGCGTGATATAGAAGAAAGTTCAAACTATAAATTTGTTAAAGGCGATATTACCGATGCTGCGGCCATGAATGAACTGTTTAAAAAAGAGAATTTTGATGCAGTGATCCACCTGGCGGCAGAATCTCATGTTGACCGTTCTATTGTAGATCCAACGGCATTTGTCATGACCAACGTGATCGGCACAGTGAACCTGTTAAATGCAGCCAGGGAATTCTGGAAAGGCGATTACCATAACAAGCGCTTTTATCATGTTTCTACTGACGAGGTTTACGGGGCTCTGGGAGAGCAGGGAATGTTCACTGAAACCACCGCATATGATCCCCATAGCCCATATTCAGCTTCGAAAGCATCTTCCGACCATTTTGTTCGTGCTTATCATGATACTTATGGTTTAGACGTAGTGATCTCCAACTGTTCCAATAATTACGGTTCTCACCATTTCCCGGAAAAATTGATTCCTCTGGCCATTAACAATATCAAAAACAACAAGGCAGTACCTGTTTATGGGAAAGGCGAAAATGTGAGAGACTGGTTATGGGTTGAAGATCATGCCCGTGCCATTGATGTGATCTTTCATCAAGCAAAAACAGGAGAGACCTATAATATCGGTGGTCATAACGAATGGAAAAATATTGACCTGATCCATTTGCTTTGCAAGATCATGGATAAAAAGCTGGGCCGCGCCGAAGGAGAATCTGCCGGGTTGATTACGTTTGTAACCGACCGTGCCGGCCATGACCTGCGTTATGCTATAGATTCTACCAAGCTGCAGCAAGTGTTGGGCTGGGTACCAAGCCTGCAATTCGAAGAAGGCCTGGAAAAAACGGTAGAATGGTACCTGGAAAATGAAGAATGGTTATCTGATGTGACTTCCGGAAATTATCAGGCCTATTACAATACACAATATGCAGGCAGGTAAGTATCAGGCCTGCTGATAAAAAAAGCCTGACCGGAATTTCCGGTCAGGCTTTTTTTATTCGTACCGAAGCGCTTCTACAGGATCGAGTTTGGAGGCTTTCTTAGCTGGATAATAACCAGATAAAATTCCAACAATGACGCATAAAGCAAAACCACCGAGTATGAAGTCCCATGGGATGATAAAGGCTCCGTGCATCATTAAGGAAATGCTATTGCCAAGCAGAATACCAAGTAATATGCCTAGCGCACCCCCCATCAGGCAGATCACTACAGCTTCAATAAGGAATTGCTTCCTGATCACCGAAGGATTTGCACCAATGGCCTTCCGAACACCAATTTCCCGTGTTCTTTCAGTAACCGAAACGAGCATGATATTCATCAGACCAATAGAAGCACCGATCAGGGTAATGACGCCAATAGCGATACCACCAATGGCGATATATTTTAAATTCTCAAAAAGCGTTTGAGCAATAGCATCACTTTTGGTAATTTCAAAATTATTTGTTTGACCCACCTTCAGCTTTCGGATGTTCCTGAATTCGGAGGTGGCTTCGCCGATCACATTGTCCATCATTTCGTTGCCAGGTACCATCACGGTAATGGTATAAGAAGGATCTGCTGATGAATTGATCAGTTTGGCTTTGAGTAAAGGTACATAAACTGCCCGGTCGCCACTGAAGCCCATGCTTGAGCCTTTAGAGGCCAGGATACCGACAATTCTCAGACGGTTGTTTCCAACATTAATGATTTTATCTATGGGCGTTTCCTTTTTAAAAAGGGTTTTGATAATCTCACTTCCCACAATACACACATCAGTACCCAGTTCAGCCTCCGTTGCACTAAAGTTACGTCCTTCCGAAAGGTCCAAACCCTGGGCACTTAAGCCATATTCATCCACACCCTGTATAGCGATATTGGGATTGGTTTTCTCCCCTCCGTATTTAACGGTTGATCCACCGGTGGCACGGATGCTGATGGAGACTGTGGCTGGTGTTTGCAGACGTTCTTTAAAAGCAATAGCGTCTTCAAACCGAATGGATTTAAAAGCTTTTGGCCGCTGTCCCGGACCACCAACACGTATCCCGGTACCCCGGTTCCGGATCGTGAAGGCATTAGCGCCCATACTGGAAAAGGCCTCTGTCATACTTTTCTTTACGGCGTCAAGAGTGGTTAAAATCCCTACCAGTGCCGAGAGTCCAATGGCGATGATCAATGCGGTAAGCATGGTTCTTAACCGGTTGCTTTGAATAGATTGAAGGGCCAGTCGAACGTTTTCAGTATAGGTCATTTTCCAGATTTAAGATTCTCGAGGGGTAAAAATAAAAAGTCCCGCTGTTAAGACAACGGGACCTCCTGAAATGTTACAATAGTTGCAGTTTAAATCTGATTTATACGGAGAAGCTTGTTCCGCACCCACAAGTGCTGTTCGCATTGGGGTTACTGAAAGTAAAACCTCTTGAATTCAGTCCGTCCTGCCAGTCTACCTGCATACCCATCAGGTACATCTGGTGTGCTTTGTGCATAAATACCTTAATGCCGTCTATAATGAATTCCTGATCGCCGTCTTTTTTCTGGTCAAAGCCTAAAACATAGCTCATTCCTGAACAGCCCCCACCTTCAACGCCAACCCTTAAACCGAAGTCCTCGGAAATTTCCTGCTGGTCCTTTAATTTTAAAAGTTCTTTTACAGCACCTTCTGTAAAGGTTACCGGTGCAAATGCGGTGTCAACTGTCGTACTCATATGATTTGAAATTAAGAATAATAAAATAAAAAATAATTGTTTTTTAATACGGGCAACACTTGTTGGTTGCGGCCGAAAAAAAACGATTTGTGGGGTAAATATAAATAAAATGTACATTTTTGCCCTTGTAAATCACTAATTATTACGGTATTCAAACAATTTCAATGAACATACAAGATCTCGCAGCTGCCACCTTTGGTTTGAGTATAGCCGGTGTTGTAACCGTTTCTGCAGGTTATTATCTTCTAAAGCAGGATATTCATCAATACCTGAAGCTGAGGTCGTCAGAAAGTGAAGGTGCTGCTCAGACTGAATTACTCACTCTGCGTCTTCAGGCCCATGAACGGCTGATTCTTTTCGTAGACCGGATCAATCCGGCCAGCTTGTTTTTAAGACTGCATCAGCAAGGGATGTCTGCTGCTCTGCTTCATGCTTTGATCCTGGAGGAAGTGCGTACCGAATATCAGCATAATGTGACCCAGCAATTGTATATAGGAACAACAACCTGGCAGGCGGTTAGAAAATTAAAAGAAGATACTTTAATCATGATCAATCATGCCAGGCAAAATTTGCCAGACGAAGCCCTGGCTACGGAATTGTGTAAAATGGTCCTGCAGCATCTTGGGGGGATGGAACATAATCCCTATGACCTTAGCCAGGAACTGATCACCAAAGAAATACATCTATTATTTTAAATATGGACGACAAGAAATTTACGACGACCTCAGGTCTGGAAATTAAAGAACTGTATACTGTAGCCCGCCCCTCTGATGAGCGTCCGGGGGTATTTCCTTTTACCAGAGGCATACAAAAAGACATGTACCGCGGGCGTTTATGGACCATGCGCCAGTATGCAGGGTTTTCTACGGCCGAAGAATCGAATAAAAGATACCATTATCTGCTCAATCAGGGTACTATGGGATTATCTGTAGCCTTTGATCTGCCTACTCAGATCGGATATGATTCCGATCATGAAATGGCTGAAGGTGAAGTTGGAAAGGTAGGTGTGGCAATTGATTCTCTAAAAGATATGGAAATCCTCTTTGATGGAATTGAATTGAAAAAGATCACCACCTCGATGACCATTAATGCTACAGCCTCCATTTTACTGGCCATGTATATTGCTCTGGCAAAAAAACAAGGGGCGGATATCAAGCAGATTTCCGGGACGATCCAGAATGATATTCTTAAAGAATATGCTGCCCGGGGGACTTACATTTATCCGCCTAAGCCTTCTATGCGGATCATCACCGATATTTTTGAATACTGTAGCAAAGAGGTGCCTAAGTGGAATACCATTTCTATATCCGGCTACCATATCCGTGAAGCAGGATCTACTGCGGTACAGGAGCTGGCTTTTACCCTGGCCAATGGTAAAGCTTATCTGAATGCGGCTTTAGAAAAGGGTCTGGATATTAATGTGTTTGCCAAAAGATTGTCTTTCTTTTTCAATTGCCATAATAATTTTTTTGAAGAGATTGCAAAATTCAGAGCTGCACGCAGGATGTGGGCGCACATCACAAAGGAACTTGGCGCAACTGATGAGAAGGCACAAATGCTTCGTTTTCATACACAAACCGGGGGATCTACGTTAACTGCACAGCAGCCTTTGAATAATGTGATCCGGGTCTCTAATCAGGCTATGGCTGCAGTACTTGGCGGTACACAGTCTCTCCATACCAATGGTTATGATGAAGCTTTGTCTTTGCCTACAGAAGCAGCTGCAAAAATTGCTTTACGTACCCAGCAGATCATTGCTTTTGAAAGCGGCGTGACAGATACTGTGGACCCTTTAGCGGGCTCTTATTTTGTGGAAAATCTGACCGACGAGGTTGAAGCGGCAGCGCAGCTTTATATCGACAAAATTGACGCGATGGGTGGCTCGGTTCAGGCTATAGAGAATGGTTATATTCAGGATGAGATTGCGGGTGCCTCCTATCAGTACCAGGTGGAGGTTGAAGAGGGCAGCAGAGTGATTGTCGGAGTGAATAAATTTACCCAGCAAAAAGAAGGAATTACCGATGTGATGAACATTGATGAATCTATCCGCCTGATCCAGACAGAAAAGTTAAAAAAACTAAAACAGGAAAGGGACAATTTTGTTGTAGAAGCAGCATTAAATAACTTGAAAAAAGCGGCAGAAGGAACTGAAAATCTGATGCCATATATCCTGAATTCGGTAGAGGCCTATGCGACGCTTGGAGAAATAGCGGATACGCTGCGTAGTGTTTTCGGAGAATATTAAAAAGGATGTTAATAAATAGTTATCCACATAAAAAATTCAGGTTAAGTACGGTATGCTACTGATGTTTAAGCTCTTACCAAATAAATGAAATTTAAGTTTTTTTTGTTGATAATTTTTTCAATATTCGATGTCTCGGAGCGGCCGATTCATAACGCCTTTCCCGTTACTGTAAACCAACAAATTATAGAAAACCTATGGAAATAACTTGTACGGAAGTATGGAAAAACTGTCTCCAAATTATTAAGGATAATATTCCAACCCAGAGTTTTAAAACTTGGTTTGAACCGATATCCGCTCTTAAACTGGAGGGTAAAGTTTTGACTATACAGGTGCCAAGTTTATTTTTCTATGAGTGGCTTGAAGAACATTATGTTGGATTATTACGAAAAACAGTGAAAAAACAATTAGGAGAAGAGGGAAGGCTGGAGTATAATATTGTTGTGGATAAATCTTCTAACAGTGGATCTCCTTACACCACCAATATGCCGTCTAATGGAAACGGAGCAGAAGCAAAGATGCAGTCTATGCCTATTCCGGTTTCTATCAACAAAGACATTAAGAATCCATTTATCATACCGGGATTAAAAAAATTGAATGTAGACCCACAGCTCAATTCAAATTACAGCTTTGAAAACTATATTGAAGGGGATTGCAATCGTTTGGCCCGGTCGGCAGGATATGCTGTTGCAGCCAAACCGGGGGGCACCTCGTTTAACCCGCTGATGATCTACGGTGGTGTAGGTCTAGGTAAAACGCATCTTGCACAAGCCATCGGGAACGAAATTAAGAGAAACATGCCGGATAAACTGGTGATCTATGTTTCCTGTGAGAAGTTCTGCCAGCAGTTTGTCGATTCCCTGAAGAACAATACCATTAATGATTTTGTGAATTTTTATCAGGCAATGGATGTGATCATTATGGATGATGTGCATAACTTTTCTGGTAAGGAAAAAACACAGGATATTTTCTTCCATATTTTTAATCATTTGCATCAGTCTGGAAAGCAGGTTATTTTAACCTCTGATAAAGCTCCAAAAGATTTGGCCGGGCTGGAGGAACGCTTGCTGAGCAGATTTAAATGGGGGCTTTCTGCAGATTTACAGGTTCCTGACCTGGAGACCCGTATCGCGATTCTGAGAAAGAAGATGTATGCCGATGGGATAGAACTTCCTGCCGAAGTGGTAGAATATGTTGCCAATAATATTGATAATAACGTACGTGAGCTAGAGGGCGCAATGGTTTCGTTGCTTGCCCAGTCTACTCTAAACAAAAAAGATATTGACCTGGCCCTGGCCAAACAGATGCTGAAGAATTTTATCAAGAATACCTCCAAGGAGATTTCTATGGAATACATTCAAAAACTGGTTTGCGAGTATTTTGAGGTTCCGGTAGATATGGTGAAATCCCAGACCCGTAAACGTGAAATTGTTCAGGCACGCCAGATCTCTATGTATTTGTCTAAAAGCCATACCAAATCATCATTAAAGACCATTGGGGCTTTCTTTGGCGGTCGTGACCATTCTACGGTAATCTATGCCTGCCAAACGGTAGAGGATCTGATCGATACAGATAAGAAATTTAAAGGATATGTGCATGATATCCAGAAAAAGCTGAAAATGAGCTAAGGCTCATCGCTTAATAAAAAGCCCCTGTAAGATAACTTGCAGGGGCTTTTTTGATAAATTGGTGTATTATGGCTGTTGCTCCAGTTTGAGCAGTCCATAAAAAAGGGCTGCGGCATGCAGCGCCTGTTCAATCTTGTTCTCCTTTAGGAATTGTTTGACTTCTTCTATACTGTATTCTTCTACATTTAAGATCTCATGTTCATCGAGGTGCTGTGGATGTGTTTTTACGCCACCGGTTAAGAAATAAGTAAAAGTTCTGTTGTTTGCTGTAGCAGGATTCGGGTATAACGTTGCGATTTGCTCACAGGTTTCAAAGGTATAGCCAGTTTCTTCCAGCAATTCTCTTTTAACCGCAGTTTCCGGAAGTTCGTCGCCATCGATCACACCGCCAGGGATTTCTAGAGAAATAATATCTGCGCCGTGTCTGTATTGTCTAACCAGGATGATTTTGTTGTCTTTAGTTAAAGCAACTGCATTGACCCAATTGGGGTATTCCAGAACAAAATAATCATCTTTTATCGTCCCATTCTGAAGTTTACAGGTATCTACTCTTAGGGTTGCCCATTTCTCTTTGACCAGGTATCTGGAAGAGAGTCTTTGCCATTTTAAAATCTCCATCTAGGAATTTGTGCTTAAATATTTCTTCACCACATCTTCTCTGTCCAGATTGATCATGTTGATGGTGCGGTGTTCTGTGATTAACAATTGATAAATTTGCCCAAGCTTTACCGCCAGGGATCTGTTTTTGGGGTTTGAAAGAGCCGGATCAAAGATGGAGTAAAGTATTTGACTCAGTACATCCAGTTTCTCCGCGGGAAATGCAGATGTTTTCAAAAAAGCCAAAAACTCAGTTCCATCCATTGCCTGTAGATCGGCATCGCTCAGGTTGTATTCATTTTGAAGCAAATCCATTAATTTCTGATCTGCTTCTTCTGTTTTTCCTTCTGTTTTCAAATGAAGGATGCGGGCCAGCGCCTCGGCCAGTTTCTTGATCTCCGCTGTTAATAAATCTCTTCTTAGCATATTCTTCTTTTACCAGCTTCCACTGCTTCCGCCTCCGCCAAAGCTTCCGCCACCAAAACCTCCAAATCCACCACCGCCACCGCTGCTGCCTCCGCCGAAGCCACCACCGCCTCCGGAACCTCTTCCGCCTCCAAAGAGCATACTCCAGAATAAGGCATCGGCAACACCCCGGCTGCCAATAACCTGGCTGCCTCCGCGTCCGCCGCCTCTGCGGATGATCACAATGATGATAATGATGATGATGATTAAGATAGGAAGGGCAGATCCGTTGTTATTATTGCCTTTTTTGGGATTCTCATTTTTATATTCGCCTTTGGTGTAGCGGATAATGGCATTTGTTCCGGATTCCAGCCCGCCATAATAATCGCCGCTTTTAAAATAAGGTTTAATATCGTTCTCAATGATCTGTTTGGTATACATATCTGGTAGGGCGCCCTCTATTCCATAGCCTGTTTGAAGAGAAATTTTTCGATCTCCAAGTGCAACCAGAAGCATAATTCCGGTGTTTTTCTTGCTGCCTACACCCCACTTTCTTCCAAGTTGAAGGGCATAATCATTAATGTCATAGTCGCCAACTGATTTTACGATAGCAACAGCAATCTGAATAGAGGTAGAATCGTCAAAAGCAACCAGTTTATCTTCGAGCTGCTGGGTTTGTGAAGCGGTTAAGGTGCCTGTAAAATCGTTAACCAGTTTGTTGGGCTTGGCGGGGAATTCCTGTGCAAAACCAATGGTGCTGAAAATAACCAGTGCAAGAACCAGGATCGATGGTTTTATCATGTATTTTGTTTTATTTGATCCATAAAAATGATATCGTTGGGCAATTCATTAATATCACCGCTTTGATATGGGAAAAACAGGGCCAGTTGTTCACCAATAAGGCTGATTCCTGCAATCAGGCCCTGGGTAATATTGCCTCCGGCAAAATGTGCTTTCATTGCGATTTGAGTAGTTTCCCAGAAATCTTCCGGAACAACCTTGTGGATACCGCTGTCTCCAATAACCGCAAATTTATGATCTTCATGAGCGAGATAGATTAAAACACCGTTGTGATGGGCGGTTTTATCCATGCCCAGCTTTTTAAAGTAAGCTGTGGCAACATCAAATGCTTCACCTTTACAATGTTTATCAATTGCTATTCTGATTTCGCCTGAAGTCAGTTTTTCTGCTTCT
>NZ_DATMRL010000599.1:0-2156 GCF_035566355.1 Pedobacter sp.
CGATGCTATATATGCGAAACTTCCATTCCAACAGCACAGCCTGATCCCTGAAAACCTTGGATGCGAAATTAACAAACAAGGCTATATCCAAATAGATGAATTCCAAAGAACCTCCATACCGGGCATATATGCTGCAGGCGATAACACCACAAGCATGCGCTCTGTCGCATCAGCTGTGGCAGCAGGAACAAAAGCCGGCGCCTTTATAAATCATGATCTGATCTCTGGAAATTAGCTTCACCAAAAGATTAAAAAAACTTTTTTACGTAAAAGACCCGGCTAAAGCCAGGTCTTTTACCAATTATTTATCAAGTCTTTCTCTTAACCGGAGCAAATATTTATTGCGGTAATACAGGTCCTTGATCTTCAGTAAAGACTGTTTTTGCTGCTCATCATCCTGTGTTTCAAAACCAGAGGTCAGCACCAAAAGTTCATCAAAAAGCTTCTTTTCAATCAGATCTACCTCTGCCTTAATCGTCAGCAACTTTCCTGCATCAGGTTCGAATTCCAGCTCCATCAAAGCTTCATTCACATCCATCATTTCCATCAAAAAATGCTGAGGGAGCACATAATTCTCTCCTTCTTTCAAAAGACCTTTCAGTTCGAGGATATAATGCAGACGTTTTTGCGGATCACTCAATATCTGATAAGCCTTATTGTTCAATGTGGACAGCTCTAATACCTCTTCCTGTTTCTCCTGACTTTCCATAATATAAAAATCAGGGTGAAACTTCTTGCTCAACTCATAAAACTTCTGTTTAATGACAGCAGGATCCGGATTAAAACTCAAGGATAAGCCATACAGCTCAAAATAGTCCATAAGCTTTCTATTTAATAAAAGCTTTAAATATATCGTTCCCTAACACAAAAACCATCAAGGAAAGCAGAAGAACAAAACCTACAATCTGTGCACGCTCCATAAATTTATCACCAAGCGGTTTGCCTTTGATCATTTCAATGATCAGAAAAACAACATGTCCGCCATCCAATGCAGGAATAGGCAATAGATTCATAAAAGCCAAAGCAATAGAAATAAAAGCCGTAGAAGCCCAGAATCTTTCCCAGATCCACTGACCTCCATACACCTTACGTGCAATCTCTACAGGACCTGAAAATGCCTTTGTTGCCTTAACTTTACCAGTGATCACTTTCCAGATACCTTTAGCATTGGTACTAAACTGCACCCAAGCCTGCCCGGCACCTATAGGTAAAGCCTGGAAAAAGCCGTAATGAATCGTTTCTATCTTAATCTCATGAATATTAAATCCAATACCAACAGAACCAGCGGTATCTGCAGGTAAATTCAGATTCAAACTCTGTCCTGCCCGGCTTACTGTAAAGATCATTTCCTTACCTTTCAGCTTTTTCACTTCCTGGATGACATCAACATTGTACTTTACAGGCACACTATTAATTGCTGTAATGCGGTCACCTTTATGCGCACCTGCTTTAAAAGCCGGTTTTCCATTCACCACACTATCAATTGTAGAGGTTAGTAAAGGCTCCCTTGCAATAAATTCCTCAATCCCCAGATCAGAAACTTTATTCAGAATGTTATCCGGAACTTTAATATCAATTGTTTTCCCTTCTCTGATCACCGTTAAATTCGTATTACCAAGCAATACTTTTGGGCTGATCAGTTCATCAAAACGCAGTACTTTATTTCCATTTACCGCAATTACACGGTCTCCCTTTTGTAAACCTATTTCTTTACCGATTACCCCGGGATTGATTCCATTCTGAACAGAATTATTTGGCACATAGGTTTCTCCATATTTAAACGTCAGCATCCAGAAGATAAAAATCCCCACAATAATGTTTACAACCACACCACCAAGCATCACAATCAGGCGCTGCCAGGCTGGTTTAGACCTGAATTCCCAGGGTTGTACAGGTTGTTCCATCTGTTCAGTATCCATAGATTCGTCAATCATCCCCGAAATCTTAACATAACCACCTAAAGGCAGCCAGCCAATTCCATATTCACAATCTCCGCGTTTAATGCTAAATAACTTTACACCCCAGGCATCGAAAAACAAATAGAACTTTTCTACTTTAATCCCAAAAGCACGTGCTGCCAAGAAATGTCCTAATTCGTGTAATATTACCAGTATCGATAATCCCAGCAATAACTGGGCAGCCATAATCAGTCCGTT
>NZ_DATMRL010000600.1:0-2613 GCF_035566355.1 Pedobacter sp.
AAAGCTGTAAAAGGAATTATAGAGAACCCGCTGATTAAAGCGGTGACCTTAACAGGTAGTACGGGCGCAGGAATGCAGGTAGCGAGCCAGGCCGCAGCTGTACTTAAAAAATCTGTACTGGAACTTGGCGGAAGCGACCCCTATATCATCCTTGAAGATGCTGATCTGGATATGGCCGCCCGTATTTGTGCAGAAAGCAGGCTCATCAACAACGGACAAAGTTGTATTGCGGCCAAAAGATTTATTGTGGTCAAAGCTGTAGAAAAAGAATTCATTAAAAAATTCAGGATACAAATGGCTTCCAAAACCACAGGGAATCCTTTAGATCCGGCAACTCATCTTGGTCCAATGGCCAGAACCGATCTTCGGGACGAACTTCATCAGCAGGTAACAGACAATATAGCGGCAGGTGCAAAATGTATTCTGGGCGGATCTGTTCCCGATTATAAAGGCAATCATGCCTTCTATACGCCTACTATTTTAACAGGTATCAAAAAAGGAATGCCAGCTTATACAGAGGAATTATTTGGTCCGGTCGCTTTGGTCATTTCTGCCAGGAACACAGAAGATGCCATCCGGATTGCGAACGATTCTCCTTTCGGATTGGGATCTGCTGTATTTACAAGGGACAATAGCCTGGGCGAAAAAATTGCACGTGAGCAACTGAATGCAGGATCTTGTTTTGTGAATTCGCTGGTCAAATCAGATCCCCGTTTACCCTTTGGCGGCATTAACCAAAGCGGTTATGGCAGGGAACTTGGTTTATATGGGATCCATGAGTTTGTGAATATCAAAACTGTTTATATTCAATAAATTACACAGCTGCAGCAAAATCCGGGATCAGTTGTTTTCCCATTTCATTATACATAAAATAAGGATCTTTATGAAACAAGTGCCAGTCTTGTAACAAGAGCCGCTTCAGGTCTTGTTCCTCTTGTGTCAAAGCCATTGCCTTTTCTGGTTGGCTGAAATGGTTAATCAGATTGTAACACAAAGTAAACTGGGCTGTTGCAATAATGGCTGCCTTTCGGTTGTCTTTGGTATGGTTATCATCAAACCATAAGGTGGTATCCATAGTTCTTGCC
Source organism: Pedobacter sp. (assembly GCF_035566355.1). GTDB lineage: Bacteria > Bacteroidota > Bacteroidia > Sphingobacteriales > Sphingobacteriaceae > Pedobacter. Next base: position 1,086 of record NZ_DATMRL010000600.1, read on the forward strand.
TTTTCAGCAACCTCCATCATGGCCTCAGAGGCTTTGATATTTGTGATGACTGGCTGTTCCGCTGAAAAGCCCACCTCGGTTTTCAATTTTGGTTTTTCCTTTTTCAGCTTTTGATTGGCTTTGCTTAATTCATAAATGGAGTTCATCACCGCCACCTTTTTAAGCTTGGAGTGCTTAAAGATCTTATCATAATATAAGCGCCGGATTTGTTTGAGATAGATGTCAGTATTCATCATCATCACCGATTTAAACCTGGCCATAATCATCTGCTGGACGGCACTGATCCTCACCTTCAGAAAATAATCCACATACTTAAAAAATACGATTACCCAGGTGTTCTGTTTTTCTGCAGCCACCCTTCTGGCATCTGAAAGCCGGTAAGTACCAAGTAAATACAAAAAAGTAACCAGTAATCCCGGAATCGTCAATACCCGCACCCAATTGTGCCAGCCAAACAAAAAGGCACTCACCAGCATCCCGGCGTTTAACACCGCAAATATTTTAAGCAGATTGATCAGCTGCTGGATATTTACTCTTTCATACCAGTGTTTTCTGTTTTCTGTAGGAAAAGTATAGGCATCCATGAAATAACTCGTAACATCACATAGGATCATCATACTAAAATCCCCAAACTTCTCCCTTCGCCTTTCATTGGCTAAAACCATACTTTCAATTCCCTGGTTATCTGCAACCCCTCCATCCATCAGGCAAAATTGCGTATTCTTATCAAAATCAGGATTATGCAGCCAATCTTTTCCCTTAGGCAGGGTACTTGGACTATATTTATACACCAGATGTTCCAGCAGTTCGTGCTTACTTAGTCCTTTGTACACAAAATCGTCTGGAAAAACCACAGGTTCAAAACCACCTGGAAAACAAGAAGAACTGGCCAGAATATCCGCTAGTTTCATCTTTTTTGCAGCAGCCATTCCTCTGGCTTTAAACTTGATATAGGCGTTCCCAATCCTGCCCTTGGGGTAGTTGCCCGGATGCTGGGACTGAAAACGGAAAGAAACCCCGTTTGCAAACTCTGTGGCATTAATGCAGATCTCATCCAGGTGCGGATCTGCGCTCCGGTCTGAAAAAAGCTCAAAATTCAATCCTTCAAATAATTCATCGTAGGCTAAAGCAAAAGCATTGACCAGATTCCTGCTTTTCTCCCGACGGTGTTTCCATTTGCGATCGTCTTTCAATAGTTTAAAAGCCCTTTTGATCAGGTCTTCCCCATCCAGATCAGTCCAGAGTCTTACATAGGCTTCCTCAAATGTTTTGCCCTTAAAAATATAACTACTGTACACTAAATTGGCAATACTACCTCCTGAGGACGAAGAAATATATTTGACCTGCTGCAATAAACTGTGGTCACCAACTTTAAGCCTGTTCAGGTAACTCAAGCTTCCCACAGAAAATAAAGCTGCTCTAAATCCACCTCCGGATAATGCCAGTGCAATGTTTTCCATAGTCTAAGGTCTATAATTCATCTTTCTTTTTTTTGGTATAATGGAATCCCAGAACGACAGATTCTCCA
>NZ_DATMRL010000601.1:0-2418 GCF_035566355.1 Pedobacter sp.
CCATCCCATCTGCATTAAAGGCATTGGTACAGGCTTCAATTATTTTAGCCGGGTTATACAATGTACCCTTTTTAGACAGATGGTTCAAATATCTGGCTTTTAAAGCCCATGCAAAACGCTTCCATTTACTAATATCTCCCTGGAATAAAATATCTCCTGCAGCAGAATTTAAAGTTGTTTTATTAACCGGATTATTAAATGCAGTTATTGCATCGTCAAGCAACTGATCTATCCGTTTGTAGGCCGTTTCCTGATCTTGCATTTTGGGTGTTAGAGATATCTGGGTTTTTCCATTATAAAATTCATCTATAACAATAGCGCCGTACTGATCAGCCAGCATACCGAAATTCATGGCCAGTAGAGTCTTACCGGCACCTACAAAACATGGACTTCCTTCCTCTTCGCCTAAATTGATAAGATCGATAATATTAGGCATCGTATATACATAGGTATTTTGCCAACAAAAATAACTCGCGGTAAAGCGCCAGGTTTCAGCATTCCTGTTTGTCCCCGTCAGCAGTTTAGTTGTGCCGTACTGGGTTAAACCAGCGACTTCTCTTGCTCCTCTCCATAATGCCGCCCCGTTTGAGGTGGTAATCGCTCCAACCAATCTGTTTGCAGCAGAAACCTTTGTAGGGTTGTTAGGGTCTGTATTTACATCTAAGAACTTCTTGCAGGAACTAAAGCTTAGTAAAGCACCTAAAACAAGAAAACTTAACCCTTTTATATATAATGTTTTCATTTTTCTATCCTCCTTTATTAAAATGTTAATTTTAAGCCCAGATCAAAGCCTTTGGTTGCAGGTACCCCAAGGTTATCAAAACCGAAGGATCCTGATCCGCCAACACCTGCTCCACTTCCTGATACCTCAGGGTCAATACCAGAATATTTGGTGATCAAAATCAAATTACGTCCCGTTGCACTAAACGACAAACCTTTGATCTTTATCTTTCCGAGATATTTTGTTGGCATATTATAAGTTAAGGTTGCATATCTCAACCTGGTCCAGCCTCCATCTTCCACAAAATCATAGCCTTGGTTGGCATAAATCGTTTGGTAGTAATTTTGATTTAACGGAACAGAAATGGTATTTACGGCGCCTGTAGATTCAATTATACCATCAAATACTTTATTTCCCCGATCAAGGGTTTTCGTACTTAAACCGGAGCGAACCATGGCGTTCTCTGTCGCATTGAATACTTTTCCACCTACCCGGACATCAACCATAAAAGAAAACATAAAATCCTTATAGTTGAGTGTATTGGTAATTCCCGCAGTGAATTTTGGATTTCGATCACCAATATTTGCCAATGCAGTTTGAACCTGGGGATAACCTTTGTTATCCAATAAAAGCTGACCCTGAGCGTTTCGTTTCCAGACATTGCCGTTAATCCCAAACAAGCTACCACCTAAAAAGGCGGCCCCCTGAGCTACATTGGCCGCCGCCCAGGCATCAGATATTTCTACGCGGTCCAGCTTTCCGGGCAATTCCATAACAACAGAAGTATTGTGTGCGAAATTAACATCTACAGACCACCTGAAGTCTTTACCAACAATTGGTTTTGCATTCAGTACAACCTCAACCCCTCTGTTTCTAATGGAACCACCATTCAATGTTGCAAGAAACGAACCTGAGGACGGTGGTGTGCGTGTAATTAAAATCTGATTATCAGATTTGCTGTTGTAATAGGTTATATCTATACCTAAACGATTCTTTAAAAATCTTAAGTCTGCCCCTGTTTCAAATGCCCGGGTAAATTCAGGTACAAGAAGAGGATTACCAAAAGCGTTATTCGAATTGATGATAAATCCTCTTGGATTAATTGTAAAGCTATTGGTCAAGGTATTTAGAGCGGTAGAAAGAGAATATGGAGAAGCGTCTTTACCCACATTAGAAAAAGCCGCTCTAACCTTACCATAAGAAAAGATCCTATCATCCGATTTGGCCCCAAATTCTTTAAGCAGGTCTGTTAAAATCACAGAAGCACTTACTGAAGGGTAGAAAAATGAACGGTCTTTAATCGGTAAAGTGGAAGACCAGTCATTTCGCCCCTTAAAATTCAAATAGGCTATTCCTTTCCAGTCGGCATTGAAATCGCCAAACCAGCTAAAGATTCTCCTTCTGCTGAGCGTTTCTGAGGTTGTGCGATCCTTCAATTGGGTATTGTTAATACTGGCAAAAGTTGGATCTATAAAATTGGCCGAAGCAGAATTGAGCACCTGAGAAGATGACATTTCAATATTATTTCCTACGGAAAGACTCAAGTTGAAATCCTTACCAATCGTTTTTTTGCCAGTTAAAATAGCCGTCGAAGTGGTGATTTGTGTTGTATTAAGGGACTCTGCAATAGCGCCTTTAAGTGCATCTGCCTCTACTGTTCCAGGCATCCTTATTGATTTAAAGCTTTCAGTATAATA
>NZ_DATMRL010000602.1:0-2689 GCF_035566355.1 Pedobacter sp.
CTGTTTCGACGATGGATTCTGGTCTAAGATTCTTCCCCTCAAAATCGTGAGAAAGGCAAAATCCGCAAATGCTAATGTCGAGCCTTCCCGCCCAATGATAATCACCGCATGGACCGTAACTGTTATTGTCGCAGTCCTTAGTATCCAACCAGTATTCAACATTCTTTCTCCGCGACAGATCATGAACACTTCGTTTGATCCCTACGATCTCGTGAATACTTATGGTGCATTTGGATCAGTAGGTCGTGAGCGTTTTAATGTGGTATTCGAAGGAACGATGGATCAGGTAGCTGACAGTAACGCACTCTGGAAAGCCTATCCCTATAAGGGTCTACCCGTTGCTCTCGACGAAAGACCACCTCAAATCGCACCATACCAATTGCGATTGGACTGGCAAATGTGGTTCGCCGCCATGTCGACGCCTGAGGAGTATCCATGGACTTTAAACCTTGTTTCAAAACTTCTTCATAACGACCATGGAGCAGTCAGTTTGTTCGCCGATAATCCTTTTCCTGATAAACCACCGCTTTATATCAGGGCAGTCCTGTATAGATATTCATTTGCAAAACCAGGAAATCCTGATGGCCTCTGGTGGAATCGCGAACGTCTCAGTGAATGGTTACCCGCACTTTCTCTGGATGACCCACGTCTGCTGGAAACCCTTAAGACAGGTGAATGGATTCCTTAATATGGAGTAAGTAATCTGTCTAAAAAAGGTTAATCTTCCCGTCGATTTAGTCATTCCAGATATATGATTTTGATTCCATTTTAGGGAAGCATCTTATATCTTAATAACATATAATATGCTGTATTTCAATATATTATAAAGCGGCATCCGGATTGGCATATAGGGAGTATATGATGAAATTAACATCCATAAAAAATACTCTTATTACCTGTACATTATTGTTTTTTGTGATCCCTGCAGTTGATGGTGGGGTTACCGAAAATTATTTTGCAAGGTTGGATAAAGCGCCTTTGAACAAGCATGTAAAGCAGTTTGTAAAAACTTACATACGGGAAAACAGGAATAATCTTTACAGCATTAAACAAAGAAGCAGCTCTCCTTTTATCATGATTGATTCAGCGTTTAATCATTTTGGTCTTCCTGTTCAATTAAAATATCTCGCTGTTGTTGAGTCTGAGTTGAAAACCAAGGCCGTTTCCAAAGTGGGCGCTGTTGGTCCCTGGCAGTTAATGCCTAAAACGGCACGTATCCTGGGTTTGAAAGTCAACAAGCATCATGATGATAGAAAAAATTATTATAAGAGCACCATGGCTGCAGCAAGATACCTCAAAGATCTGCATGAAGAATTTGGTGATTGGTTTCTTGTATTCGCTGCATATAATGGTGGAGAAGGTCCTGTTTATTCTGCTATTAAAAAGTCGGGAAGCAGGAATTATTGGACGCTCCAGAATTATCTACCGGAAGAAACCAGGGAATATGTAAAAAAATACATTGCCACCTGTTATTATTTTGAAGGAACATATAATCCGGCCCTGCTTTCAAAAACTAAAGGCTCTCCATATTCAAATTCATCCAAAACTTTAAAGGTTTTTCAATCAGTAAAAATTACTGCAAAGGAAATGCCCCAGGTAAAAGATGAGACTTCTGAAGAAAGATTCAACAGGATATTAAAAGAATCTGAGGAATCCTTACAAAGATCCAATCAGGCTCTTCAAAAAAACAAATAAGGAATCACTTTTCAGACAAGTGATATTGCTTGGTTACATATTGCAACAAGTCTGAGGCATCCTGCTTCAATTCCTTATTGTCTCTTATCATTTCATCGTTGTTTATCCTTATCAATACCATTTCGGCGCCTAATTGTGTGAGATCCTCCTGGGTCATATTTCGCATCTTCTCATCAAGTTCGGAAGTATGATTGAAAGCAGCATTCAGGTTAGCAGGTGTAAAATGTCTGCTAAAAAACGGATCAAGAAAATTTCGTTGATACTGCAAGTTAATATCCTGCACGGTATGCAATAGTTCAATATTCCCTTCGTATCGCGCGATAAATCTGATGATTTCGGAATTGGCAAACTGTTTCAGGTGCAGTTCATTCTTTATCGCCGCAATGGCCCCCAGGGATGGATGAAATGGCCACATATTATGTGCACTTATAGCAACCCTTTGCATCCTTTTAGTATCCAATTTTTCCAAGGGAACCTGCAAAAGACTAAACAAAGTATCGTTGCTCCTTAATATTTTTGTTTCGTTTAAAATGATATCGTTTAGTCTTGTTGTATCTGCTTCCAGGTCCTGTACCATTTGGGATGTCAGTTGCCGCACGTGTTCGTTATTGGTAATATCCTCCCTGATATTTTCAGCAAAAAAACCCAGCATGACTGCAATAAATATCATAAGGCCCTCCAACAGGTATTCTTTCCAGGGCTTAGGCCTGTGATCCAGCTGGGGATGATGGTGAACTTCCATTTCAGTTTCAGTTGATGGTGTTGAAATTTGAATATTATCTTCTTTGATTTCGGATGACGGATTTACTTCAGCATCCGATGCCAACTTTTCCGCTGGGAACTCATTGTTAAGATTTGAACCCTCAGTTGTGGATTCTTTACCTGTTTTATCGGTGTCTTTTTGCTCGCTTGTAATCATAAAAATCCAAAGCTAATAAACCTGCTTCTCAGTAAACAGTTATTGTTTGTGATTGGGTGGTATGGGCAGAGAAAT
>NZ_DATMRL010000603.1:0-5720 GCF_035566355.1 Pedobacter sp.
AGAAAAGTACTTCAAAGGTTTATCCTGAGCCCTTGCAAGCCCCAGCCGCTCCAACACCCTTTCAGCATTCATTCCGGCACTAAATCCTTTAAACTTAAAATGAAAACTAATGGTCTCCTGAAGCGTAAATTCTTCGATCAGGTCTAAATATGGAGCAGCAAAACTGATGCGTTTATAAATCTGCTCCACTGGAATATCTTTAGCCTCACTATAAGTAATCGTCCCTTCTGAAGGGGATAAACTCCCTGTAAGCAAACTTAACAAAGTAGACTTTCCCGATCCGTTAGGCCCAAGTATCGCGTACTGCTCACCTCCTTTAAACTGATAAGAGAAATTCCGGAAAATCCATTCCTGGTTAAACCGCCGTCCAGCTTTATTTAAGTCAATAATCATCGGCTGAATTAACTGCCAGACCCAAAGCCCTTCATTACCCCGCGGTTTGAATTGCGGATAAAATCAACGATTTCGTCGCGGATTTCCGTTGGCTTAAACTCTGCTTCTATCATATCCAAGGCCTTGGTCACATTATTATGTTTCACAAAAAGCACCCGGTAAATTTCCTGAATCTCATTAATCTTCTCTGAAGAAAAGCCTCTTCTCCTCAACCCTACAGAATTGATCCCTGCATAAGACAAAGGTTCTCTGGCTGCTTTTACATAGGGAGGAACATCCTTTCTCACCAGTGAACCGCCAGTCACAAAAGCATGTGAACCAACTTTAACAAACTGATGGATGGCCACCAATCCTGCAAGCACCACATAATTTCCAATCGTAATGTGTCCTGCCAGCGTTGTGCTGTTGGAAAAAATACAATGGTCCCCAACTTCACAGTCATGGGCGATGTGAGAATAAGCCTGGATCAGGCAATTGCTTCCAATCACTGTTTTCCATTTATCTTTTGTTCCCCGGTTAATGGTTACACATTCCCTGATCGTCGTATTGTCTCCGATTTCAGCTGTCGTTACCTCGCCCGCAAATTTAAGATCCTGCGGAACACCGGAGATCACCGATCCCGGAAAAACACGACAGTTCTTACCAATACGCGCCCCGTCCATGATCACCACATTTGATCCGATCCAGGTACCCTCACCGATCTCCACATCTTTATGGATCACCGCAAAGGGCTCTATAACAACATTATCTGCTATTTTTGCTTGTGGATGTATATATGCTAGAGGTTGGATCATGCCGTTTTATCGCTATCTTTAACTTTAACAATCTGCGCCATCATTTCGGCTTCAACTACAACTTTCTCGCCAACCATACCCACACCTTTCATCTGTGCAATTCCCCTTCTGATCGGTTCCATTAAATCACATCTGAAAACAATGGTATCTCCGGGAGAAACCTGCGCCCTAAAACGCACATTGTCTATTTTCAGGAACAAGGTAAGATAATTTCTTGGATCCGGCACTGTACTTAAAACCAATATCCCTCCGGTTTGCGCCATAGCTTCGATCTGAATCACCCCTGGAAATACCGGAGCGCCAGGAAAATGCCCTTTAAAGAGCTCTTCATTCATCGTCACATTCTTCACACCCACCACGTAAGTTTTGGTCAGTTCTAGAATTTTATCGATAAACAGGAAGGGTTGCCTGTGTGGTAAAATGTCCATGATCTGCACCACGTCATATAAAGGCTTTACAGACGGGTCGTACACATGCTGTACTTTTTTGTTTTTTTCTTTTTTGATGGCCGCTTTGATTTTTTTTGCAAAAGCAACATTAGCCGCATGACCCGGCCTGGCCGCCATAATATGGCCTTTTAAATGCACCCCAACCAGGGCAAGGTCACCGATCATATCCAATAACTTGTGTCTGGCCGGTTCATTTTGGTGCCTAAGCTCCATATTATTCAGAATGCCCTGAGGTGCTACATCAATCGCATTTCTGTTAAATATTTTTGCCAGATGATCCAATTCATCCCTGGTCACTTCCTTATCTACAATCACAATTGCATTGTTCAGATCTCCACCCTTGATCAGGTTGTTCTGCAACTGGTATTCCAGTTCATGGAGAAAACAAAAAGTCCTGCAGGACGCGATTTCTTTTTTAAACTCTGCAATGCTGGAGATGCCCGCATGCTGACTGCCCAAAACAGGAGAATTATAATCAATCATACAAGTAAACCTGTAGTCGTCCAGTGGCATCGCCACGATTTCCACTTTCCGGTCTGCCTCTGTATAGGTAATATTGTGCGGGATCTGGAAATATTCCCGGTCTACGTCCTGAAGAACCACACCAGCCAATTCCAACGCATCCAGAAACTGGATTGCACTACCGTCCATAATCGGTGTTTCAGGACCATCCAGCTTCATCAACACATTGTCCAGGTCCATTCCGACCAAAGAAGCCATCACATGCTCTACAGTACTTACGCTCGCTCCGTTTTGGGATATAGTCGTTCCTCTGGCCGTATCTGTCACATTATCACAATCTGCGTCAACGATCGGCTGACCCGGAAGATCTATTCTTTGAAATTTAAACCCGTGATTTTCCGGAGCAGGACAAAAAGTTAAAGTAACATTTGCACCGGTATGCAGGCCCACGCCTTTTACCGAAACCTCGTTCTTAATGGTTTTTTGTTTAACGTTCATTATTTTCCTGGTATTGTAGTACTACTTTGTTCTATTAGTAAGGTGAGTTGTTTAATCTTTGCCTCCAGCTCAGCGATCCTGAGCTCCACTGTTGGCAACTGTTTGAAAATAACGGAGGCCCGCATCCAGTTCCTTAATGGCTGGGCCGGGCTGCCATGCCATTGTTTATTTTCTTCTGTAATGTTAAAATTAATTCCGGCCTGTGCCCCAATCTGAGTTCCTTTGGCCAAGGATAAATGGCCTGCAATTCCTACCTGGCCACCAACTACAGAATTTCCGCCAAGTTTCGTACTTCCCGAAATACCCGACTGGGCAGCGACAACGGTATGTTCGCCAACGTCAACATTATGGGCAATCTGGATCAAATTGTCCAGCTTAACCCCTTTTCTGATAAATGTGGAACCCATCGTTGCCCGGTCTATCGCCGTATTTGCTCCAATCTCCACATCATCTTCTATGATCACATTGCCAATCTGGGCAATTTTAGTATATGTTCCATCGGCTTGTGGCGCAAAGCCAAAGCCATCACTCCCGATTACGGTATTGGAATGAATAATAATCCTGTCTCCCAGTACAGAACGGTTGTATATTTTTACCCCTGGATGCAGCACACAATGTGCACCAACCCGGCTTTCCTCTCCGATAAATACCTGGGCAGCAATTTTTGTATCATCACCAATCACTACATTTTCAGCGATATAACTAAAAGCCCCAATAAAAACATTCTTTCCGATCTTTGCCGTAGGATGTATAAAACTGGGTTCCTCTATACCAGACTTTTCTGCACTCTGGTTCATAATTTCATTATACTTGTCCAGCAACACAGAAAATGCGCTGTATGGATCTTTAACCTTTATTAAAGTGCAGGTAAAGTCCTGGGCAGGCGTAAAATCCTGGCCAACAATCACCACAGAGGCCTCTGTCTGATATAAATAGTTTTCGTATTTAGGATTGGATAAAAAGCACAAAGACCCTGCCTTACCATCCTCTATCTTAGAAAGCTCAGCCACCTGAACATTTTCATCCCCCTCAATAGTCCCACTTAATAGTTCGCTTATCTGCTTGGCAGTAAATTGCATTTTACAAAGGTATATGTTAAATTGATATGAACAAATAAACCCATATAGGTTATCTTATTTTTAATATTGATCAGAAAAAAAACTAAAAACGGAATAAAATTTGAATTCTAATGTTAAAAAATGCTAAATAATACGAGGATAGCAAAGGATATGCTTTTTAACCGTCTTGTCCAGCGACTCTAAATTAGATAAATCAGACGCCTTTGCGATATCAATCCGCACATTATTTTTCAGAAGAATATTGATATTGCTATTTCCGGCATTATAAGCCCGGTTCCAGATTTCGTCTGTAAAAACAAAATAACGGGCTTCCTCTTCCGAAATACCCAGTACCGCAGCTGCATTTTCCTTTAACAACTGCAGCCTGGCCTGTTCAGGAGCATCATTACTGATCTCTGTTTTATATAAGCTCCTGGTAGTCAGCATTCCGCAAAGCCTGGACAAAATTTTATCCCGGTGATTTTCCCAAACCTTCACCGAAGCAAAAATATCCTGGTCATCCAGTTTCAAAAATTGCTGCAGGTGCCGCTCTTCTGTAAAAAAGTCCTTTTCTGAAACCCTGCCCTGTAAAAAATGCTGTAAAGCTGGCGTCGCGAAAAGAGTTTCTCCGCCCGAAGCCAGTTCCTTTGCCCTTTCAAGGATCTTGACCAGTAACTGCTCTCCCGCAATTACTGTTTTGTGCAGATACACCTGCCAGTACATCAGCCGGCGGGCTATCAGAAAATTCTCAATAGAATAAATCCCTTTTTCTTCAATCACCAGTTCTCCATCCGCAATATTGAACATTTTGATGATCCGGTCAAAACTGATCACCCCCTCACTTACCCCTGTAAAAAAACTATCCCTGTTCAGATAGTCCATCCGGTCCAGATCAAGCTGACTTGAAATCAATTGGTGAAGAAATTTTTTAGGACAGTTTCCTTTAAAAATATCAATTGCGCTTGTCAACCTGCCGTCAAATTCGAGGTTCAGTTTTTCCATGATCAACATAGAAAGGTCCTCGTGGTGAATCCCGTTCACCAACGTATGCTCCAGCGCATGAGAAAATGGCCCATGACCTATATCGTGCAGCAGAATCGCAATAGTTGCGGCCTCCTCCTCCTCCTTGCTGATTTCATGGCCCTTACCTCTAAGCACCTCTATAGCAAGGCTCATCAGGTGCATGGCCCCCAAAGCATGATGAAACCGCGTGTGCAAGGCACCTGGATACACAAGATGCGTCATTCCCAGCTGTTTAATATACCTTAATCTTTGAAACCAGGGATGAGCGATCAGATCAAAAATCAGAGCAGAGGGGATATTGATAAACCCATATACCGGGTCATTAATTATTTTCTTTTTATTCAATCTGTTGTAAATAAATTATACGGTACAAAAATTGCTATTTTTATTCACAAATAAGAAAGCGCGTATGCTTTTCAAAAATTAAATTTACATTATATACATACAATAATGCAGGAAACCAAGATTCTATGGGCCGATGATGAGATCAACTTATTAAAACCACATATATTACTCTTAAACGAGAAAGGCTATCACGTAACCACTTTTACCAACGGTAATGATGCCCTCGAAGCCTTCAGTAAAGAACATTTTGACCTGGTTTTTCTTGACGAAAACATGCCTGGAATGAGCGGGCTGGAGACCCTCTCGGCCATCAAAAACCTAAAGAACGATGTTCCTGTTGTCCTCATTACCAAAAGTGAAGAAGAAAACCTGATGGAAGATGCCATCGGATCCAAGATAGACGATTACCTGATCAAGCCTGTGAATCCAAAACAGGTCTTGCTGACCATTAAAAAGATCATTGACAACAAGCGTCTGATCAGCGAAAAAACCTCTATGGCTTATCAGCAAGACTTCCGTCGCCTGGGCATGACCCTTAATGACAAGCTGAGCTATGAAGAATGGGTAGATGTTTATAAAAAACTCGTGTTCTGGGAACTTGAGCTGGAGAAACTGGATGATCCTCAAATGCACGAAATTTTAACCATGCAGAAATCTGAGGCCAATATGCAATTCTCCAAGTTCATTGAAGACCATTA
>NZ_DATMRL010000604.1:0-7084 GCF_035566355.1 Pedobacter sp.
TTCATATTATTATATAAATTAAAAATACTTAAATTAATAATCAGATTTATTATGCGCTAAATTAGGCAATTAGTTTGCCAGAACAAGATAAACTTGTCATTAATAATTCAGTTTTAATAATAGTTAGGAATTTGCATTTTACTTTAAGAAAAAAAGTAAAAATGGGCAAGCACCTTTTATCGCACCGCTACAACCTTCTACCCTTGCTTCGTTCCCGCCCTGGGGGAGTTCAAAGGGAGCTGATCGTAAAAGACTTGCCCGCCACAAAAGTAGCAAAAGAGATCATTCTACCAAAGAAAATTTGATAATAATTCTGCGTTTCCAGACGATTTAGGCCTAATTTGCTGAACAGTAGAAGTTTGCAGTGTAAAATAATTTTTAAGAAATCTTAAACTTAAGAACAAGTAAATAAAAACACGTTATTAAAAATGAATACAAATAAGGGCGTTGCGAAATTCGTAATTGGGAACGATTTAAATTACGATATTTTTAATACTTATATAATTTCAGAAGTAATTAATTCATTTTTCTGAAAAATATATACAAAAATGGCAATTTTATTTAGAAATCTCTATCTTAGTGTTTCTAACACACTTAGCTTTATGGACCACACAGAAGACAATCAGGGATTATATGACCAGCGTTTTGAACACGATGCCTGCGGTATTGGGTTTGTTGCTCATGTAAAGGGAAGGAAGTCCCAGCAAATCATTTCAGATGCCATTACCATACTTGAAAAATTAGATCATAGGGGAGCAGTAGGGGCTGAGATCAACACCGGAGACGGTGCAGGGATCATGATTCAAATTCCACACGAATTTCTTTACGACGAATGCTTAAAAATCGGATTTAGCCTGAACCAATCCGGTGATTACGGCGTAGGGATGTTATTTTTACCTAAAGACATTAAAGCCCGGGAAGAGTGCCGCGAGGTTATTTACCGTGCTGCTGAAAAACTAAACTTAGAAGTTCTTGGTTTTAGAAAAGTTCAGACAGACACTACTGATATAGGGGATATGGCTTTATCGGTTGAACCGGAAATGGAACAACTATTTATAGCCAGACCTTATGCTATTGCGGCTGGAGCTGATTTTGAACGTAAGCTATATGTATTTAAAAATTACCTGACCAAAACCATACTGAATACTGTAAACGGAATTAAATCTGATTTTTATATTGCATCGTTCTCTTCAAGGACTATAGTATATAAAGGTCAGCTGACTTCTTTACAGGTTAGAACTTATTTTACCGAATTAAGCGATAAACGTGTAGTGTCTGCATTTGGACTTGTACACTCCCGTTTTGCAACCAATACTTTTCCATCGTGGAGATTGGCACAACCTTTCAGGTATATTGCCCATAATGGAGAGATCAACACCTTGCAGGGTAACCTGAACTGGTTCCGTGCAAGTGTTAAATCATTTGCATCTTCTTATTTTACGCCTGAAGAACTCAATATCCTTTTACCAGTGATTGATGAGAGTCAATCTGATTCGGGATGTTTAGATAATATAGTTGAATTATTGCTACATGCCGGCAGATCATTACCACATGTACTGATGATGTTGGTTCCAGAGGCCTGGGATGGCAATGAGGATATGGATGAGCTGAAACAAGCTTTCTATAAATTTCATGCGACCTTAATGGAGCCTTGGGACGGACCTGCAGCAATTGCCTTTACAGATGGAAATCTGATTGGTGCCACCTTAGACAGAAACGGTCTTCGCCCATCCAGGTATGCAATTACTGAAGATGACCGTGTAATTATGGCATCTGAAGCAGGTGTTCTGGCTTTAGATCAGAGCAAAATCATTGAGAAAGGCCGGTTAACCCCTGGAAAAATGTTTGTGGTAGACATGGAGCAGGGCCGTATTATTAGCGATGAAGAAGTTAAACAACAGGTTTGCAGCAGAAGACCTTATGCAGACTGGCTGAACCAATACCAGATCAGACTTGAAGAATTATCTGATCCACGTGTCGTATTCAGTAATCTTTCTGAAGAGTCTATCTTTAAATATCAGCAGGTTTTTGGATACACCAGAGAGGACATCGATTTAATCATTAAGCCGATGGCACTTGAAGGTAAAGAGGCTATTGGTTCTATGGGAACAGATACGCCATTGGCTATATTATCCCAGAAACCTCAGCATTTGTCTTCGTACTTTAAACAACTGTTTGCCCAGGTAACCAATCCGCCAATTGATCCGATCCGTGAAAAAGTGGTGATGAGTCTGGCCGGATTTATGGGGAATAATGGTAATTTACTGGAAGAACACGCCATGCAATGCCATTGTGTGGGTATTAAACATCCAATATTAACCAATCTTGAATTAGAGAAATTAAGAAGTATTGATACCGGTGTGTTTCAATCTAAAACGCTGCAAACGTATTTCAGAGCTTCTGGTAAGCCTGGAGCTATGGCGAAAGCATTGGATCGTTTATGCCGTTATGCTGTTGATGCGGTTGAGGATGGCTTCCAGGTGATTATTTTATCTGACAGAGCGGTAGATTCTGAGCACGCTGCTATACCTTCTTTACTTGCCGTATCGGCAGTTCACCACCATCTGATCCGCAAAGGTCACCGGGGTGCTGTAGGTATTGTTGTAGAAGCTGGTGATGTCTGGGAAGTACACCATTTTGCCTGTTTAATTGGTTTTGGTGCGACTGCGGTTAACCCGTATCTCGCCTTGGAAACCATTAAAGGAATGGAGCATGAATCAGATCAGAAACTGGAGAAATTGACTCAAAACTATATTTATGCAGTAAATAATGGTTTGCTTAAAATATTCTCAAAAATGGGAATATCTACTTTGCAGTCTTACCATGGGGCTCAGATATTCGAGATTTTAGGTATCCACAAAAATGTGGTAGATACTTATTTCTCAGGTTCAGTATCCAGAATCGGTGGGCTTGGTCTTGATGAGATTGCAAATGAAGCACTCATTAAACACAGCAGGGTATTTGGAAAGGCGCACAGACCTGATCCTATTCTTCCAACTGGTGGTACTTACAAATGGAGACGCAAAGGTGAACAGCATTTGTTTAACCCGCAAACCATCCATTTGTTGCAGAATTCTACCAGAAGAAATGATTATGCAACTTATAAGCAGTATTCTAAACTGGTTAATGAGCAAACCAAACAAGCTTATACCATTCGTGGCTTATTTGAATTTAAATACAACAGACCAGCTGTTCCTTTGAATGAGGTGGAGCCAGTTGAAAACATATTAAAACGCTTTGCAACCGGAGCCATGTCATTTGGTTCAATTTCACATGAGGCACACTCTACTCTTGCAATTGCCATGAACCGTATTGGCGGAAAAAGCAATACGGGTGAAGGTGGTGAAGACGAATTGCGCTATGAAATTTTGCCAAACGGAGACTCTATGCGTTCGGCTATCAAACAGATTGCATCTGCACGTTTTGGTGTAACCAGTTATTATTTAACAAATGCAGACGAGCTTCAGATCAAGATGGCACAGGGTGCCAAGCCTGGAGAGGGTGGTCAGCTTCCCGGACATAAAGTGGATGACTGGATTGCGAAAGTGCGTCATGCAACACCAGGTGTAGGTTTAATTTCGCCTCCGCCTCACCACGATATTTATTCTATTGAAGATCTTGCACAGCTGATCTTCGATCTGAAAAATGCAAACCGTGAAGCAAGAATTAATGTAAAACTGGTATCTAAAGCTGGAGTTGGTACAATTGCTGCCGGGGTAGCTAAGGCTCACGCTGATGTAATCCTGGTTTCTGGCTTTGACGGAGGAACAGGTGCATCTCCATTAACCTCTATACAACACGCAGGTTTACCTTGGGAACTTGGATTGGCTGAAGCTCACCAGACTCTTGTAAAAAACCGCTTAAGAAGCAGGGTTGTTCTGCAAACTGACGGTCAGCTTAAAACAGGAAGAGATATTGCTATTGCAACTTTATTGGGTGCAGAAGAATGGGGTGTGGCTACTGCTGCCCTGGTGACTTCTGGCTGTATCATGATGCGTAAATGCCATTTAAATACTTGTCCGGTAGGGGTAGCTACTCAAGATCCTGAACTGAGAAAATTATTTACTGGTGAAGCAGATCATGTGGTAAATCTCTTCTATTTCCTTGCTGAGGAATTGCGTGAAACCATGGCCGAACTTGGTTTCCGTACCGTAAACGAAATGGTTGGACAGGCTGATGCTTTAGGTGTTCGTCAAATTGCGGAGAGCGATTGGAAACTTAAAGACCTGGATCTTTCCGGAATTTTATATAAAGCACCGGATAATGGTCTAAGCTTCTATAACACAGAACAACAAGATCATGGTCTTAGCGAGGTTCTGGATCATAAGCTAATCCTGGCCGCACAACCCTCTATTCTGAGCAAAGAGCCTGTATTTAAAGAATTCGAAGTGAAAAATACAGACAGAGCAATTGGTACGATGTTGTCTAATGAGGTCTCTAAAGTGTATAAAGGCCAGGGCTTACCTGTAGATACCATTAATTTTAAATTCAATGGTTCTGCCGGACAAAGTTTTGGAGCTTTCGCAGCGAGGGGTATTTCTCTTCAACTGGAAGGCGAGGCGAATGACTATGTGGGTAAAGGACTTTCGGGAGCAAGATTATCTATTTATCCTTTCTCCAACATCAATTATGTACCAGAACAGAATATCATTATTGGTAACGTGGCACTCTACGGTGCAACTTCTGGTGAATTATTTGTGAGAGGCCAGGCTGGAGAAAGATTTGCTGTGAGAAATTCTGGTGCAACAGCAGTTGTTGAGGGACTTGGTGATCATGGTTGTGAATATATGACTGGTGGTGAGGTTCTGGTTATCGGTGAAACAGGAAGTAATTTTGCCGCAGGTATGAGCGGTGGTGTTGCCTGGATCTATGATACAAAGGGCGATTTCCCATCAAAATGTAATAAGGAAATGGTTGATCTGGATCCATTAACTGAAGAAGATGAATTGCGAATTAACATTTTGTTAAAAAAGCATATTCAATTGACTGGCAGTAAATTGGCTCAGTTCATATTAAATGATTGGGCAACTCAATCTGCACATTTCATCAAAGTATTCCCTAAAGAGTACAAAGCAGTATTAATGAAAAGAAATTCTAAATTAAAAATATCTTAAATTATGGGAAAAGTAACTGGATTTTTAGAGTATGAAAGAACTGCTCCTGTAAAAGAAGATGCCAAAGCGCGTTTAAAACATTACAATGAGTTTGTTCAGGCTTATGAGGCAGAGCAGATCAATAAAGAAGCTGCACGTTGTATGGATTGTGGGGTTCCGTTTTGTCAGTCGGGCTGCCCACTGGGAAATGTAATTCCTGAATTTAACGATGCTGTATATAAAGGAGATTGGGAGCTGGCAACATCTATTTTGCTGAGCACAAACAACTTCCCGGAGTTTACGGGTAGGATTTGCCCTGCACCCTGCGAATCTGCATGTGTACTTGGGATCAACAAACCGCCGGTTTCTATTGAGGAGATTGAAAAACACATTATTGAAATTGCTTTTGCAAAAGGTTATATTAAAGCAGAACCGCCTTTGTTAAGAACAGGCAAAAAAGTGGCTGTTATTGGATCAGGTCCTGCGGGTTTAGCTGCTGCAGCACAATTGAACAAGGCGGGGCATGAAGTGACTGTTTATGAGCGGGACGATACACCGGGGGGATTGTTAAATTATGGAATTCCTGATTTCAAGTTGCAAAAAGATGTCGTAACAAGACGTATTGCGCTGTTGGAGAAGGAGGGGGTGATATTTAAATGCAACTCTAACGTTGGTGTAAATGTAGAGATCAGCACTTTATTAAGAGATTTCCAATCTATTGTACTGGCGGGTGGTTCTACAATCCCTAGAGATTTAACTATTCCGGGTCGTGAATCTAAAGGTGTTCATTTTGCTATGGACTTCCTGAAACAGCAAAATAAACGGGTAAAGAACTTCAGTTTTGAACAGGAACCGATTTTGGCCACTGGTAAAGATGTTATTGTGATTGGAGGGGGAGATACCGGTTCAGATTGTATTGGAACTTCCAATAGACAGGGGGCTAAATCTGTAACTCAGTTTGAGATCATGCCTATGCCTTCGCAACAACGTACACCAAATATGCCTTGGCCAACTTATCCAATGCTTTTAAAAGTAACTTCTTCTCATGAAGAAGGATGCGAAAGAGGCTGGGCAGTCAATTCCAAAGAATTCATTAAAGATGAAAACGGAAATCTGAAAGCCTTGAAAATAGTAGACGTAGAGTGGCAGATTGACGCGAATGGACGTCCGGTTAATTTTACTGAAATTGCGGGTACAGAACGCGAATTGCCTTGCCAGTTGGTACTCTTGGCTATGGGCTTCCTGCACCCTCAAAAAGAAGGTTTACTGGAGAAATTAGGTGTTGAACTTGACAACAGAGGAAATGTTAAAGCTGAGGAAGGAAACTACCAAACCAATATTGCAAAGATCTTTGCTGCAGGTGATATGAGAAGAGGTCAGTCATTGGTGGTTTGGGCCATATCTGAAGGCAGAGAAACCGCAAGAAAGGTTGACGAGTATCTGATGGGATATAGTAAATTACCATGTAAAGATGGTATTCCATACGCTTAATCAGTATAAAAGTATATAAAAAGAAAGCCGGTGTGTATTTAGCATCGGCTTTCTTTTTATACAGCTATATGCCATCAGTTAAATATTGTTAAATTATCTAGTTGTTGTAGGCTTTGGACACCAATTTGCATGAGCATGATTAGTAAACGAAACCTTAAATTGGTAACAACATGAAAAAGATTATTATTGTTGCTGTGCTATTGATAACGTCAGTATTCAGCATACCTGCTAAAGCTCAAATTAGCTTAAACGTAAACATAGGTTCTCAACCGCTTTGGGGGCCAACTGGCTACGATCATGTAGACTACTATTATATTCCTGCTATTGATGCTTATTACTATGTGCCTTCAGGTCAATACATTTACCTAACCAATGGCCGTTGGACATGGAACAGAAATTTACCTCCGGCCTATGGAAATTTCAATCTTTATAATGCCTATAAAGTAGTGATCAATAAGCCAAAACCTTACCTGCAGCACAACACCTATGTTCGTCAGTAC
>NZ_DATMRL010000605.1:0-5799 GCF_035566355.1 Pedobacter sp.
CGGGCCAACGGGAATTTGCTGATGTTCTGAAAGTCCGCCACTGGAGCAGTCGATGAGATCTACATCTTTACTTTTCAGGATACCGGATAGCTTGACGGATTCTTCTGCAGTCCATCCGCCTTCTGTCCAGTCTGTTGCAGAGATCCTGATGAAAATCGGATAGGTTTTTGGCCATACTTCACGAATGCTGTCCAGTACCTCGAGCAGGAAACGGATCCTGTTCTCAAAACTTCCTCCGTACTGATCTGTCCTCATATTACTTAAGGGTGAAAGGAACTGATGGATCAGATAGCCATGGGCGGCATGTATTTCTATGACCTTATAACCGGCTTCAATGGCATAAATAGCTGCAGATTTAAAATCGGACTTTATTTTTTTAATGCCTTCCAGGTCCAGTGCCTCAGGCGACTCATCACCTTCATGAAAGGGAATGGCACTTGGTGCAAAAGACTTCCAGCCGCCTTCGTTCAATTTGATTTGTTTGCCCCCTTTCCATGGAACTTCAAAACTGGATTTACGTCCGGCGTGGGCAAGCTGGATCCCTGCAACAGCACCGTTTGAATGAATAAATCCGGTTATTCTTTTGAGTACAGGTAGATGTTCTTCTTTCCATATGCCCAGGTCTCCCGTGGTGATGCGGCCTTCGGGAGATACTGCCGTGGCTTCCTGAAGGATCAAAGAAGAGCCACCAACGGCACGGCTCCCAAGATGGACCAGGTGCCAGTCATTTGCAAAACCATCTTTTGCAGAATACTGACACATTGGTGAGGTGACGATCCTGTTTTTCAGACGGATGTTTTTGAGCTGCAGAGGAGAAAATAATAAAGACATAACTTGTTTTTTATGTAAATCTAACAACTCGCCATTACATTTGTTCAGACGCTATTGTAAGGAGAAATTCATTTTTAAAAATTACGGAGGTTTTGGCTTATAAATTGAGTGGTATTCATTGAAAATTAAGAAATCTCCCTAAGGGTTTAGCCTTTGGATAAATGACTAAAAATCGCAGTCAAAAAGAGGTTTTTTAAAACTTTGGGGGATAAAGTTTTTTTTGAGCTTAAAATGACAGATAAAATGTAAAAAAATGAAAAACTTATTGCACAACTCAATATTTATTTAAACCTTTGCGCCTCAAGTAATTTAAAGCGGGAATATATACAGAAAATGATCAAGACGAATCTCCATAAACTTTCCATCTTAGAAGCAAAAAATATTGCTTCCAGAAGCTTGTTTATTGAACGTCTGCGACCCATATTTTCTGTCACAACAAACCGGCAAAATTATACACCCCGTATTTGAGTGATATCTTTACTCAATCATAGAGGATTGCCTCTCAAAAAACAATTAATCAAAATTTTTATCTTTTTTCGTTATCCTATTAATGAATATAAACGATTTTATAGTGCAGGTTGCACTTCCTGAACATCGTGTCTTTGCAGAAGAAATCTGCGAGGAAATGGCGGAGTCTGCAAAAGCCCGTGGTACGGGTATTGCAAAACGTTCGCCGGAGTATGTTGCAGGGAAAATGTCGGACGGGAAGGCAGTAATTGCTTTTCATAAAGACGGCTCCTGGGCTGGCTTCTGTTACATTGAAACCTGGAGCCATGGACAATTTGTAGCCAATTCTGGTCTCATCGTAAGTCCGAAATATAGAAAAGCCGGTTTGGCCAACGCCATTAAACACAAAATTTTTGAATTATCCAGACAGAAATATCCTAAAGCAAAGATCTTTGGGCTAACCACAGGTCTTGCTGTAATGAAGATCAATTCAGATCTGGGTTATGAGCCTGTCACCTATTCCGAGCTTACTCAGGATGAGGAATTCTGGAAAGGTTGTCAAAGTTGTGTGAATTTTGAAATCCTGACCATGAAAGAGCGCAAGAACTGCATGTGTACGGCGATGCTCTATGATCCGGAAACCAAAAAACACGACGTGGCCAAGAAATTTGCAGAGGAACTGCAAAAGAAACCAAAGTTGTACGAGCGTTTTATGCGCATCAAACAACGATTGGTGCTGAAACCCAAAGAATCGAATAAGGGCTTTAAATCCTTGCTTATGTTAATCCCAGTTTTATTTAAATAATTGTTGCCGAAGGATTTGCGTATGCAGGTCCATTACCCTTAAAACACAATAAAGACTCATGAAGAAGAAAGTAGTTTTAGCTTTTAGCGGAGGTTTAGATACTTCATTTTGCTGTATTTATTTAGCACAGGACCGTGGTTTGGAAGTACATTCTGTAATTGTAAATACAGGTGGTTTTTCTGAAAACGAATTACAGGAAATTGAGAAACGGGCTTATGCGCTTGGCGTAGCCTCTCATGCTGTTGTTGATGAAACGGCCAATTATTATGAGGGATGTATTAAATATCTTGTTTTTGGAAATGTGTTGAAAAATGCAACTTACCCGCTTTCTGTAAGTGCGGAGCGTGTAAGCCAGGCAACTGCAATTGCAAATTATGTAAAAAAGATCGGTGCGGATTATGTGGCTCACGGTAGCACTGGTGCCGGTAATGATCAGGTTCGTTTTGACATGATTTTTAACATCATTATACCGAATGTGGAAATCATCACACCGATCAGAGATTTGAAATTATCCCGCGAAGCGGAAATTGAATATTTACAGAAACATGGCGTAGAATATAGCGCAGAAAAAGCCAGATATTCTATCAACAAAGGCCTTTGGGGTACTTCAGTGGGTGGTAAAGAGACTTTAACTTCTCATGAAACCCTGCCTGAAGAAGCCTGGCCAACACAGGTTTCAGAAACGGCACCACGCAAAGTGGAGCTGCGTTTTGAAAAAGGAGAGCTGGTTGGGATCGACGGAGAGGATTTGGCTCCGGTTAGGGCTATACAGAAACTGCAGGCGATTGCTCAACCTTATGGAATTGGACGGGACATCCATGTTGGAGATACCATCATCGGAATAAAAGGACGTGTTGGTTTTGAAGCCGCGGCTCCCGTGGTGATCATTAAGGCGCACCATACTTTAGAGAAGCATACTTTAACCAAGTGGCAGCTTTCCTGGAAAGACCAGTTGGGTTCGTTCTATGGAAACTGGTTGCATGAAGGTCAGTTCCATGATCCGATCATGAGAAATATCGAAGCTTTTTTTGCAGATACACAGGAAACAGTAAGCGGAAAAGTATTTGTTGAACTTTTACCATATCGCTTCCAGATTATTGGAATTGAGTCTGAGCATGACTTAATGAGCAATAAATTTGGTTCTTACGGAGAGATGAACAATGCCTGGTCTGGTGAGGACGTGAAAGGCTTTTCTAAAATTTTTGGCAACCAGGTCATGATCTGGCATAAAGTGAATAAACATGAAGATTAAAGCAGGTATCATTGGTGGTGCGGGCTATACAGGTGGTGAAATGCTGCGTATCCTGGTCAATCATCCTTCGGTAGAGATTGCTTTTGTACATAGCAATAGTAATGAAGGCAATCTGATCTCAGACGTGCACACCGATCTTTTTGGTGACACGGACCTTCGTTTTACAGGTACCCTTTCAGCGGATATTGATGTCTTATTCTTATGTGTGGGCCATGGTGATGCAAAGAAATTTCTTGCGGCCAATCCTATAGCGCCTTCCATTAAGATCATTGACCTGAGCCAGGATTTCAGACTAAAGGCGAATGCCGCGGATCAGTGGGTATATGGCTTGCCGGAGCTTAACCGTGAGGCCATCAGAACAGCAAATTATGTGGCTAATCCTGGATGTTTTGCTACCTGTATACAGTTGGCCTTGCTTCCACTGGCGGCCAAAGGTTTGCTAAAAGGAGAGGTACACATCAATGCAACAACTGGTTCTACCGGGGCCGGTCAAAGTTTGGCGGCTACTTCTCATTTCAGTTGGCGAAATAATAATCTTTCGGTTTATAAGGCTTTTGAACATCAGCATTTAAATGAGATTGGCGAAAGCCTCGTACAGCTGGATGGTGGATTTGACAGCGTTTTGAATTTTATTCCGCAGCGAGGCGATTTTACAAGAGGAATCCTGGCATCAGTTTATACCGAATCTGATCTTTCTGCTGAAGAATTGCAGGATTTATATGCATCCTACTACGAAGGACACGTATTTACACACGTAAGTGCAAAGAATATAGATTTGAAACAAGTGGTGAATACGAATAAAGGGCTTCTGCATGTAGAAAAACATGGCAATAAGGTTTTTGTGGTCAGTATAATTGATAACCTGCTGAAAGGCGCGAGCGGACAAGCAGTTCAGAACATGAATTTAATGTTTGGACTGGAGGAACGGCAAGGCCTGGCACTTAAAGCGGCAGCATTCTAAAATCAATTTGTACACCAGTTAAAAATATTAAAATGAACTTATTTGACGTTTATCCACTAAATGATATAGAAATTGTAAAAGCTTCCGGCAGTACAGTCTGGGATGCAAGCGGACAGGAATACCTTGATTTATACGGAGGACATGCCGTAATTTCAATAGGACATACGCATCCGCATTACGTAAAAAGAGTTACAGATCAGCTCAATAAAGTTGGTTTCTATTCCAATTCTGTGAAAATTCCTTTGCAAACGGCTCTTGCAGATAAGCTAGGCCAGGTATCAGGAAAGACAGACTACCAGTTGTTTTTATGCAATTCAGGAGCAGAAGCTAATGAAAATGCTTTAAAACTGGCTTCCTTTTATAATGGAAGAAAAAAAGTGATCGCCTTTAAAGGTGCATTCCACGGAAGGACTTCACTGGCTGTGTCGGCTACAGATAACCCGAAGATCATTGCTCCTGTTAATGAGACAGATCATATTGTATTTCTGCCGCATAATGATGTTGAAGCCTTAGAAGAAGCATTCAGTAACTATGGCAATGAAATTGCCGCCGTAATTATAGAAGGGATACAGGGTGTTGGAGGAATTAAAGAGGCTTCGGTACCTTTTCTTCAAAAAATCCGTAGTCTTTGTGATGCTTATAATGCGGTCTATATTGCCGATAGTGTGCAATGTGGTTATGGCAGAACAGGCCTGTTTTATTCTCATGATGTGGCTGGGGTAAATGCTGATGTATATACCATGGCTAAAGGGATGGGAAATGGCTTCCCTGTTGCCGGAATCTCTATTGCGCCGAAATTCAAGCCTTGGCATGGTATGCTGGGCACCACTTTTGGTGGAAATCACTTAGCTTGTGCGGCTGCTTTGGCTGTTCTTGAGGTGATGGAGCAGGATGGGTTGATGAAAAATGCAGAAGAAGTAGGCGCTTACCTGATCTCGGAACTTAAAAAGATTGAGGCGATCAAAGAAGTGCGTGGAAGAGGTCTGATGATCGGTATTGATTTACCGGAAGAACTGGGACATGTGAAGAAAGAACTGTTATTCAAACACCATATTTTTACAGGAGAAGCCAAACCAAATGTGATCAGGTTGTTACCTGCATTGAATTTGACGAAAGAACAGGCCGATCAGTTTTTAGATAAATTTAAAACTATTTTAAGAGGATAGAAATGAACCAATTCACTTCAGTAAAAGACGTTGAGGATATCGGGCAGCTGGTGAAAGCAGCTCTGGATCTAAAGAACAATCCCTATGCAGACCAGCATTTGGGAAAGAATAAAACCCTTGGGCTGGTGTTTCTTAACCCAAGTTTGCGTACCCGTTTGAGTACGCAAAAAGCAGCGATCAATTTGGGAATGAGTGTGATGGTGATGAATATGGATAAGGAGGGCTGGGCACTGGAAACACAGGACGGTGTTGTGATGAATGGTACTACTGTAGAGCATATTCGCGAAGCAGCCGCAGTGATGGGGCAGTATTGTGATATCCTGGGCTTGCGTTCTTT
>NZ_DATMRL010000606.1:0-3344 GCF_035566355.1 Pedobacter sp.
GCTCGCATCCGATGAGGACCGCGAGGGAGAAGCCATATCCTGGCACTTATACGAAACACTGGGCCTGAAGGAAAACAAAACCAAACGAATTGTTTTCCATGAGATCACTAAGCCTGCGATCCTCAAAGCTATTGATACCCCAAGAACAATTGACTACAACTTGGTTTTTGCACAGCAGGCCAGACGTGTTTTAGACAGGCTGGTTGGTTTTGAACTTTCACCTGTTTTATGGAAAAAGATCAAACCTTCCCTATCTGCAGGACGCGTACAATCTGTTGCTGTACGTTTAATTGTAGACAGAGAAAGGGAGTATAATAAATTCCAGGCTTCAGCAGCATTTAAAATTACTGCACAATTCACCACTGGCAATGCAAGAGAATTAGTTAAAGCCGAATTGCCGCAAAGATTTGACCATGAAGCAGACGCAGAGCGATTTTTAAAAGACTGTGTAGCAGCATCATTTAGTGTTTCCAGCTTAGAAACCAAGCCGGCCAAAAGAAATCCTGCAGCACCCTTTACCACATCTACACTGCAACAGGAAGCTTCCAGAAAACTGGGCTATTCAGTTTCCAGAACCATGCAGGTTGCACAGAGACTGTATGAAAGTGGTAAAATCACCTATATGCGTACCGATTCAGTGAACCTTTCTGAAACAGCCATCCAGGCAGCGGCAAGTGAAATCAAATCGGCTTACGGCGATAAATATCTTCATACCAGAACATATAAAACGAAATCAGCAGGTGCTCAGGAAGCTCACGAAGCGATCAGACCTACCTATTTTAGTCAGCATACCGTTTCTGGCGACAGTTCTGAACAGAGATTATATGAATTGATCTGGAAGCGCGCAATTGCCTCGCAAATGAGTGAAGCATTGTTTGAAAAAACAACAGCAACTATCGATATCAGCAGCCGTAAAGAAAACCTTGTTGCCGAAGGTGAAGTATTGAAATTTGACGGGTTCTTAAAAGTTTATCTCGAATCAAACGACGACGACGACGAAGATACCGACAACAACAATATGCTGCCGCCTTTAGCTAAAGGACAATCGCTGACGTTAAAAGAAATGAATGCGACAGAACGTTTCTCCCGCCCGCCTTCAAGATATACAGAAGCCAGTCTGGTTAAAAAACTGGAAGAACTAGGTATTGGAAGACCGTCTACCTATGCCCCAACCATTTCAACCATTCAAAACCGAGGTTACGTGGTTAAGGAAGACAGAGAAGGAAAGCAACGGGCCTTTACTTCTATTGTCCTGGCTGGCGGACAGGTAAGTAAACAGTTAAAAACGGAAATGACCGGTGCAGAAAAGGCCAAACTTTTCCCTACAGATATAGGTGAAGTAGTCAACGACTTTTTAGTAGAACACTTTAAAGACATCGTTAACTTTAATTTCACGGCCAAAGTAGAGAAAGAATTCGACGAAATCGCACAGGGTTTACAGGAATGGACAAAAATGCTCCACTCCTTCTATACACCATTTCATCAGGAAGTAGAAACAACCCTTGAAACCGCTGATCGCGCTAACGGCGAGCGTCTGCTGGGCACAGACCCTGTTTCCGGAAAAAATGTATATGCCAAAGTTGGTAAATTTGGCCCATTGGTTCAGATTGGACAAAATGAGGATGAAGAAAAACCTCGTTATGCAAGCCTGCCTAAATCACTTTCTGTGGCCACCATTAGCCTGGAAGATGCTTTAGAGCAATTCAAATTGCCTTTCCAGTTGGAAGACTATCAGGGTAAAGAAGTTTCTGTTGGAGTTGGTCGGTTTGGTCCTTACGTGAAATGGGGCGATACCTTTATCTCCATCCCTAAAAACGAAGACCCACTTTCAGTAGACAGAGACCGTGCCATCGAAATCATCAACGAAAAGATAACTGCAGATGCGCCTGTAGCACATTATCAAAATTTGCCGGTAACCAAAGGAACAGGTCGGTTTGGGCCATTTATTAAATGGAACGACCTATTCATTAACGTTCCTAAAGCTTACAATTTTGATAACCTGAGCGATTCAGATATTGCCGAACTGATCAGCAAAAAAGTTGAAAAAGAAGCCAATAGGTTTATCCAGCAATGGGCGTCTGAAAAAATTGCTATTGAAAACGGTAGATGGGGACCTTTTATCCGTTTTGGAAAGGAAATGCTAAAGCTAAGTAAGAATCCGGCAACAGGCGAAAAATATACACCTGAGGATCTGGCCGATATTCCCCTTGAAGAAGTTAAAAAACTAATTGTAGAGCAAGTTCCGAATGCATTTGAAGCAAAATCAAAGACAGCCGGAAAGAAAAAAGCAGCAGCTAAACCTGCAGCTAAAAAAGCTCCTGCAAAAAAGAAATAATATTAGGCCTAGCTTGTTATGAAGAAAGATCTTCCGGAAAATATTGTAGAAGATGTAGCCATGGCTGTTGTGCTCATGGGCGAAACTCCAGAAACCGAGAGTTGGACCGTCTATTTCATTAACTTGAAAAAGGAGCTGATCACCAACGTGCTGATCAGCTCCAAAGGTTACGGTGAAAAAGACGGTGTAATGGTCAGAACCTCAACACTTCGTCATTTTCTGGGTGATCTGGAACCGATGACGTACGCTGGTGTAGAAGCCATTGACACAGCTGTATTTGGTTTGACCAATGAATATTGGCTGAGTTATTATATTGACGGAACCATCTATGATAAAAAATTCATTTTCCTTCCTGAAAGCATTGTTGATGACAATTTAATTAAGATTCCATTGATCAACAAACCCGGCGTAATGATCAAATAATTTTCTTTCCCCCTTTTTTTTTGGTAATTTCCCTCGCATCTATTAACGAACAGCGTATGAAATTTACCCAGTCTACCCTACTGAGCAAAAACAAACAACGAATCCTGGTCGGCGCCATTGCTTTGGTACTGATCGGAATCGCTTCTTTCTTCATTTTTAAAAAGAAAAAAAGCAACGAAAGTAATCAGGCTTACTCCAAATACATTGAGGCCTATACTTCTGGCACCGTATCTAAAAAAAGTTTCATCCGGATTCGTCTGGCCAGCCAGGTAAAAACAATGGGCACCATCGGAGCACCTGATGACCGTGATCTTTTTGACTTCTCTCCCGGAGTTAAAGGAAAAACTTACTGGATTGACGCCCAAACTGTGGAATTCAGACCAGACGAGCCGCTCCAATCTGGAAAAGTATATACCGGTACCTTTAATCTTTCTAAAGTAACAGACACAGAGAAAGGTCTTGAAGAATTTGATTTTGACTTTAAGATCATTAATCCGGGAATGAATCTCGTACAGAACGGTTTGGTCTCACAAAACAATACCTCTTTAGATTACATGAAATTGAGTGGAGATATCAGCACTTCTGA
>NZ_DATMRL010000607.1:0-5043 GCF_035566355.1 Pedobacter sp.
GATTACGGAAGAAGAGATTACCGAGTTGGAAGCAACGGCTAAACAACTGGTGCGCGATGCACAAAAAGAAGCCTGGAATGAATATCTGGCTTCTATTAAAACGGAAAAAGATCAGGTAGTTAATATGGTTTCTGCCTTAGCCAAAGGGGATAATAGGCTAGCTAAAATTGCATCGGAATTATCCGGTGCTGCGGATGCCCAACGTAAAGAAGTATTTTCTTCTGTAAGAAGAGCGTTGCGCTTAACGATAGATAAACCATCTGCAGAGCGTAGTGCACTTGTACAATGGTATGCAGATCAGGAAGACCTGAATGCAGATCGTTACAATTCTAAGCTGTTTACAGACGGAAAAGAAAGTCCGTTCCTGGTTGATCAGGTGGCAGCGGAATACGAGGACCAGGGAAAAATGGTAGATGGAAGGGAGATTTTAAATGCTTGTTTCGATGCCAATTTTGCCCGCGATCCGCGTCTGGTAGCTTTTGGAGAAGATTTGGGTAATATTGGAGATGTAAATCAGGGTTTTGCCGGTTTACAGGCTAAATATGGTGAGCTGAGGATTACCGATACGGGTATTCGTGAAATGACTATTGTAGGACAGGGGATTGGATTGGCCTTACGTGGCTTACGGCCAATTGCGGAGATTCAATACCTGGATTATCTGCTATATGCTTTAAATATTTTGAGTGATGATCTGGCCAGTTTATCTTACCGGACTAAAGCCGGACAGAAAGCGCCGGTGATCATCAGAACGCGCGGACACAGACTGGAAGGTGTATGGCATTCGGGATCCCCAATTTCAATGATTTTAGGTTCGTTGCGCGGATTACATCTTTGTGTACCTCGTAATATGACCCAGGCTGCTGGAATGTATAATACCTTATTCCGTTCTGATGAGCCTGCTATTGTTATTGAATGTTTGAATGGCTACCGCTTGAAAGAGAAATTACCTGAAAATGTTGGATCTTATACTGTTCCGCTTGGGCAGGCTGAGGTTATTCAGGAAGGTACAGATATTACTGTGGTTTCTTACGGTTCCACTTTACGTATAGTGGAAGAAGCTGCAGAGGAATTGGCTCAAATGGGGATTTCTGTAGAAATTGTTGATCCGCAGACTTTGTTGCCCTTTGACTTGAACAAAGTTTGTGCAGGTTCTTTACAGAAAACCAATAAGCTATTGGTTGTTGATGAGGATGTTCCAGGTGGCGCAAGTGCTTATATTCTGCAGCAGATTCTGGAAGACCAGCAAGGCTATTATGCTTTGGATGCACAGCCTAAAACTTTAGCTGCAAAAGCACATCGCCCGCCGTATGGTTCTGATGGAGATTATTTCAGCAAACCTTCAGTGGATGATGTTGTTGAAGCGGTTTACAAGATGATGCACGATACGAATGCTTCTAAATATCCTTCTATTTTTTAAATTGCTTCGTCGATCTGAGTTTATCTCAGGATCTCAAACGATTGAAACAAAACAAGCAGGCTATAGCCTGCTTGTTTTGTTTCTGAGCAAATGGTCTGCTAGGACCAGTGCTGCCATAGCTTCGACAATAACGACTGCTCTTGGAACCACACAGGGATCATGGCGTCCTTTGCCTTTGATCTCTGCGGCGTCTCCGGCTGCGTTAATGGTTTGCTGATTGTGCATAATGGTGGCTACAGGTTTAAATGCAACGGTGAAATTGATTTCCATACCGTTGGAGATTCCCCCTTGAATACCACCAGAAAAATTGGTCAGCGTCTTAGGGGCTCCACTGGTGGGAAGAAAGATGTCATTGTGTTCTGATCCTCTCATTTCACTGCCTGAAAATCCAGAACCATATTCAAATCCATGTACTGCATTGATACTGAGCATTGCTTTGCCAAGATCTGCATGTAATTTATCGAAAACCGGATCACCCAGGCCGGGAGGGCAGTTACGAATCATGCAACTCACCTTACCGCCAATGGTATCTCCATCTTTTCTAACTGCGTCAATGCATTCGATCATCTCTTTTGCCGTTGCCGGGTCTGCGCAGCGTACAATGTTTTCCTCTCTGATCTGAAGCAATTCGTCGATTTTAAGGTCGTCAAGATGAGGTGCGTTGATCTTTCCGACCGCAGAAACATGGGCAAATATTTCGATTCCATGGTGCTTGAGGAGCAATTTAGCTACAGCACCAGCTGCAACACGTGCAGCTGTTTCCCGGGCAGAAGAACGGCCGCCGCCTCTATGGTCTCTGATGCCATATTTGGCGTCATAGGTATAGTCGGCGTGTGACGGACGGTAAACATCTTTATTATGTTCATAATCCTTTGATCTGTGGTCTTCGTTAGGAATCAGCAATGCAATTGGCGTTCCTGTACTTTGACCTTCAAAAATCCCGGAAAGAACCTCTACAGTGTCACTTTCTTTTCTCTGGGTGGTGATCTTGGATTGCCCTGGTCTTCTTTTATCCAGTTCCGACTGGATAAATTCCATGTCTATAGGTAATTGTGAAGGACAACCGTCGATGATAACCCCGATCGCTTTTCCGTGTGATTCACCAAAGGTGGATATTTTAAACAATTGCCCGAAGGTATTTCCAGCCATATTTTTTTATTTAAAATTAGATTTCATTTACGGTAAAACCTGCTTTTTGTAAGTCTCTCCAGAAATCGGGATAGGATTTTTCAACCACATCCATTTCTTCCAGCACTACTTCTTTGATCAGCAAGGCTAGCGGGGCAAAAGCCATGGCCATCCTGTGGTCTTCATAAGTAGCGAAGCTAACGCGTTCAGGAAATTCAAGTTTGTCGCAATTTAAGGTATATACCTTATTGTTTTCAGTTAAAACCACGCCAATTTTAGCCAGTTCATTCTGCAGCGCTTTTACCCGGTCTGTTTCTTTAATCTTTAAGGTTTCAAGTCCAGTAAAGACCAGGTTTTTTCTAAGTGCCGCCGCACAAACAATAATAGTTTGTGCCAGGTCCGGACAATCTTTCAAATCAAGAATTTCCTTGCCGAAGTTTTTATCAGAACTGATTAGACAGATGCCATTGGACGTTTTTGTTGTTTGTACGCCAAAAGCGAGCATAATTTCACGGATGCGGCTATCTCCCTGGAGACTTTTATCTTTCAGGTAAGGTAAGCTGATCTGCGCTTTCTCTGCGAGGGCCGCGATAGCATACCAATAAGAAGCAGCGCTCCAGTCCGGCTCTACAGTTAGTGTGGCAGATTGGAAAGGCTGTGGTTCGATGGTGATCCTGTTTTCAGACCAGCTGTGTGTAATGCCAGCTTCTTTCAGCATATCCAGCGTCATATTCACGTATGGAAGAGAAGTCAGTTCACCTTCTATTTCTAAAGTAAGCCCATGTTTTAATGCA
This sequence comes from Pedobacter sp., assembly GCF_035566355.1. Taxonomy (GTDB): domain Bacteria; phylum Bacteroidota; class Bacteroidia; order Sphingobacteriales; family Sphingobacteriaceae; genus Pedobacter. The sequence continues at coordinate 3,340 of NZ_DATMRL010000607.1, forward strand.
GAGGCCACCATTAATAATGAAGAGATGTACTGGCTGCTTACATCGCCTTTAATCTTTACCGTATTGGTTTTTTGGTTTAAAGGACCTGTGATGTTTAGCGGCGGAAAACCTTCTTCTCCTGCATAAGTGATTTCTGCACCAATTGCTTTCAGTGCTTCTACAAGGATTCCAATCGGCCGTTGTTTCATCCTTTCTGTCCCGGTAAGTAGAAAATTACCATTTGCGGCAGATAAATATGCTGAAAGAAAGCGCATTGCTGTACCCGCAGGCCCCACATCAACGGTATGCTGATGTGGATGATTTTGCGGAATATTGTTCAGAATGCGGTCTAAAGTAACGGTATCTGCAGCATTAGACATGTTTTCTACTGTTACAGTTCCTTTGCTCAGTGCGGCCAGGATCAATGCTCTGTTGCACTCACTTTTAGAACCCGTAAGGGTAATTTCTGTGTCTATATGTCTGTTCCCATTAAAAGAAACAAGCGCATTTTTACTCATTGTTAGGCTTTAACTTCGGTGTGTGCTTCTGCAGCAATTCCTTTTTCGGCCTTGCCAGCATTCATGATTTCTGTTTGTTTTCTGATGGATTCGCCATGTACCAGTTCCAGGAATCTCTCTGTGAAGTTCAGGTCAAGGTTCAGTGCTTTTGCAAAGGCAGTTCTTTTTTGCATGATCTCATCCCAACGGTTTACCTGTAGAATGGTTACGTTGTTATCTCTTTTGTATTGACCAATTTTTTCTACGATAGCCATGCGCTCGCCTAATTTTTGGATCATCAGGTCATCGATTTTGTCAATTTGTTTTCTTAGGTCGGCCAGTTTATCTGTAAATTCTTCGTTTTTAGATTCTGGTTTACGAAGGCTGAAACGTTCTGCAAGTTCTGCTAAAGCGGCAGGGGTAACTTGTTGTTTGGCATCTGTCCAGGCTACTGAAGGATCAATGTGAGACTCGATCATTAAACCTTGCATATCAAGATCCAGTGCTTTTTGTGCAATATAAGGGATCAGTTCGCGGTTACCACAGATATGGCTTGGATCGTTGATGATTGGTAATCCCGGGCAAAGTGTTTTCAACTGAATGGCCAGTTCCCACATTGGTTCATTACGGAAAGAGCTTTTTTCAAAAGAAGAGAAACCTCTGTGGATCGCACCTAATTTAGTGATTCCGGCATTGTTGATTCTTTCCAAGGCACCAATCCATAAAGACAAGTCTGGGTTTACAGGGTTTTTAACCAATACAGGGATATCCACGCCTTTTAATGCGTCGGCAATTTCCTGTACAGTAAAAGGGTTTGCTGTAGATCTGGCACCTACCCATAGGATATCCACGCCCGCTGCTAATGCTTCTTCTACGTGTTTTGCAGTGGCTACTTCAACTGCTGTTGGCAAGCCCGTTTGCTCTTTGGCTTTGTTTAACCATTCCAGACCAATGCTTCCGATACCTTCAAATTCTCCCGGACGGGTACGTGGTTTCCAGATTCCAGCTCTTAAAACAGATACTTTTCCTGTGGCGGCTAATAAATGTGCAGTAGATAATAATTGTTCTTCAGTTTCAGCACTGCATGGACCAGAGATAATTAATGGCTCGTTTTTTACGTTTAACCAACTGCTTAGAGGCTGAATGTTCAAATTTAGTTTCATTATTGGTGGGGTTTTTTAGTTTTAAATATTTTTGTTCTTTAAATTATACTTTATCGTTTTTGGCG
>NZ_DATMRL010000608.1:0-3146 GCF_035566355.1 Pedobacter sp.
ACGGTTGTTTTAATGGTATCATCATAGATCACCTGTTTGCCGATGAGGTTCTCCCAGTCTGAGCTGCCAAAATATTTAAGTGCCTCTCGAGTGGAAAGCACTACCCGGTAAGGTTCTGTTAATGCAGAAGCCGGATTGCCTACAAGCCACTGATAATTGAAGATTTTAAAATACTCCGGTGCAGCGAATATCAAATTGTTGTTATTTTCTGCGTCGGACACTTTGGGAAATTGCCTGGGTTCAGCGCCGTGATTGGGAATGGTAACCGTTGCATTATAATTATGAAAACAGGTGATGGTCTCGATACCTGTTAGCTTCTCTTTCGCCTCGGCCGCAGTGGGCATAGGGACTGCAGGGCTGTAGCGGTGGTCCCCCGTTCCACCAAAATCAGAAACCAATCGGAAGATCCGGTTTCTGTCGGGATGAAATGTATCATAACTCAGTTCGTGTTGAAGGATAAACCAGATGGCCAAACTGGCGCTGATGCCGATGGCCAATCCGAAAATGTTTATTACACTGAGTCCCCTGGACTTTAAAATATTCTTCCAGGCAATTTTGAAATAGTTATACAGCATGGCAATGACCGTTTTGGTTTATATACGATGCATCACCAATAATATTCCATAAATTATATTCTTGTTAATCAATATCATAAAACAGGAGTTGTTTTTGCATTGACCGGTTGTGATACATTTTCTGTTCGGTTTGGGTTGGTGACTGTATCAAAATGGCAAGATGAGATTAGTCGAGAAAAATCATATCTTCTTTGGTTAACTCTATTTCGGCGGACTGTAGATTTTCTTCAAAATGTTTCAGGGAAGAGGTTCCGGGAATCGGTAAAATCCAGGGGGAACGGTGTAACAACCAGGTTAGATTTATCTGCGCTTCTGTGGCTTTGTATTTTTTTGCGATCGTTGAAATACGATCATCCTTTTTTGGCATAGATTGGACCAACGAAAAAAAGGGTACGAAAGGAATACCGTTTTTCTCGCAGGTATCCAGTACTTCGCCGCCTCTGTTTTCACCTCCATGAGGAAAATTGAAACTAATTCGCTGACCATGACCATACATATTTTCGACTGTGGCAATGGAACCCATGGACATGGCCGTATCCAACTCATCAGTGTTTACGTTGCTCACGCCGAGGTGTAATATTTTTCCTTCTTTTTGTAATTGAAACATCGCATCCATCGATTCTTTGAAGGGAACGCCACCTGCAATCACCCTGAAATGAACCAGTGTGATCTGCTCCAGTTTGAGTGTGTGAAGGTTCCTGTCGATACTGGCACGTAGTTGATCAGGGCGGTTATATGTAATCCAACTTTTATCCGGCTTCCTGGTACAACCGACCTTGGTACAAATGACCAGATCCGAAGGATAGGGATACAGGGCTTCTGCAATGAGTCTGTTCGTAATGTCATCGCCATAATAGTCGGCCGTATCTATAAACTGAATACCGCTGGAGATGCAAGATTTCAATATCTGCAAGGCCTCCGGACGGTTCTTCGGTTCACCCCAGATACCTTCTCCAGTGAGTCGCATGGTACCATAACCGAAACGGTTTACTGTCAACGGATTCTTACCGCCGGCTGCAATAGTAATTTCCTTTGTGATCATTGAAATGGATAAGTGGAATAATCATTATAACGAGTCGGAGAAATAAAAGTTCAATAAAGGCATCGCCAGCCGAAGCTCACTCTGAGCGTAGGCTGGTTACCGGATTCACCAATGCCGCTTTAATGCTTTGATAGCCTACGGTTAATAGGGTGATTAATATAGCTCCCGAGCCAGCCGCTGCAAAAATCCACCAGGAAATTTCTGTTTGTAACTGGTAATTCTGAAGCCATCTGTGCATAAAATAATAGGCCAATGGTGTTGAGATGAGCAGGGAAATGATAACGAGCGCCACAAAATCTTTTGATAATAACCGCCACAAATTCATCACCGATGCACCAAGCACTTTCCTCACACCAATTTCTTTGGTGCGTTGCTCGGCAACAAAGGATGCCATGCCGAACAAGCCGAGACAACTGATGAAAATAGCAAGCATCGCAAACGCACCTGCCAGTTTACTTACGCGTTCTTCATCACCAAATTTTCTGGCATATTCACTATCAATAAATTTATATTCAAATGGGGTTTCCGGAGCAAATTGTTTAAAAACTTTTTCAATTTTACCAAGTGCAGTGCTTGTGCTCATTTGCGGATTCAGCCTGATGCCAACATTGTATGTTTTTTCGTTGTCTGGGATATACACCGTCTCTTTAACCTGTCTGTAGGGTGATTGCTGCAACATATCTTTTACTACACCTACTACGGTATACGAAGTGGTTTTCCCAAATATCGTTTGCTTAATGACAGTACCAACTGGTTTTTTCAATCCCATATACTTTACCATACTCTCATTCAGGATCATGGCAGAAGAATCCGTTGCAAATTCCCTGGAGAGGTCCCTTCCATCAATGATCTGCCAGCCGATCGTTTTTCCATATTCAGGAGTTATATATGCCACACCGATCCAGAAGTTCGGATCAGCCGGTTTGTTATTCCATTGAAAACCATTTGAAGCAAAACCAAGCATCGTAACTGGGTTGACTGTTTCTGCAATCTCTGTTATAGCACCAGATCTTTTTAACTCCTGGCGCACCGTTTCAATATGATCATGTATTTCATCAGTAGGCGTCCTGACCGTAATCAATCCTTTCCTTATATAACCAACAGGCCGGTCTTTACCGAGTTGAATTTGCCTGTAGACGATGGTAACTCCAATAATTAATGTGATTGACACTGTAAACTGAAGTACCACTAAAACTTTTCTCGGGATAGAAGTAAAACGTCCTGCACGAAAAGTTCCTTTTAATACTTTAACGGGTTTGAAAGAAGATAAATAAAATGCCGGGTAGCTTCCTGCAATAAACCCCGTTATCAGAGTAAATCCAATGCCCAATAACCAGAAAAAGGGATTTGTAAATGGAATCTCCATTTTCTTTTCTGCTATTTGATTGAAAAATGGCAACATCAGAAAGGTACAGATCAATGATATTATGAATGAAAACGAAACGACCAGTAAAGACTCGGTTAAAAACTGCTTGATCAACTGGTTTCGCAGGGAACCAATCGCTTTTCGTATACCTACTTCCTTCGCG